>JAYVGJ010000041.1:0-6978 GCA_043772375.1 Raineyaceae bacterium | reverse complement strand
CTGATTTTTGAAGAAAATAACGAGTTTTTTAGGATAAAAAGAAACATTGATTTTGAGCAAGAAATGCACGAATTGGTGGAAAAATCTAACGAAAATTTTTCAGAAGATAACGGTAGTTTTTACCTTAACTCTGGTGATGTAATGAAAAATAATTGGATGTTAGATGCCTTTGAGATTTTCAGAGAAAAAGGCTTTGAAATTTTGGGCTTTAATACGCTCAAACAGTTCAAATACAACCAATTTAAGCCTAAATTTGAAATGAAAGCAGGCTCGGGCATTGATTGGTTTGATTTGAAAATCCAAATTAGTTTTGGCGAACAACTCGTAAACCTCAAAGATGTACGCAAATCTTTGCTCAACAACGAACATTTTGTGCGTTTGGGTGATGGCACGCTGGGCATTTTGCCACAAGAATGGATAGAAAAATACGCCACAATCTTCAAATTGGGGTCTATTGACAAAAATAACATCAAACTTTCTAAGATACATTTTTCTCTTTTGGACACGCTTCACGCTGAAATTGACAACGTCAAACTTGTTAAAGAATTAGAAGACAAAAAAGAAAAATTACTGAATTTTGACAAAATCAAAAAGCACAAAGTTCCCAAAGAAATTACGGCTACTTTGCGTGATTATCAGGTTTCTGGGTATCAATGGCTGTGTTTTCTTGACGAATTTGGTTGGGGCGGTTGCCTTGCTGATGATATGGGACTAGGGAAAACCCTGCAAATGCTTACTTTTTTGCAAAAACAGGCAAATCTTTATCCTGATAAAGTAAACCTTGTGGTTGTGCCTACGAGCCTTATTTTTAACTGGGCAAATGAAATTCAGAAGTTTGCGCCAAAACTAAAATACCTTGTTCACTACGGAAATAACCGCTCAAAAGAGCCAGAAAAGGCTTTTGAAGGCTATAATTTGGTGATTTCTACGTATGGAAATATTTTGAATGATGTAGAAAGATTACAAGGTTTTAATTTTCATTATGTGGTGCTTGATGAGGCGCAAGCTATCAAAAATGTTACTTCACAGCGTTATAAGGCAGTTTTATTGCTAAATTCTTATAACAAACTCGTGATGACAGGAACGCCTATTGAAAACAATGTTTCTGAACTTTTTGCACAAATGAATTTCTCAAATAATGGTATTTTGGGTAGTTATGAGTTTTTTAAGACAGAATATGGCAACGAAATTGACAAATATGGCAATGAAGAACGTGTCAGAGAGCTTAAAAAGATAGTTTATCCGTTTATTTTGAGGAGAACCAAGAAACAAGTTGCCAAAGATTTGCCAGAAAAAACAGAAACTATTTTGTATTGTGAAATGGGCAGCAAACAGCGCAAAGTTTATGACGCTTTCAAAAACAAATACCGTAATATGATTATGGGCGAAATTGACGAAAAAGGCGTTGCAGGCGCACAAATGATGGTTTTGGAAGGACTTATGAAACTTCGTCAAATATGTGATTCTCCTGCTATTCTCAATGAAAAAGAAAAATACCCAGAAGAGTCTGTAAAGTTAGAAGAAATTATGGAACACGTCTTAGAAGTGGCTTCTAAGCACAAAATATTGATATTTTCACAGTTTTTGGGAATGTTGGATTTGATAAAACAACGCCTCATTAACCACAAAATCCATTACCAATATTTGGACGGACAAACAAAAGACCGCCAAGAAACGGTGCATCAATTCCAAGAGAATGATGATGTACGAGTGTTTTTGATGAGTTTGAAGGCGGGTGGCGTTGGGCTTAACCTTACTGCAGCGGAATATGTGTTTTTGGTTGATCCTTGGTGGAATCCTGCCGTTGAGGCGCAGGCAATTGACCGTACGCACCGCATAGGGCAAAAGAACAATGTTTTTGCCTACAAAATGATTTGCAAAGATACCATTGAAGAGAAAATTTTGAAACTTCAAGAGAAAAAGAAAAGCCTTGCAGATGATTTGATAAGCACAGACGTAAACGTCCTCAAAAAACTCACCAGAGATGATATAAAAGACCTTTTTAGCTAATAGGAAAATAACAAAAGCCTTTCAAAAGTGATTTTGAAAGGCTTTTTTATTCTTGATAATCTGTGAGAAGGTCATCAAGTTCATCTTCCGAAATATTATCTTTTTCTCCTTTACTGTAAATAGAGAGCAAATAAACGGTTTTATCAATGATTTTTATGTAGGTAATTACTCTTGCGCCACCTGATTTTCCTTTGTTTTTGGAGGAGATAGCCAAACGGATTTTATAGACATTAGGGCGCAAAAGTGTTCCTATTGCAGGATTTTCCATGAGTTCTGCGCCAAGTGTTGCTACTTCCGTTTTTAGAGAGGCATATTTTTTTGATAATTTTTTAAACTCTCTGTTGAATTTTGGAGAAAGAATTAGTTTGTAACTCATAGCTTATCCTCCTTCAACTCTTTCATAAAATCTTCCCAAGGTATGCCCTTCAGTTTGCCTTGCTGTATCAAAATCATTTCTTCAAATCCTTCTCTGACATTAGCTAAAATTTCCTCTTTGTCATCATTTTCGTCAAGGTCGTTTTCAATATCTTTCATTAATTCTTCTATTGCAAGCTCATCTAGCATATTTTCTGCTAAATCTTGCTCATCTGTTTCTATTTTTTCTGCATATTTGAAGTTTTGCGCTACTTGCAAAAGCTCCTCATAATGGCTGTTTTCTGTATAAATGGTTACGTATCTCATAATAATTATCGTTTAAAAATTGCAAATCAAAAATACAAATAATAACAATCATTTCCAAATAGAATCAAAGTTTTACATTCGTATTTCCTGCTTCGCATCTCGTTCTAAAATTTTAGATATTTTTTTGATTTTTTAATAAAAAACTGTATTTTTGGAAATATTTTAAGCAAATTTCCCTAAAACCAAAACATTCAAAAGCAAAATAATGAACCAAGCTGACCTTCTTTTCTTCCAAGAAAAAATCACGCAAGTACGCTACGAACTTGCTGCTTATTTAGATGAACGCAAAATAATGCTTACATCAGAACAACTTTTTGAGATGATGACTGCTGCACCTGTCGCAATGTCCATTGCTCTTGATGGTAAGGTAGATACATTGGAACAAAGTGTATTAGAACACACCGCCAACTTTGCGCACCGCTACGTAGATGAGCAAACCAGCGCAGAAACACAAGAAATTATAGCTGCACTTACTAGCCCAGATGATGCCGTTAGTTACCGGGAGTTTCCAAAAGTATTGGAAGGTGAGCTGAAATTTATTGCTGAAAATTTTGCTAATTGGAAAACTCCTTTGCTTGCTGGTTTGAAGATTTTTTTGGAACTTGATGAAGTTGTAAAAAAATACAATCCTTTCCTAAAAAGCCTAAAAGCAGCTCTCATTGAGAATATGTACACTGTAATGCTCAAAAATTTTGGTGATGATGAAGTAGAAAAAGTGCATTTGAAAGAAATTTTAGACAAACTTGGCATCAATTTGGAACAAGAAAAAATAGACAAAATCATTTCATCTCTTTCATAGAATAGAAATTTTTAAAACGCACAAAAAAAGCCTTTCAAATAATTTGAAAGGCTTTTTTGTTATTCTTTTGATTATTTATTTTTTTGCTTCTTTCATACCTTGTTCTATCATTCCATAAAACTGGTCAATTTTTGGCATAATAATAATACGAGTTCTGCGGTTTTTAGCACGGTTTTCTGGCGTGTCGTTGGGTACGAGTGGCACATAATGCGCACGTCCTGCAGGTATTAGGCGTTCTGGAGCAATATTGAATTTTGTGTGCAAAACTCTCACAAGTGCCGTAGAGCGTTTTACACTCAAATCCCAGTTATCTAGCAAATCTCCTTTTCTATATGGAACATTGTCTGTATGTCCTTCCACAAGTACCTCAAAATCAGGTCTGTCCTGCAAAATAAGGGCTACTTTTCTCAAAACTTCTGTTGCATTTGGGCTAATATCATAGCTTCCAGTCGTGAACAAAAATTTATCAGAAATAGAAACCATTACTACGCCTTTCTCTACATTTATTTCAATATCTTTGTCATCTCTTCCCACTGCACGTTTTAGGGTCGTAACGAGGGCAATAGTCATAGAATCTTTTCTGTTGATGGCTTGATTAAGCGTTTTGATGTGCATATCTTTTTCTTTGAGCTTTTCCAAAGAATTAGTCAAATTTTCCGCTTCTTTGCGTGTCAGCATTGCCATCTCGCCCATACTTGAAAGAAGTTGAGAATTTGTTTTGCGGGCTTCTTCTAGGTCTGTGGTAAGCCTAGCTTTTTGCGTGTTGCAGTCACTCAAATCACCTTGTAACCTGCCTAAGGCGTCAGCATTGGCTTTTTTTGCCATTTCACAAGAGTTGTACTTTTCGTTGAGGGTCTTGTATTTCTTAGCAGATACACAAGAGCTTAGTATTCCTACTGATAGGAATAAGATTAAATAATGTTTCATTTTTTGTTTTTTAAGTGAAATTATTCTTAAATATACTATTATTTTTTGGATATTTCATTAAAAATCTTGTATTTCTTATCTAATACTTGCTAAATATGTTTTTTCCCAATCTTTTTTTCATTGTAACTGTTTAGGTTGTAAATACTTAGATAACGACATTATTAATTTGTGAATTTTGTTACTGTAAAAGTTCCGTTGCAGATTTATAGAAATTATTTTGGATAATATAATTACTTGATTATCAATAATATAAATTAAAAAATAAATTTTATATGTATTTTTTGTACGGTGCGACCCTTGTGGTCGCCCTGCTTGAATTGTGCTTAAAAGCTGTTTTTGCTCGTCGTGTTGCTTTCGCAAGTTTTGGCGCCCACAAGGGTCGCACCCTACACTTTTTTGCAACGGAACTTTTACAGTAACAATGAATACAATATTTTGACTCAAAACTAATTACACAAAACAAAGTGCGAATATTGTTAATTTATTCGTAAATTACAAAAAAAAGTTACATTTGTACGAAAATATATTTCAATTACGAATTAACAATTACCAATTACGCTAAACCAATATCATCTCAAACAATCAATATCAATGAAAAAAAACATTTTATTCATATTTATTTTTCTTTTTTCCTCCATAGGATTTTCACAAAATAATCCTATAAAAATAGCTACAAATAATATCAAAAAAATCACCAAAATAGACATCAAAGAAGCTATCACAGAAAGCACTGCTAGGCGTGTTAGTCGTAGTTTAGATGCCGCCAAAGCTGCAAAAAGTGACCTTATTATTATTGAAATGGATACTTATGGTGGCGGCTTGTATGATGCTGATGCCATTCGTAAGAAAATACTAAGTTTTGAGAAACCTGTGTGGGTTTTTATCAATAAAAGTGCGCTTTCTGGTGGTGCTTTTATTGCTATTGCTTGTGATAGCATTTATATGTCGGGAGGTGCAAGTATTGGCGCAGCAACTGTCGTAAATTCAGATGGTACGTATGCGCCTGAAAAATATCAGTCAGGAATGCGTGGAGAAATGCGTGCTACGGCAGAAAAACGTGGTAGAAATCCTCAAATTGCAGAGGCAATGGTAGACCAAACTTTGGAGCTTGATTCTATCAAAGAGCCTGGAAAAGTGCTTACCCTCACCACACGTGAGGCAATTAAATTTAAATACTGCGAAGCAGAGCTAAATAGCATTGATGAAATCTTGAAAAAGTACAAAATTACAGGTTATAAAATCACTTCAAATGAAGATAGTTTTTTGGATAAAATAGTAGATTTTTTCCTAAATCCTGCTGTTAGTGGTGTACTTTTGATGATAATTATGGCTGGTTTGTATATGGAAATGCAAAGTCCTGGCATTGGTTTGCCACTTTTTGCCTCTCTTACGGCACTTGTCTTGTATTTTGTGCCTTATTATTTGGTTGGGTTGGCGCAAAATTGGGAATTATTGTTGTTTTTGATAGGTATCATTTTGCTTGCAGTAGAGATTTTCGTTATTCCTGGTTTTGGGGTAGTGGGCGTGGCTGGTTTGGTGCTTAGTTTTGGCTCACTTTCTCTGATGATGCTTAATAATGATGGTTTAGATTTTTCTGGTGTGGCAGCTAAAAATATTGTTACTTCTTTTTCAATAAGTGTAGCTGGTATGCTTGCAAGCGTTGTTTTGGGAATAATGATGATGCCTCGTTTGCTAAGTAGCAAAGCATTTAAAGATATTTCTTTGGAAAAAACAATGGATAGCAAAAGCGGTTATAGTGTGAATATGAGCGAAAAAATGACAGGAAAAATAGGAACAGCTTATACAGTTTTGCGCCCCAGCGGAAAAATAATTATTGATAATATTTTGTATGATGCCAGCAGTTTGGGAGATTTTATTGAGAAAGACAGCAAAATTGTTGTTATTTCGCAAGAAACAAATACACTCAAAGTGAAAATCCAAGATTAATCAGGATTTACAAGATGTTAAGATAAATACAAGGATAATACATTCCTCTACGTCCTGCCGTTAGTGCGTTGTTGGTGTCGCTAACGCTAGAACACCAACAACGGCGGAAAATAAGGTGGTTTTGTGCTTATACAAGTGCCTGAGTGCATTGTTTGGCGTAGTTTGTTGTCAGGTGGAAACACCTGAAAACACAGGAAAGGCACAAATCATAAACACAAAAACCACACTTATAGCGTGGCTTTTTGGTATAGGAGTGCTTAAATACATTGTTTGACGTAGTTTGGTGTCAGGTAGAAAAACCTGACACCACAGGAAAACCAATTATAAAAAACCTCAAAATCATAAAGATTTTGAGGTTTTTTAGTTTTTTGCAAGCTAAATCTGATGATTTACCATCATTTTTTTGGTAGTGCTATGCTTGTAATGATTTTTAAATGATGGCAGAAACCGCCGTTGTTTGTGTCTTCACAAATAACCATTATGTCACAATAATGTACTTTCTGTCGTAAATAATGTGCTATTGTACTACCTCATTGTTGTTTGTGAAAGCACAAACAACGGCATTTTTATATAAATATTTATAAATATAAAATCATTACAAGTATAGCACTACC
>JAYVGJ010000040.1:0-4031 GCA_043772375.1 Raineyaceae bacterium | reverse complement strand
TTAAACTTTTTTTAAAATCTTTTAAAGCAGAACTATTTTCAAAACTTTAATTTTTTTACCCCTTATTTCGGAGTGCAAAGGTACGAATACTTTTTTATTCTCCAAATAAAATGTTAAATATTTTCAAAATCTTTTAAATCTGAACTATTTTCAAAACTTTATTCCTTTACTCTTTATTTCGGAGTGCAAAGGTACGAATACTTTTTTATTCTCCAAATAAAATGTTAAATATTTTCAAAAACTTTTAAAGCTGAACTATTTTCAAAACTTTACTTTCTTTACTGCTTATTTCGGAATGCAAAGGTACGAATATTTTTTTATTCTCCAAACTTATTTGCAAGTATTTTTGGTTCTACTAAGATTTATACTGACAAGTTTTTAAGTCCCAGCGGGACGGCATATTTATAGAAAAACAAAACACGAAAAATGTATTCAGCCCAGCGGGGCGGCATATTTGTTATTCGCTATAAATATCTCGCCCCGCTGGGGCTGAATACAAAACAACAATTTAAGAAAATCAGGTTTCCGTATAAATCTTAGTAGAACCGTATTTTTGAAATAAATTCAATAAAATAATCTAAATGCTTGATAATAAATCTACTAAATAATTATTCCTCTTAAAAAAATACATTTTACCACTAAGAACACAAGAAATACAGTAAGAAATACACAAAATCTACTGAAATTCTTAAAAAATACATTTTACCACTAAGAACACAAGAAATACACGTAAGAAAAACACTAAGAAATACACAAAATCTACTGAAATTCTTAAAAAATATATTTTAGCATTTACGAAAGACTTTGTTGCAACGGTCAGCGTACTTGAAATAGACTTTTTACAAAAAAGATGAAGTATAAATATTTTATAATATACTTCAATCTTCTTGAAATAAGGTTTTAAGTTATTTTAATTTATCCATATATTATAAAAAGTGCTATTCCAGCGTTCTAACCGTTGCAACAAAGTCATTACGAAATAAGAAGTACGAATGTAAAACTTTGATTATTAGGCTATTGTAAAAACCAAAAGATTAAGTTATTTACTTCTCATTCCTAACGTATCAAAAAATGCATTTAGCTCCAGCGGAATGGCATCAACAAGAACTAGTTTTATAAATATTTCGCTTCTACGGAGCTTAATACAATTATATTTCTATAAAATATGCCATTCCACTGGAACGGGTGTAGGACAAGTTTGAAAATGTATTAAAATGTAGGTGCGACCCTTGTGGTTGCCCTCTTTGGATAGCCTAAAAACTTGATTTTACACATTATTTTGCATACTTTTTGTCGTGTTGCTTTCGCATATATGGGCGACCACAAGGGTCGCACCCTACAAAATACAACTTGCCCTACACCCACTGGAACTAATACAAAATTCGGTTTCCTAAATCTCTCTCGTTTCTAGTATATATAGAAGAAAGCACTAAAAAATGGCTCTTTCCTATCAAAAGGATTTGTAGATACGTCATAGCAGTGCGTATCCACGTAGAACAATGTATTTGCACCAATTAAATTATTATGATTATATTTGCTACTGTATTGTTTGTCGTGGATACGCACTGCGGTGCGTATCTACAATAAATACATTTGACAAAATTATTCTTGCGTAACATCAGTTAGTTAATTTCCATTGCTAACTACTCGTGAAGCATTACAAATTTAGTAATAGGTTGTAAATAACATACTAATTTGTTTTTTTCTTACCACTAAGAGCATTAAGAAATACAAAGTTAGAAACTTATTTTCAATACGTTACTTATTCAAAATCAATTTTCCCACGTAGAGATTTTTTTTCTCCCTCTTTCTGTTTGTCTTTAAGGCGTTTTTCTATCATTGATTTAGTGGGTTTGACCTTTTTGCGTAGTTTGGGTTGTATAAATGCCTTTATTAAAATTTCTTCAAATTTCTGCATCACAATCTCTTTGTTTTTTAATTGGCTACGTGTTTGTTGGCAAATCACTTGTAAAAATCCCTCTAAATTGATTTTATTAGCAAGTTTTACTAGCAAAATAAGTTTTTCTTCTTCCAACAGTAAATTAGAATTTTGAATATGAAACCGTAACTCTACTTTTGTTTCTACTTTATTGACATTTTGCCCGCCTGCACCAGAACTACGTGAAGTTTGAAATATAAATTCTGGTGTAAAATCTGTTTCTCTCTCATTTATTTTCATTTTTTGTTAAGAATAATTGGGCTACTTTACGAAATTAAACCCGTGACGCATATTTTTAAAATCTTTCAAATCAACTTTTACTGCGCCCACCACAAATTCTGCCTGCATTTTCATAGGGATACGGTTGTTATCTGCCGAAATCCAAACTTTTACGGGGCGTTCTCCTTTAAAAAGTTGGTTTTTAGGTACAATAGGCGACATTACGTAGCATTTGATAGTTCCAAACTTCGTTTTTACGTCTTCTGTTCCCAAAAACTCTACTTTCAGAGTGTGGATATCTGTATCCAGAATGCAATCCATCATAAAAAATTGCCCTTTTGCCATTTTGGCATAGTCCAAAGTACGCAAATAATAAAACCCTCCCACAATATCCAACACATAAGAAGGTGTATTGATGGTTTTTTCTGTTTTATCTTTGTCATCTTTGACACGTGCTGTTTTACCAAAAATATTCATATAAGTTGATTCTTCTTTTACGTAAGAATTTTCTTTTAGATTTCTATAACTACGGTGTGGCGCAAGAGAAGCAGTATCAATGTAAGCACGCCAAAAGTCATCAATATTAGCCACCATAGCAAGTCCTCCAATACTTTTGCCTGCCACATCAACCTTGTAGCAAGGTCTGCCATTGATAGAATAAAGTTTATTATCCACGTCCACAGTGCCTATTCCTGCATTCACCATACCATAATGCACCAAATACTCAATGTGTTCACCACGTTTGAAGAATTTGTTAGGAATATTTCTATAAATATCACCAGTCGGTACGACTGTAGTGAAAGCAAAAGAAATGGTTAATACAAGCCCAAAAAGTAGTTTATTTTTCATTTTATTAAGATTTTGAGAAATTTTGTTTTAATTTTGATATTCGTTTTAGACATTCATTTTAGGGTAGTGCTATACTTGTAATGATTTTATTTGGAGATTATAGGCACAAATAAAATATTTAATTGCTCCTATATGATTGACTAATGACTTTGAAAAGCTCAAGGCTTTCCTTACTAATCTTGAAGTTCTTTGGCGAAGCGTATTGTTAAAACGCTCAATATAAGCGGTTAATCCGCTGTCCTTACCCACCCCAAAATGGTCGTTTTCAGAAAAGGTTTTTACGTATGCTTTCCAATAATCAGAGAAAAATGCTGCATTCTCCTTGAAAAAAGTAGGAATTTTTGCATGGAACAGCTTCGCATCTTCACTACCACGACCACCTACATGAAAAGCAATAATTTGCCTATTATCAGGGTTTAAAGCCATCCAAACCCACTGTTTATTTTCTTTGTTGCCCACAAAAGACCACAATTCATCTAACTGAATACCTATAAATTCAACACGTAAGCCACGTTCTTCACTATATAATTTATCCACGAGTAAGTCAGATTCCATTTCTATTGCCATTTCTGGAAGCGGAATTTCTTCAATAAATTCTGTAAAACATTGATTATCAAGTAATTCTAATCTATCAATACAAAGAGTATCCACTACTTCTGTATAATTTGACAAGCAAATACTATTTTTTTTTTAGCAATAATACGATATATTTCCTCTTCAAACCTATCATCAAGATACGCTTCTTCATCAGGTAATGCCTCTACTACATTCAAATCATCAGGTAAAGCATCATAAACCGCCTTTATGTAACCTAATAACCACGAAAGACTTACATTCATTACTCGGCAAATACCTCGTAAAGAAATACGTTCTAAAAGCAGTTTATCTATTTGTGAACGCTCTTTTGTGTCCACAAACCAGTTCTGACCATTTTCTACAAACTGGCGAAGACAACAAGCACAATGATAATTTTGTTTGTTATTACGAATATGACCGTTTTTGCGAACTTTCTTGCTATGACAAT
>JAYVGJ010000039.1:0-1620 GCA_043772375.1 Raineyaceae bacterium | reverse complement strand
GGTAGTGCTATACTTGTAATGTTTTCAAATGGTGGCAGAAACTGCTGTTGTTTGTGAAGACACGAACAACGCCACCTTTATATAAATATTTATAAATATCAAATCATTACAAGTATAGCACTACCATATTTTGTATTCATTAACAACTCACAACTATTTTCCGTATTTTTTTGTGAAGTCAGGTGTTTCCACCATAGCCGTCAGGCTAAATGTTATTACTTTCAAAAAGTGCCTTTAAAGTACTCCCAGCAGGGGAGGATTTAGGTGGGGTTTCTTTTATTATGATAGATTAAACATAATTAAGATTAAACCCTATCCCTAAATCCCACTAGCAACTGCTAGCCCTGCTGGGAAAGGGACTTTAATACAAAAACTGAAAATTATTAGACTGACGGCTATGGTGTTTCCACCTGACTTCAAATATGCTTTTAAGCGTTGATTAGGGAAGTATTCTTACACAATCAAGCATTTAAAAGCACCTTTTTGGTGTCAGATGGAAACACCAGACACCACAGGAAAAACCCCAATTTTTGCAAACCGCTGTTAGCAGAAGTTTCTATTCTAATTGGCTTATATTAATTTTATCAAATAGTCTACCATTATTTGGAATAAAATAAAATCCATCTATTTTTTTTTCTTTAAATTTTTCTTCAGATTGTTCAGTTGAGATTATTTTCAGTTTGTTATTTTTATATAAATAGATTCCTTCTTTTTTCGGTAAACTCTTTTTCCAGTTTTGAGGAAATGAATCTACGCTAAATTCCGTCCTATTTGTTATGAATGGAAAAATCCCTTTTTTTGTGAATTTAGTATAAACCCAAATTCCATTTTTTCTGAATCCACCGTTTTCATCATATATAAACGCTGGGTAATAGGAACGAATTATTGAATCATTTTCCAATTCACATTCTGAGTCTTTAAATAAATATTTTCTAGAGTTTTTTTTATCTTTAACTAACAAGTAAGAATAATTATTTGAAATATGTTTTACAACTTTCATAACAAGTACTTTTTTATTATCTACCAAAGTATCTTGAATTGATAATTTTTGAAAATATTGATAATCTATTTCTTCATATTTTTCTTTGCAAGAAATAAAAATTGAAAATAGAAGATATATTATAAAGTTTTTCATTATTATTATTTTTTTGAAATTTTTATTTTGGAAGGTGTCGTACTTTTGTAGCAAGTTGTGCGTTTTCTTGTGAAAAACCTATTTTTAAAAAGATGTTTTCAGCAAAAATACGTAAAGAATGATAAGGAAAAAGCATTTTTTTAATTGAGATTTACTGTCGCTTAGCTCCAGCTAAGTGACGACTATAAAAAGGCTTCTAGCCTTTAAGAGAATAATATTTTTGGTAGTTGAACAAATAATGCAAAATTTGACATATAAAGGTGTTGCATATTTGCACTATCTGTTGTTAAAAATATGTCGCCCCGCTGGGGCTAAATACATTTTTTGCGTGATTTGTTTTCTATAAATATAACGTCCCGCTGGGACTGAATACAACTCATAAAAACTGCTCATAGTATTGAATATTAGACCTCCTGCGAAAGTCGGATAAGTGTATTAAAGTCCCTTTCCCAGCAGGGGAAAGGGATTTAGGGATAGGGGTTTAG
>JAYVGJ010000038.1:0-4355 GCA_043772375.1 Raineyaceae bacterium | reverse complement strand
TTGTTTTCATTAGTGAAAATGATTTGGTTGAAAATGAAAAAATGCCTACTATTTCTAGTGGCGTGGCAAAGGTAAATATAATAAAAGCAAATACAATGTATTGATATTTTTTCACAAATTTTTGTATTTTTGCAAAAAATGCAAAAATTTCACCTTTTTTAAAGCACCGAAAATGCGTACAGGGGCTTTCCTGAAATTTTTGCCAAATATTATTTGGTGGAGGGCGGCTTTTATGCCTAAAAATTTGCATTTTTTGCAAATGACAAATACGAAAAATATTTTTCAAAAACTCATAACTAACTGATTATCAAGGAGATTATTTTTACTTGAATTTGATAAAATATAAATTTGATAAGTAATTCAGACAGAAAGTCCTATAATATTGGAAAATAAATTAGATTATCCTTCTGTATTTAATTTATAAAAAGTTGTTTTCCTAAAAAAGCCTTCCCAAATTTGGAAAGGCTTTTTATTTTACATTTTAATCTACCAAAAGCTTTGTAACGCTTGCGCTATTACTTGCCCATTTGCGGTCATAAACCTCATCAGCTTCAATAGTTTCCACTATTTCAAGGTTTTGCGCTTTTGCCTTGATAGCTAAAAGTTGTCCTATGCTTAGTTTAGCGTTTAGTTTGGAAAGCATATTTTCTATGTTTTTCGTATCCAAATTACCTACTACTTGTCCTGCAAAAGGCAACTCTAACCATACAATTTCTGCTTTTTCAACATCTAAAACGCCAAAAACCAAACCTTTTGAGGCATTTGTGGTGATGCGCACTTGATGTTGCACACAAGAAGGGTCGTAAGCAACGCCTGTTTTTTCAGAGATTGTCATTGGATTTTTACTGTTCATCCAACCAATTACCAAATTTGGTGTTATAGCACCATTACTGTACGCATTGCAGGTAAATGTAACGTATTTTGCCTTTGCTTTTTGTAATTGATATACGTCTATTTCAATGTATTCAGCAGTTCCCACTTTATTTGGAATATATTGTATATCTCCACTATGCTTACAACCCGTAGTTGTAAGTTGAGAGAATGAGCAAAAACCCGTTCCACCATTACTGTACGCAATATGGCAACTCAAATCCATGTCCAAATGCTGCGCAGGAAGCCCCGTTCCCCACTGCATAAACAAACGTACATTATTTCCTTCCACCGCAAAACGTGTTCCCATCAATGCAGAGGGCAAATCTTGTACACTTTCACTTCTATCACCAATAGAAACAGGCATTTTGAATAAAGATGGCTCAATGAAAATAGTTTTATTATCATTTTGGATAGCAGAAAAACGTTTTTCCATAGCCAAGAGACACAAATTTTCTACTTCTTCTTTCATTCCTTCTAGTTGCACCTCATTATACAAAGAAATCAACGTATTTGCAGGAATACTTTTTGCAATACCTCCAAGCGGTTTTACAGTACGGTTGTTGCGACTAAAATAGTTATTTGCATACATATTTAGCGTAAAAACCAATCTAGCAGGTACTTTATCAATGATTTCTGCAAAAGCAGCCGTAGTTTCTTCTGCACCAAACCACAACATATTAGCAAAAAGTGAGCGTGCAAATAGTCCAGGACGTTGTTTTAAGAACTTAAATGTCGTTTGCGCATCAGCTTTCAAACGGTAATAGTTCACACGCCCTTGCCACACATCATAATCCTCTTTATAAAAAATGTCTAAAAGTGCTTTCAATTTCTCAAAACCAGCTTTTTTACTGTATTCTGCCAAACGCAAAGCACGTATAAAACGTACCCACATACCACGTTTTGGGTGCATAGTTTCTGCCATTTTTTCGTTGTCAATAGGCAAATTATTCAACCATTTTGCCACCATAGCGCAGGTTTTGCGGTCATATTTCAGTTTTAGGCTTTTTGTAGCATCAAGTTTTGCTTTTGCCGTTTCTGTGGTACTTGTTGCATTCAAAAAAGTGACACGTTTTGCGTTATTTTTTGCTCTTTTTGCAATAGTTTTAGGCTCAATTATTTGCAAAAAACCTGTTTTTTTGTACCACAAATAGCGCAAAATATCTGTAGGAGAAGTAAACAAAGTTTGTGCTTTTTCTGGGTCAGTTTCCACCAAAATATCAATCACCGCCATTAAAGTTTCCTTCATAGCAATATTTACGGTTGCACCTGCATTTGTAGGCAAAGGCAAATTTGTCAATAAAATCTTCAAACTATCAATTTGCGTAGCATCTAAGGCAGTTTTTGAAGACAATAAATCAGCAAAAAACTGATTAGTTTCAGTTTCTGTCCAAAGTTCTAAGACTTTTAGCTTGCTTCCTTGTCCAAAAGTTTCAATTTTCCCTGCTTCAAAAGGCGTTCCACAAAATGGGCAACCATTATAGCGGTGCAAAGGAAAAGTATTTGGCGGAATAGTGTGTCCACATTCTAATTTCGTACCTTTTCCATTGAAAATGCTTGTCAGAAACGTCAAAATATGGTCTGTTAGGTTTTCACCAGTGGGTGTGTCCCAACCTTTCACAAGTGGTGTCCAATTTTTATTTACGCCCATCACCTCACGGAATTTGTCTAGCAAATCTCCTTGAAATTTTGGTGTAGCATTGTTGAGAGCCTTTAAAAGCTCTTCAGAAATGGCAAAACCAAGTTTTGCAAGATTAGCCACAAGCACAGACGTAGTGCCACGCAAAGCTATTAAATCATTTTTTATCTCCATTTTTGGGATAAAAACTGCTTGCTGACGCAAAGCCACATTCATTAGATTTTTCATTGTTTTTTTATTTAAAATTAGATAATTGATATACTATTTTTCTAAAAAAGAGAAGTAAGCATATCTTGACCTTGTTTTTTTAAGTACGAAGTTTGAGGTACGAAGTACGGCAAACTTTGTAATTAAGATTAAAAATTAGGTAATTTTATTGTTTTGATTCATTAAGAGTGAGTTGCCTTACGGCTAGAAGTAAACAATAATTGACCTAAAATTTTGCGAAATAGAAAGGATTTGAACCAATATCTCCAGCGTGAAAATTTTGAAGTAAGTATTTATTGACCAATTTGACTCTTGGTAAGTTAAATACTTAAAAAAAGCTGGTATGCTAACCATTGCACCACTATTTCTATTTTACTGACACTATTTTATTAAAATTTAAAAATCAGGTAATTTGACTACTATTTTTTGAATAAAAGAGAAGTAAGTAATCATTGACCTTAATTTTCTAAAAATCAGGTAATTTTATTGTTTTGGTTTCATCAAAAGAAGTGCCTTGCGGCTAGAAGTAAACAATAATTGACCTAATTTTTGTAAAACAGATAGGAATTGAACCTATACTTTCAGTCCCCAATTTGAAGTAAGTATTTATTGACCAAATGAATGATAAGCTAAATACTAAAATACTGACGTGCTACCGTTACACTACTGTTTTATTTGCAAAGCGGGCAGGACTTGAACCTGCGACCTACGGGTTAAGAATGTGAAGTAAGTAATAATTGTCCTTTTTAAAGGAAATTTTATAACTAACAGTCCGTTGCTCTAACCAACTGAGCTACCGCTTTGACATCAGAAACAAGATAATTGAGTAAGTTTTTTTTCTTGGAAGGAAGTGCCTTGCGGCTAGAAGTAACTTACACTTGACCTCGTTTATGATGATGCAAAGTAATTACCTTAGTACGCAACCAGCTTGCGTAGTTAAAAATATTTTTTACAAAAAAGATATATTTTTTATAACTTATTGATTATGAAGGAGATTATTTTTGTAAAATAAACCAAAATAAACGTAACTTAGATAACGACGTTGCTAATTGGTTTTAAAATACATTATTACCACGTTCCGTAAGGGTAGTGTTAAACAAGTAATGCTAAACAATAGCCCTGACTACAAAGCCAGGTGTAAAAAGCATTACATCTTTAACACTACCTGTACTATTTTCTTTTTTTTCGTACGAAATTAGCTTTGAAAGGGTGTAGGACAAGTTTAAAAATGTATTAAAATGTAGGGGCTGGGCTTGCCCCAGTAATGTTAATTTCTAATTAATATTGTTCTCCAAGTGGAAATAATACATTGCTCTATGTTCCGTAGGTACGACCTACGGCTATTAATACTAAACCCTTTCAGGGTTTTAATACAATAAATAAAATATTAATCATTTTTTAAAATCAGAAATTAACATTACTGAGACCAACGTGGGGGCGCAAGAGTGGGTATTTGTGATGCAGGAGCTTTTGAATTTGGCGCAACTATTGTACCAACGAATACTGACCCAACCACAAATTTAGGGAATATTGTTGATATTTATGGTTCTACTAAGATTTATACGGACAAGTTTTTAAGTCCCAGCGGGACGGCATATTTATAGAAAAACAAAACACGAAAAATGTATTCAGCCCCAGC
>JAYVGJ010000037.1:0-46727 GCA_043772375.1 Raineyaceae bacterium | reverse complement strand
TTGTTTGTCAAGTTCCAAACTTTTAACTTTTGCCTCAAATTCAATCTTATAAATCTCATCTTCATAGATTTTTACGTTGTCTTTTTGGCGTTTTTGGTACTCCTTGAGCGAAATCTCACCATTAGCAAGTTGCTCATTAAGTTGTTCAGTATTAACAAGATAATCAACAGAAATAATAGAAGTGCCTACGGTATCACGACCGCCCACGAGAGATGCTTTTTCTACTTTGATTTGTTTGTTTTCATTATTTGCATCAATTTCTTTAAAGGTATTTTCCTTAATTTCTTTTTCCTTTTGGGCAAGTTCCTCCGCTGCTTTTTTACGATATTCTAAAATTTCCTTCTCAAGACTGACTTTGTCATCTTTGAGTTTTTGCGCTATCTTAACTTCCTCATTAGCATACTTTTGCAATAAAATTGCCTTCTCACCAAATAAATCTTTTGTTGCGCCATCTTCAAATTTCAGTAATTCAAGTGCTAAATTTCTATCAATTTTGTTGAGTTCCTGCTCCAAAAGTGCTATTTCGTTGATGGATTCTTTTTTACCAAAAAGAAGTTGTTTATCATCTTTGGCAATGGTATCATTAAGAAAAATTTGGTTTTGAATCCTTAATTTTTCAAGTTCAGCATTATTTTTTAGAAGTTCAATTTGTCGTTTTTTGGCATCTTCAGCATCTTTTTTGGCTTTTTCTGCTGATGCTTGTTTTTGCGCATCTTTCTTTTTTCCTTCATTTGGGTCTTTTGTTAAATCAACAGCCTGACCAGAGTCTAATATTTTTTTGGTAAATAACTCTCCTTTTTTACGCAGGTCGTTTAACTTTTCTTGTTCCTTGTTGAGCAAGTTTGTAGCACCAGTTACGTAGTTATAGGCTCTTCCAAGTTCTCCTAATTGTTGGACTTCTTCCGAAGCAAAAACGGTCGTTTGAGCGTAGCCACTGCCTTGATATTTCCCAAACATCTCACTTTCTGCTTTTTTGAATTTCTCAACAATAGCTACATTTCCTTTGCCATATTGCTCCAAAATATAATCAAGTTGTTGAGTAGTATTTTGTATTTCTTTTGGGAAGTTGATATTTCCAAATTGTGCCACAATTTTCTCCAAACCTATTCCAGCAGATATTTTAGCCTTAATATTATCTAATTGAACAGTTGCTTTTGACAAGTTTTCTCCTTGATTATCAGCAATATCTCCAGCAAGTTCTTCTATTTTCTTTGCGTTTTTTGCTAAAAAAGCCCTGTTCACATATTGCGCATTGACATCTTTTAATCTTTTTAGAAGTTCATCATTACTTGCAGTTTCTTTATTCAAATTTCCAATGAAGCCAGGATACTCCGCATTTAATTTTGTCATTAAGCCTTTACGCTCCTCATTAGACACATTTGTACGAGTAATTGACATTACAAGTGAATTAAGTTCCAACTGTTCTTTGCGTACTTTCTCCTCAACAGGAACTTCTAAAAGTGCCTTAAAACCATTCATTAGCTTACTTACGGCACTCAAGGCACTTGCAAACGCTCCAGCAAACCTTTGTCCAATAGCAAGTTTGAGTTGATCAAAAGTATCTTCTAAATTTGAAAGTTGTCCTTCTAGTGTTCCAGAAATAGCAGCCATTGAGCCTGCAACGCCTACGGCACTACCAAGCCCTAAAACATATTTTCTAATGCTTTCTGCACTCTTATCAACGGTTTGTGTTACGCCTTTGAAAGTGAAGGAAACTTTGTCTCCATTTTGTTGAGATTTTATACCAAATTCTTTAAGTCGTTCAAATTCAGCACTTTCCGCATCAATAAGAGCTTCTGCAAGTTGATCAAAAGATTTTCCTTTTGAGGAAGCTAAATCACCTAATTTAGTTAATTCATCAGTCGTTGGCTTAAATCCGTTTCCTGCGAGCTTTATAAAACTTTCTGTAATTTGATTGACTGAAAAAGGCGTTTTTGAGGCAAAATCCAAAATGTCTTTCATTACTGCTTTTGCAGCGTTCCCTGACTGGAACTGGTTTTTGAGAACTTGCTCATATTTTTGGGCTTCTGCCGTACTCTTAAAAACTGCGCCAGTAAATGAAATTAGTTTGTCAACAGCAAAAACAGTCGCTATCACAGGTCCTATTGAGCCAATCATTCCCTTCAAAGAACTAAATCCGCTACTTGCTTTTTGGGTTTCTGTGGTTATGCCTGCAATACGTCCTGCGCCAGGGTCGCCCTGACCTGCAGATGCTAATGTAGGTATTTGAGGGCGTGAGGGCGTATTTGTAGTTGTTCTTACATTTGTATTTGTGCCTGCGGTGGTTGCTGTTGAGCGTGAGTTTCTGACAGATGCTAGTTCTTGTTCTTTACGTTTTAGCTGGTCAATAGTAGATAGCTCACCCCTGCGAGTTTCCGCCATACGTTTTGAAGCGTTGGACGTTGCATTAAAAGATTTTGATAAATCTTCCGCATCTTTTTCTGAAATATTTAGCTGTTTTGAGATGGCTACAAGTTCTTGACGTGCCGCCACAAGGTCAGATTTGTTCACCTCATAGGTGATATTTATGTTTCTAGGCACAACATAGGACGTAATTCTTTGGGTTCTTGTAGCAGGCTACAAACGTGGGTATAATTATTTATACAATTATTTACAAATATACTAAATTTTTGCAAAAACAAAAACTACTAAAATTTGTATTTTAGTAGTTTTATGAAAATTTATTTAATTATGCTACTTTTTGGAGTGCTATTATTTTGGTTTGAAGTGTTGCGTTGTCCTTGCGAAAGGTTACCAAAATTTGACCTTTTTCCAATTTTTCCATTTTGCACAAAGCTCCTTTTCTGTTTATTCCTTCAACTTCTGTGTTCCATTTGAAGCGGTAGGCGTATTTTTTGACGTTTGTTGTTGCTACTCCGAATAGTTTTGCAAAAACATTTTGTACAAATCCGTATCCTATTTCCAAAGTTTCTGATACTTCTTTGCGTGTTTTACCTTCCAAAAGAAGGGTTTTGATTTGCGAGGTTTTGGTTACTTTTTCCATTTTGTTTGTTGGTTTTTGGTTTGATTTATTTGTTTTATTCATTTTTATTAAGACAAAGATAACACTTATTTAATTGATAGTCAAGTCATTAGTGAAAATAAATCAGATTATTTTCAAAGTATTTTTAGTGGTTTTACCTACAAAATAGATAACTATTTGATAATCAAACAATTACACTAAATATATGAATAGAATTTTGAAACACTATTTTTTACACTTTGATTTTCAAAGTGAAACGCTTAAAGATATGATAATCAAATAGTTACAACGGTACGTGAAACGATAATGAAACGCCTTTGAAACGCCTTTGTGTACATACATAAGAAAGATAAAGAATGTTAATAAATGTATTAAATACAATATTGCGTTTTTACAAAATTTATTTTCAAAAATACTAAATTTATTTTCAGATTTATTTGCATCTTATTGTATTAGTTTGTATATTTGCATTAGTAAAAAACACAAATAAAATTCAAACCAAAAAAACCAAACCAAATGCACAAGCAACTAATTAAATTTCTAAACTTCACAAACGAAGGAAAAGAAATAAACGTGGAAAGAGTATTAACAATGCTTGCATCTCCAAATGAAGCACAAAGGGACTTAATTCTGAATCACGAAACAAACGAACATTTCCACCAAAATATGCCAGAGGATGCTATTTTTCGTGCTATTGTGGAATACATTGACGAAAACGAATGGAATACATTAGAAAACATTTGTGGCTACTCGTATAAAGCCCAAGAGATTTTGAATAAATCTTTGAGTGTGATTTTCAAAAGTAAATATGATTGTCATTTCAATTATTTAGAAGAGGCAAAAGATTTTCTGAAAAATGAAAGAGAAAATTACATGGAATGGATAAGAAACACGACACACGCTGAAAGAATGGCAATGCAAATGTATTAAAAATCAAAAATTAGGGAGGTGAAAACCTCCTTAATTTTTTCAAAAAAATCTTTCAAAACCCTTTCAAAAACATTCCTAATGAATAATTTTTCAAAAAAACTTAATGATTTTCTAATTGGTGATGCCCTGGCGGTTGGCGTTGGTGCAGGTATGTTACACTTGGTTTTTGTCTATACCAATTATCTTTTTGGGCTTAACGATGCTCCTGTGCAGGACGGATTCATTCCCAATTTAGTCTATTTTCTCAAATTTTTGATGTCAATTTTGTCAGCGTTTGCATTTGCGGTTACTACAAGTGCAATAGTAATGCAAACTCGTAACCGTTGGCAGTGTTTCTTATTTGCGTTTTTTGATGCTATGGGCGTTTTTATTTATTATTCAAAAGCAAATTTTGATATAAATCAACCATTATTTTGGCAGGCGTTTTTTATTTCTTTCTATGCTGGTGCTAGTTTGTATGCCGTTGGTGAAATAAATATGTCACGTTACAACGAAAAACAAGCCCTGCAAGCACAGGATAACGAAAATATCAGCCTTCTAAAAATAGAATTGGAAAGAAAAAACGAACAAGAAAAGCTCCTAAGAACAGAAATAGAAGAGAAAAACCTGCAAATTTCAAAAAAACAAAATGAAATTTTTGATTTTCAAAAAAATAATCAAAATGATAATAATGCTATAAAAGACCTCAATAACCTTATTGAATCCCTCAAAAAGCAAGTAACGCAAATATCAGAAAAATCAGAAATCTATAAAAAAGGCTATTGGACTGGTGAATTTTCACAAATAAAGAGAATGATTACTGCTGGAAAAATTGAGAATGCCAACGCCCTCATATCACAAATACCTGATAATGATTTACGAGAAGAAGCGGAGGCGTTTATTGAAAGTTCACTACAAAAAATATGAAAAAAATATTTTCAAAAATACTAAAAATAATTGCAGATTTATTTGCATCTTATTGTATTTAGTTGTATATTTGTAGAAGTAAAAAGAACGAAATAAATTTAAACCAAAAAAAACAAATGAAATTAGAAACCCTAAAAAAAGCTAATGAGCTTCTCGCAAAGATAAACGCAAGTGAAGCACTTGTAAAACACCTACAAACATTGATTTCAAAAAGCAGAAGGTTACTTGTTAAGGCAAGCGGTGAAGAAGAGAGTTTTTATTTAGACCACGAATATGTGGCCGCAATGCTGGAAATAGCACAAAAAAGAATAGAAAGTGACACAAATGAATTAGAGGCTTTATAATCAAAACGGAGGGCGTAAAAACCCTCCAATTTTCAAAATAAAATTCAAAATAAACCAAAACCAAAATGTCAAAATTCACAAGCCAAATCAAAAAAGTTTTTTCAAATCTTGTTTTGAGATTCACAAAAAAATGCTTCTACCTCATCAAATATTTCAGTGAAAAAGCAAACGAAGTAGTGAGCCGTATTTCAGAAGGAAAACCTCGCCAAATGGCAAACGGAAACTTCCTCTACAAGGACGTAGCGCAGGAAGGAAAACGAAGCTACAAGCTAAAAAATCTCCGTTCTATCAAAATGATAGCATTTGTCTATTAAATTCAAAATCAAAAAAGCTCCTATCAATTTGGTGGGAGCTAAATAAAGATAGTTTTTCAAATAAACATTTACAATAAAATTCAAATCAAAATGGAAAATTTAACCAGTCAAAAGTTGCTACCAGACAACATTGTTATTCCCAATAAGTCAGACCAGTTTATGGCGTTGGGTGCAGGCGACAACAAATTCAGAGCTATTGGGCAATTTAAAGAAGGTTTTAGGGTTTATGACGGCGACAAAAAACCACATCTCAAAGAGGTTTCTGCGGAAGATACCTGCAAAATTGAAGGAACTAGCCCTTTTACGCCTGAAGAACTAGAATCTTACAACCGCAAAGTAAGCCCTTACACAGGACGTTTGGAAGAACCTGTATATTTTTGGGCAATATTGGTTTACAACCAAATCAAAGAGCGTTTCCAAGTGTTGGTTATCACGCAAATCAGCGTAATAAATCAAATGAAAGACAAGTTACAAGACCCAGATTTTCAGGATTCAACAGGGTATGATTTTGAGGTGAACAAAAAAGGTGAAAATAAGACGACAAAATACGTTGTAACCACTGGTAAACACAAACCATTGCCAGAAAAAGCATTAAAAACTTTTGAAGCCTTGTATTGTGACGTATCAGCTATTTTTCGTGATGAATATCCTTTTGACAGAAAATAATGGGACTTCTACCTGCAAATTTCATAATGCCAAAAACATCTTCCCCTGTGCTACTTCAGCAGGGGACAGATTTTGAGTATAGGAAAGTCAAAAGGGTTTCTAATTCATTTATGAGCCGTATTGGGTCGCTGATTAAGCACGGAGATGAGAAACAGGGATTAGGAGCTAAGCAAAGTGAAGTATTTGCTTTTGGTGATGCCATTCATAAAGCTATTTTAGAGCCTCAAAATTTCAATCAAGAAGATTACAAAGATTTTAATATTGATTGGAAAATGTTTGATGGAATGGTGAAAAGTTGTAACAAGAACGAGCGTTTGCAGGAATATTTAGCGTATTCTTTTAAAGAAGTAGTACACTTTTTTGATATGCACGACCTGCCTTGTAAAGGGAAATTGGATATAGTTCATGTTGGGCAATCTCTTATTGGAGATTTGAAAACAACTAGTAAGACTAATTATGAGGATTTTGCAAAAAGTATAAAAACCTATAATTATGACAGACAAATGGCTATTTATTGTGATAGTTCAGGTGCAATAAAGGCTGTTATTATAGGTATTTGTAAAATAAATAAAGGAACAGAACTTGATCCTATTCACGATATTTTCTTTTATGAAATGACACACGAAGATTTTGAAAAAGGTCGTTCTAAATACACTGAATGCTTAAAAAGGATAAAAGAACACGACCTTTTGAGATTTGCGAGCTAAAATTTATTCCAGCTCCGCATCAATAATGCGCTCAACCTTGAATACCTCGTGAATTTCTTTGACATCAATTTTCTTTTCAGAAAATTCATTATTGAGTGGGTACAAAAACAAAAAGCCTTCATCATAAGTGTTCTTTTTGACTTGTTTGACAGTAAAAATGCCGTCATAGGCAATAGCAACAATAGAATGTTCAATTTCTTTCCAATTAGCAACTTTGGTAATGATAATAATAGCATTGTTTGGAATCATAGGCAACATAGAACGTCCTTGAACACGTGCCAATAAGGAAGTTTTTGCGTAACGCTCATAAATATTTTTAGAAACAGAAATTTCTTCAAAGTGATTGTTTTCAGAAAGTGGAGTTTCAAAATTTGCCGCCACGTTGGTAGAAAAAAGACGCATTTTGTACTCACTTTGGTTACTTGATTGGACTTCAATTTCTTTGTCAAGTGCAAAACGTTCTTTTTCAATTTTCAAGTCTTGCATTGGAATAGTATCAGTCAAGAAGTAGTCTAGTGGGATTTTGAAATACTCTGCAATAGCTGACAATACTTCATTTGTGACGGGCGTTCTTTGAGCTTCATCTTTTTTCAAATAGTTGTAAAAAGTGCCGTATTTGAATTCTAAAAGGGTTACGAACTTTCTAACATTAACATTTAGCGTTTCAATTAGGTGATTTAGACGTTCTACTTTCTGATTGTTTGTGAGCTTATTCATAATTTTAAGTAAAGTTTTTTTAAAAATAAATTTTTGCAAATATATAACTAAATACAACAGTATCAAAACAAATACAAAATAATACAAAAAATAGTTTTAAAAATACAAAAAACAATGGAAAATAAAACAGAAATACCTGACAAAAAAACTCACGACTGGATGGTATGGCTTCACCCAACTACTTATGTAGAAGAAACATTAGCTATTCTTGAGGAGATGCAGGCAGAAAAAGAAATCAAAAAGAGCTACAACAAAATTCAAATCTATACAGTAAGACGTGGTGGCTCTAATAATTTTGAAATTCTGAAAGCTATGAAAAAAGTAGCTGAAAAGGCAAAAGCAGACTATGATTTAATACACAAACCATTAGACTAACCTACTACAATGAGCCTAGAAGAAGAATACATAGAAAAACTCAAAGAAAGAGTAGCAAAGAAGTTAGAAGAGGAGAAATACCTTGACAGTATGTCCGAAAACATTTCTTTGGAAACTATCAAACGAGCTTTTACTGAAAAAAGATTTACCACAAAACAGATTAGGGAAAGCTATAAATGGTCAAAATCCACACTAGATAGATTTTGTGCAGAAGGTATGCCATATCTGAAAGGAAGCCCTAATTTATTTCGTATTAGTGAAATTGAGGAGTTTCTAAATACACATAAAACTATGTACCGCAGGGCACATTCAAAAATATAAATTCAAATGAAGCAGGGTTATGTCAAGTTATTTCGCAGTTTAAGAGACCATTGGATTCACGAAAATCCTGTACATTTTAAGGCTTGGTTTGATATTCTTTCAGAGGTCAATTTTACGGAAAAAAGAACGAAAATAGGTAATAGATTTGAGATTTGTGGACGTGGGCAGAGTTTATTTTCTTTGGAATCTTGGGCAAGGATTTTTGGTAAAGGCTGGAATAAAACAAGTGTAAGGCGTTTTTTCAAATTATTAGAAACTGATGAGATGATTGTTTTTGAAAATTTGGATTTTCGCACCACAAGGATTACGGTTGTCAATTATGATGAGTATCAAGCTCCAATTCCTGCAATAACCAAAGAAAAACCTGCACCAAGCATTCCGCTACAAACACCAAGCGTTCCGCTAATACAAGAAGTTCCAAAAGAAATTATACCAAAAGAAACCAAAGCAAAAGCTCCAAAAGAGAAAAGCGCAACGCTTGTTAATGAAAAATTTGAGGCGTTTTATAGTTTTTATGGCAAAAATATTGATAAGCCAGGCACGCAAAAAGTATATGAAAAGCTCACAGCAGAAGAACTAAGTATAATTGATACGCATCTCCCAGCCTACATCAAATCAAGACCAGATAAGCAATACCGTAAAGACCCCAAAAAATACCTACAAGACAAAGTATTTAATGATGAGGTGATTAGCACTTCAACCACAACACCAAAAGTAAATCAAGAACAAAAAAATAAAATTACAACCGACAATGCAAACTACAGCAAAGGAACATTTGACCCAACCAGAAAATCAGTTTAAAAAAATTGCGTCAGGATTTGTTAATGAATACGTGATTGACCAGCACAATTGGGCACACGTGGATATGCTCACAAGCTATTTTACAAGAGAAACTTCATTTGAAGGTGATTTTGCAGGGCAATATCTTAACAAAGGTATAATGCTTTTGGGCAACGTAGGAAGTGGCAAAACGCTTTTAATGAATATTTTCCAAAGGTTACTTTTTTTGAGAAGTGGCAAAACTTTTCTTTTCAAAAATTTGGGTACGCTATCAGCTGAGTATAAAAAAGATGGAGACATTGTTATTTTTAAATCAAAAAGGAAAGATTATCTTTTTGACGAGCTAGGGCTTGACACAGAACACATCAATAGTTTTGGAAACAAAATAAATATTGTGCAGGAGCTTGTGAGAGAAAGATATGAGGATTTCATTAACAATGGCACGCTCACGCATTTTACGACAAATCTTGTGATTGAACAAATAGAGGAAAATTATGGTGAAAGAACAGCCAGCCGTTTGACTGAAATGTGTAATTTCATTCAAATGACTTCTTACGACAGGCGCAAAGATGCCACACCAAAAAAGCGACAAGCACCTATTAAGCCTGAAACAGTCGGACTTCAGCCTGAGCAACAATATGAGCAGTCTTGTATTGCCATTATTGCTCACTTGGAAAGCGTGCGTGAGGCTGGTCGCTGGCTGAAGTTTGGCTTAATCAATAACTTGTCTCGTATTTATTATGATTTTCTGGCTGACGTAGGAATTATCAATTATTCCGCTGACAAGAAAACAAAAACTTTTCAAACTGCTTGCAAACAACTTATGTGCGCCCCAAACATTTCTGAAGGACTTGCACACAAAGAAGACTGGCGAATTTTCAGGCAGGCAATGCAAGATGAAACAGAAATTCCAAGAGGCAATTTTTTCTTTAAGAAAGTGCGTGACGAGTCAAAATGTGAGCTTTTTAAAGCGTTTGTGATGGACGTGATAGAAAATGATAAAGATATTTATAAAATTTTAAACATTCAAAAACCAAAAGAACAATGATAATAACAGAGAGAATTTCCAGATTCATAGCTGACCTTGATGTTGAGCTAAAGAACCAAACTTACGCCGCAAAGCTAATTGCTGAAAAAATTAAATTGCTAAAACAAGACCAACAAGCTTTAATAGGCATTTTTGAGCAAGAAGGCGACAACCTTTTTCAAAAGAATTTTTATGGCATTTACAGAGATGGCACTAGAATTTATGATTTCAAAAGTAACGAACAGAGTTTTGGAGAAGATTTGTTTGGCACAAAGAGAATGGCTGATGTGTATGAAAGAGATTTGGTAAGTAATGCTAACATAAAGCAAATGTTAAAACGTGATGCGGAGGAAGGCAGAAAATCTACTGAAAAGTACAACAAGGAAAGGAATGAAGAGATTTTCAATGAAAACCAAGAGAACTGGGAGAAAGAGCTAATACGAAGGAATTCTGAAAAAGAACTGAAAGATTTGTACGAAGATTTAGAGAATAGAGGAATAACTGTGAGTGGCGAGGTGAAAGATAAGATACTTGTATTTGAAGCATCTGACGAAGAATTATTATTAAAAGAAGTTGCAAACGAAACACTTTTAAAATTCTAAAAATGAAACACGAAGAAGAAAGTTTGCAAAAAGTTGTCGTTGCCTACATACGAGCCAACGTCAAGCCTGATTTTCCTTCTCTCACGCTGATTGCTAATCCATTGAGTTCTATGAGTTTCTCAAGAGACCAGTATAAGAACAGGCGGATTATGCAAAAAGCCAATGATAGAGGACTTGAACGTGGGCAACCTGACCTAATAATTTCCTTCAAAAAAGGAGATAAAAGTGGGCTTGCTCTGGAATTAAAAATTGATAGGAATAAAGTTTTTTCTACAAAAACAGGTAAACTATTGAAAAATGAGCATCTGGAACGTCAAAATGAGGTTTTAGAAAACCTTTCTGAAAATGGTTTTGTAGCAAGGTTTGCCTGCTCAAAAGAAGAAGCTTTTGCCTACATACGCTCTTATTTTGAGATTACGGAACACTCTATTGAAGAGTTAGATGCTGCTTTTAGAAACAAACAACTAAATCAACCTAAAAAAAAGAAAAATGACGAAGTACAAGTTCTCCAGTCCGCCTTGGTTATGTGAAAGAGGCAAACTGATAAGTGCAGGAGATGAGCCTATAATTTGGTTTAGACACACTATTCCTGAACAATCCAAAAGACAAGCCAACGAAAGTCTTATTTGTCTTTCGCCTACGCTCCACGAAGTCGTAACGAAGTGCCAAGCCGTTTTAAGTAAATACTTAGAGCCAGGGCACAGAAACAAAGAAAATGTTATCATTGAACTGCTTGATATTCTTGATGATAAGGAATTAGTCATCAAATTAAAAGAATTAGAAGTATGAACGACAAAGAACAAAATTCAAAAACCGCTAAAAAAGCATTAGAAACTCTCAAAGCTGAAAAATTACAATTTTTGGTTTTTATGAAGCCTAAAAGCCCTGCTTGGGAGATGTCACAATTCAAAAACTCACCAGAAGACACAATGTTGGCAGATATTTTGAAAAGCAAAGAGTTTTTTAACTTTTTAGATGGGCAACTCAAATCAAAACTGCAAGTGCAGGAAACACTTTTTTAACCAAAAACAATGACAGAAGAACATTTTAACAATGGCAAAACTTTGCTGGATAACCGTAACCGTATTGCGGGAATAAAAACACTTCTGCAAGGAGAGGGCAAAGAAGAATATGGCAATATTTCTATTATTGACCAGCTAAAACTTACTGATACCAAAACCTACGTTCAGATACTGGATTTTGCAAAAGAATTACTTGCTAAAGAAGAAGCTCGTTTGCAAGAGGCTTTTGATGCGTTAACAGAATAAATACCCACAAAATCAAAAAAGGAGCGTTTTCACGTTCCTTTTTTCGTTCTTTTACAACTATAAACAGATTGGACTTGAACCAATGCGCCCAGAATATCCTGCGCTCTATCCAACTGAGCTACTGTTTACACAACCACACAACTAATGATATTCTTTCGTTGCGTTTTTGAAAGACCCTAGTGCAGTTCTAATGGTATGCAACAAGAGTACATTTTACTTTTTGAGGGGAGTGACCACGTGCCAGGAATTGCCTCCATAACGGACAACGTTCCAGCTTCCCTTTATTTCTTTAAAATTGTAGTGCATTACTTCTATGCTACGTGTTGCGCTTTACGCCCCATAAATCTTGTTGAAGGATTTTCTCTACAATTTTGAGATAAAGGTTGGAATTGAACCAACGTATGCAGTTTTGCAAACTGCGACCTAAACCACTCGGACACTTTATCTTAATAGCTCCCTATGAAATGTCGTCACACAACGTCAAGAGCTTCCTTGGGTGTTGTTGTGGAGACGGTTGGATTTGAACCAACAATAAGTCTTAAAAGACTGACAGGTGTACAATCTGCCTGCTATTGCCATTTAGCAACGTTCTCCAAATAATAATATTCAAGTAAAAATTACCTGCTGGCAGTTCTAATGAGATGCGAAACAGGTAATTTTTGTCATCACGCCCACTCGGAGCGTTTTCTGGGAACTACACCCCAGTTTTCTCTCGTTTGTATGCCTCATTCGGCTCTTTTTGGGTTATGTTGCAACGACAGGACTTGAACCTGCGACCTTGGAGTTATGAGCCCCACGAGATACCATCTTCTCTACCTTGCGATATTATTGGAATACAAATATACAAAATTATACAATTTTACGCAAATTTATTTGCAATTTTTTTTAGTATTTATTTGTAAATTTGATTTTTATTTGTAATTTTGATTTCCGTTTGGTGAAAGCCAAGAACCCGCCTATAAGATATTTTACCAAAATGGCAAATTCCTCATTAGCCTGTACTCCCTTAGATATTCCTGATTTTGTCGCTGCTAACTCTTGTCTTGACGAACAGTCAAAAATTGTAGCTGTTGTTTTATTTGAGGTAGCAACTTTTAATTTTTCTAATAATGATTTTTCGGATATGGCGGCTTGGGAAGCGGCTATTGCATCAAAATCCGTAATTCTAATCAAACCTGTAAGCGGCGTTATTGCTGAAAGTACTGTTGAAGAAGAAGAAGGAGATGGTTTTAACAACACAATTTTCGTTACTCGTGTCTTTGACCAGCCTTTTATGCACCGTGCCGTTGACCAAAATTTGACTTTTTGGGATGCGCTTACGTCTTCTCAAAAATATGGTTTTGGCTACATTATGAAAGACTTGACTATGTATATTCCAATGACACAAGATGAAACTGCAGTTTTGCCTGTTACTTTCTTATCAAAAATAAGTCCAGTAGGAAAAAACAGAAAGTTCAACGTCAATGCAAAATGGGAACACAAGTATTTTCCTGTTGCTAAAAAAGTACCTATGGCTCTTGCTCGTGCATAATCTATGTTAGATATCAATTCTTCTGCTCTCAAAGAACTAATAGAAAAAACTATTAGTAAAGGTGATTCATACGCTGAAAAAAACATTTTGGCATATGAATCACAACTTGGCGTGCATATCTATGGAGATAAACCAACAGAAATACTTGAGCAATACAGACCAGGAGAAACGGCTGAAATCAAAAAATATAGGTTAGCAGCCTATAAACCAAAAACTAAGGCAGAATTTGACAAGGCACTCAACGTGCTTTACTCTATTTTTAATCCGAAGTTATTTCATATTAGTTATCCAGAAGCTCCTAAGTTTTTAGGTGAAGAAGATACTTTGAAAAACTATATCAACGAGGATTTTCCTTGTGGTTTTGGGTCGTTACTTCAATACGTGAAGACAGTTTTGCTAAAAAAAATGCTTGCTTCTCCAAATGGTTGCGTGGTCATACTTCCTGTAAAAAACAATACTGCACCCAATGAATTTGTAAGTCCGTTTCCTTATTTCTACGAAACAAAAGAGATTTTAGCGTATGTACCTGATAATTATATTCTTGTTGCGAAAACAAAAGATACTTATTGGCTGGTAGATGACACGAATATTATTGAAGTTACCAAACAAACACAAGATTTCAGTAAAGATAGATATACCATTCAGATAGTTTATACCCACAATTTGGGTTATTTGCCCGCTTTTCAGATAGGTGGACTGCAAGATATGAAAGGTAATAGTAAGATTTTTAGAAGTTACATTGATGGCGCAATTCCGCATTGGGACGATGCCGTAAGACTTGAATCTGATTTGCAGGCGTGTTATGTGCAACATATGTACCCTGAGAGAGTTGAGGTTGAGAAACCTTGTAATACTTGTGATGGCAAAGGATATGTTTTTTTGGAAGACGAAACTAAACATACTTGCAATAATTGTGGAGGTGCAGGTAATCTTAATGCTAGAACTCCTTACGGAAAGACAGTCTATAAGCCTTCTGAACGCTTTGATGACCCTAACAATAGTAATCTCTTTCCTGGCGTGATGTATGTTCAGAAAGATATTACAGTTGTGAAAATGCTGGAGGAGAAAGTTGAGAGGGAAACTGCAAAAGGACTTGAGGCTATCAATATGGACATTGTGAAGCGTGTGGGTGCTAATCAGTCTGGAATTGCGAAAGAATATGACAGGAAAGAACTTAATGCGTTCTTACAACAAGTTTCTGACCGTATTTGGGAAATTTATGAATTGCTTGTGTATTATGTGAGTTCGTACCGTTATAAGACTTTACTTGGCTCACAAACAGATACTTATCTTCCCAATATCTCCAAACCGTCAAAGTTTGATATGTTATTGAATGAAGATTTGCTGGCAAAAATCCAGTTGGCAAAAGAAGCAGGAGCTGATAATGTTTATATGAAAAAGTTGGAATTGCAGTCTGCCCGTTTGGAGTTTGGAGAAGACAGTTTGGATTATAAGGAAATAGAAACTATAAAAGTGCTAAATCCTTTTGGAGATAGAACTATTGACGAATTGATGGTTGCAAATGCCATTTTACCTTATGATAAAACGGAGCTTTTCGTAAGTCTTAATATTGCCAGATTGGTAAATGAAGCATATTTAGCTGATGAGGCTTTCTTTGAGAAAACACTCTTAGAAAGGAAAATAGAAATTTATAAGTTGGCAAACGAAAAAATAGCATCACAACCAAAAACACCAACAATACCTGTAGCACCGTTAATATAAATTGATATGAAAAAGATAATTAGAGTACCTGCTGATGTTGTGGACTTGTTTGTGGGAAGAGTGATGCTTGCAAATGCTTCGCTGAAAATCACTATGGAAAGTTCAGAAAATCAAGTCAAAAGTTTTTCTGTCAATTCTGATGCTAGCGGAATGTTCAAGATAAGTTTTGATGTTTTGCCTCTTGTGGGTTGGTATAGCCGTGAGATAGATTTTTATATTTTGAGAGTTTATGACATCAATAATAATCCTCTTACAGTTACAGAAATAGCGGACAGTGCCATAATGGGTGATGAATTTTACCTTTATGCTTCTGATATTACAACTGGTAATGATGCGGCTGATGCTATTTTTAGGGAATGGGTAGGTTGTAAGCCTGTTATTAGTAGTGGCGTTTCTCCTATTTTCATTCCTACACCAAGGATAGAGATTACAGGTGGAGCAAGTTTAGATGGGAATGCTACTTATCAACATACTTATCAAATCAATGTTTTTTGGGCTGATTGTCAAGATAAGCGTTTTTTGCAGTATAACCCTGAAATTTGGGAGTTTAGACATAAAACTAAGCATACTTCTAAAAAGAAAAATCCTTTGGGGCAAAAATTAAGGGTACTTGTTCCAAATAAATGGGCGCACACTTATCATTTGGCAAATGTAGGAGGAATGCGTCAAAGAAGAACAGAATTCCCATTAAAAAAATTAAATGGAGCGTATGTATTGCCAGAGCAAGATGTTTACAGAGACATTGCTCACAACTATACAGAAAGGAAATTATATAGGAATAATGCAGTATCTATTACGCCCAATTTTAATAGTTTTTTCAATTATAATCCAGATGATATTTTAGTACCTCCGCTTCCACGTGGACAACATAGGCGTTCTAGTGGTATCTCAGGGCGTTTTAATGAATATTTGAAGTATGCTATTGTCATTAAAGTTGGAGATAAATATTATATGTCAGAACTTAGTTCAGAAACAGTACAATTAGGACATAACAGGGTGTTTAGTGCTGGTACTTTAGTTCGTGCTGATATGCCTATTTGCCGTTTTGGCAGATAAAAAGATTTTTTGGTTGCAATGAGAGAAGATGTGCCTTTTGGTTCTCTATGAGAGATGTCAGCCTTTTGGTTGGCGTGAGAAAATGCAGCCAAGTTATTATCAAAAAGGAGTATTTAGCGTTTGCTAGATACTCCTTTTTTTGTTGTCTAATATTTTGGTTTGAAAAGTTCTATTGCACCAATTATGGCTTCGTTTATGTCAGTTTTTACGTACACCATTGTAGTTTTTATGTTTGCGTGTCCCATCATAACTTGTACCTTTGTAACAGCCAACCCAGCATCTATTAAGTGCGTGGCAAAGCCGTGCCTTGCAGAGTGAAAAGTAAGTGCCTCATATCTTGGCATAATCGTTTCTATGCGTTTGTTAGCACTATGTTTAATGATTTGCACGTTTTCGTGATAAATTTCTGATTGTTTGAGCAAGCAATGCAAATACTGATTCATTTTTTGTTCAGTCATTACAGGCAAAGGTTTGAGATATTTATCTTTATATTTCGCCAAAATAGCCACAGAAATACTGTTAAGTGGAGAAATAATTTGTTTTCTAGTTTTCCCACGAGTATATTCTAAAAAGTTGATAGTTTCCGTTTGTGCGTATTCTGTGTAAGGAATAGCTTTATTATTCATTACTTCTTTTTCGTCATCAGAAGGCGTGTTACCAAAAATAATGGCGTATTGTTCTATTGAAGTCTTTTTTAGCACTTCAAAATGTTCTTTTTTATAGCAAACTTCTTGTTGTTTTTGGTTGATAATTTTGACAAAAACTGTTTCTATTTCTTTCTTTTTGATGTTTTCATTTTTGAGGGCAATACATTCAGCAACGGCAAGCCCAGAAAAAAAATTGAAAACATAAACATCTCTCACTTTCTCCAAAACTTCAGCAGAAACGTGTTTAGTCAATTCTTTGTCAGTTTCATTTTTAATAAGTCCGTCTTCCAAAGTCATATTATACAAATCAATGATTTCCTTAAGCGTATTTGAATAGCGGCCTTGGTCTGGTGTCAGCAACTTGAATTTACGGTAGTGATTAGGGATGCCTTCAATCTCTTTTTCTTCTTCACAATAACGAAGTATCCCTTTTATGTTTTTGATGTTGATACTTATTGTTCCGTTGATATATTTTTTATCTTCAATAAGAAAATTCAAAAATGAAAGATAAAAATCTTTATTTATGTTTGACAACGCAAGATTATAATCATTTTTCTGTGAAAATTGCAGAAGATTATTTTTTGTGGTGTTGTATGATTTGAGAGAGTTTGGGGTATATTGATTTTTCTTATCAATATGAAAAATATCAAACAAATCAATAATAGTTTTTTTGCGAACTTCAACTATTATTTCTTTTTCAGTATTTTCTTTTTTGGAGCGTGTTTTTTTCTTCAAACTTCCTAAGAAAGACTCTCTGATAACTGAAATATCAATTATCTCATCTTCTTTGTTTGTTTTAGCAATGGCTTCGTTCAACTTAGTTTTATAAGCAGAAATCAAATCATTAACTTGTAAGGCTTCTTTGTTTGTGCCTTTGACTTGTTGTTTTTTGGAATCCCATTTAAGAAGTTCAATTTTTACCTCTGGGATATAAAATTTAAACTCTTTGTGGTCGTGCTTCACACGGAAGAAGATGCTTTGTTCTTTCGCAATTACTCCTTTTATCTTTCTTTTTTCGCAATAGGAATTGATTGTTGCCATTTTTTGTTAAATTTGTGTAATGATTTACAATTTAAGAAAAAAACACAAGATAAAAAAGAATTAGGGCGCAAATTAGGGCGTAAAAAATAAAAACATCTATTAAAGTGCGTTTAAAGCAATTAGATAGATGTTTATTATAAGGGTTGTAGTCTGTACGGTTACCTAACCTTTGAAGCACCCTAAGGCTAAAACCCCATTATTCTTATCTATTTTGTATTTTTTCCAAAGTTAATCATTTTTTTGATAGCACCAAAAGAAAGTCAGTTTCAAGTTGTTTTTAAAATTAGGGCGCAATTAGGGCGTAAAAAAATATTATGAATACAGAAGTTAAAAGCAGGATTCTAAAATCCGAAAAGTTCCAATGGCAAAAAGCCAAGTGGTTACAAAATGAAAATCTAAAAGATTGTGATGACGCTTCCTTTCAAAAGCTCGCAAACTCAATAAAAAAATACTCTTTCATTCAGCCCTTCAACGTGTGGGAAGATACTGAAAATGGTATTATTTGGATTTTGGACGGACACCACAGACAAAAAACGCTCCAAAACCTTCTAAATGAAGGCATAGAAATACCTGAACTACTGGACGGCAATTTTCTTGATTGTGAAAACAAAAAAGAAGCCGCAGAACTTGTGCTGGTTTACAGCAGTCAATATGCTACAATGACCCAAGCAGGATTAACGGACTTTTTGACGCAAAATGGCATTACATATGCAGAAATGAGCGCACAAGTAGATTTTTCTGATTTTTCACACGCAAAGTATGAACAGAAAAATGATGTATATAATACTGCAAGTATTGATGAGATAGAAGAAGGAGATGCACCGCACTTAGACCCCAAAAATGTTATTGTTAAATTGGGCAGTATTTTTCAACTAGGAAGACATAAGTTTCTTGTTGGCTCGTGCTTGGAGGAAGACAATTTTAATTTGTTGATGCAAGGAGAAAAAGCACAAATCATAATTACCGACCCTCCATACAACCTTCCTGCAAGCACTATCTCTGGCAATGGCAAGGTGAAACACTCGGATTTTGCAATGGGAAAAGGTGAAATGTCAAAAATTGAATTTGTAGATTTTCTTGCTTCTTATATGAAACTACTTGTAGTTTATTCAAAAAATGGTAGTATTCATTATCATTTTATGGATTTCAGGCACATATGGCACGTATGTGAGGCTGCAAGTCAAGACGACACCTACAAAACTGTTGAGCCTAAGCAGTTGGCAGTCTGGAATAAGTCTGTGGCAGGCAATGGGAGCTTCTATCGTGCCAAACACGAGATGTGTCTAATCTTCAAAAGTGGTACAGAAAAACATAAATCACACTTGGAACTTCAAGATAAGTACCGTTCTAATATGTGGGATTATCCTTCAGCCAATGATTATGCTAATCCAGACAGACAACTGGCTGGCGGAATTGGAGAACTGGCTAATCACCCAACTCCTAAGCCTGTGCAAATGATAGCTGATGCTATACTTGACACAACTGATGAAGATGATATTGTAATAGATTGTTTCTTAGGCTCAGGGACGGCACTAATGGCTTGTGAACAGACTAACCGCATTTGTCGTGGCATAGAACTTGAGCCAATGTATGCGCAAAGTATCATTATTAGGTACATTAAATATTGTGAGAAAAAAGCTATAAATTGCGAGTTCAAACACCTGAACGGCGACTTAAACCTTAATGATTTTTCACAATGGACGACAACCAAAATCTTGAAATAACGCTTAAAATAACTATTGACCCAAATAATGAAATGGCTAAGATAATGGAAATAAAAACAGAAAGCAAAGACAAAGTTAAGAGCGTGGCTGATCAAATTATGGCAGTTATCTACAATGAACAAGAACTTATCAATGATGAGGCACTTTCAATGAAAAACCTTGATAAAGCACTGCTTGACGAACAAGCAAAAAATAATGTTAATTTTAAGGAGCAAGAACTTAGAATAGAACAGTTTTTCCTGCAAAAATTACTGAAAAGAATAAAACTTGTTATCCCTCAATAAAATGAAATGGAAAATACGGAAGACAATGAAATTGTATTTGGCATTTATACTGTTAAGTACCTCATAGATGTTTGGATTGCGCAGCGCGGAAGCATAACCAAAATTGCAAAAGTTCTAAATTGTGTACGTCCAACGGTTTATAAATATTATAAGGGACACGAAAAATTAGCATTATTGCTTAACCAAGCCATAGAAACTAAAACAGATAATGTGGAAGATGCACTTTATCTTTCTGCCACAGGAATTGCAATAGTGAAAGACGGAAAACTTGTTGGCTGGGAAACAAAACCTGATTTTAAAGCAATAGAGAAGTATTTAGATACTTTTGGGGCAGAACGTGGCTACAAAAAAGCATCTCACAAAGAAGAAGAGAAAGAACCAGAAGCAAGAAGTATTACAATTATCAAAAAAATTGTTACAAAATAATGGAGAAATTATTGGATTTAGGCTGGAAAGAATGTAGCTTGGATATGGCTTGGAAACATTATAGTAAGCCAGTTCCTAAATTAAATATTTGGTTGCACGTAGATAAACGGATAAACCACCACGAGTGGAGTTTTTCTATTTCTTACTGGGGCAGTCCACTAGAAGATGATATTTATGTAGATTTTGATATAACAGTTGAAAATTTATGTGCATTTGAGGTGCTTTTAATGGAAATACAAAGTTTTGACAAAGAAAAAATATACGGCTTAATAGAAAATCAAAAAGTATCAAAGTAATGCTTCATACAGAAATTGAAATCCCTTTTTTAGAGAAACAAATAGAAATCTTTGGTGATACTTCAAAATACGTCTGCATCCAAAAGGGCAGGCGTTTTGGTTTTACAAGAGGTGCAGCCCACGCTTGTATAGAATGGATGCTGGAAGGAGTTACGCCCATTCTTTGGGGAGATACTATCAACGCAAACATTAAAAAATATTATGACCGATATTTTTATCCAATTCTCAAAAAACTACCTAAAACTGATTTCAGATTTAACAACCAAACGAGAGAATTACGTATTTTAGATAGTGTTTTGGATTTTAGGAGTGCCGACAGACCAGAAAACTGGGAAGGTTTTGGTTACAAAAAAATTATCTTAAATGAAGCAGGAATTATCCTAAACGACCCTTACTTATTCAAAAATGCGGTTTCTCCTATGATGCTTGATTATCCTGATAGTCAGTTGTTTGCAGGTGGAGTTCCAAAAGGAGAATATGGCAAAGATGGTTCTAAACACCTTTTTTACGAACTTTGCGAGAAAGCACTCAAAAAAGAAAAAGGTTATTCCCTGCATCAAGTAAGCACTTTTGATAATCCTTTGATTGGTGAAGAAGATATTAAACAACTTATTGAAGATTTGGGAGGTGAACAGTCGCCTGTGGTGAGACAGGAGATTTATGCAGAGTTTATCAATGTTGGTGGCACTATTTTTATGTGGGGTTTTGATGCAAAACGACACGTTTTTGATATTGAGCCTAAAAAACACTTGCCTATTTTCGTAAGTTTTGACTTTAATTTTGACCAAATGGCTGTTATTATGGGTCAAGATTATGGCAATGATAATTATGGTATTATTGATGAGATAACCGTAAAAAATGCTGATACTCAAATGGCTTGTGCGCAGGTTTTGGCGAGATACCCAAACTTTGAATATATCCTTACTGGTGATGCTTCTGGAGAGAAACACGACACTAGAGATAGCCGAGTGAATGACTATCAGATTATAAAAAAGATGCTTAATCCAAAAGAAATAAGGGTACGAAGAAAGAATATTTCTTTGGAAAACTCATATACACTTTGTAATACTGTTTTTTCAAACACAAAAACCAACCTAAAAGTCTCTCCAAAGTGTAAAATTTTTATACAAGAGTGCCAAAAAGCTAAGTTTAAGGAACGTAGCGGTTACGACCTGCAAAAAGATAGAATGAATAATAAACTTGACCATTTTGATGCGGCACGCTATCTTATTGACGCAATGTTCCCGCAATTCCACAAGGTTTTGAATAAAAAATTATATTAGAAAAAATATTTTTAGTTTTGTTTGTATATGATTGTTTTTGTTTGTATTTTTAGAACTTAAATAATATTTTAAATTAGTAAAACTATGCAAAAAAGAGTAATTGGTGACGTTCTTATTAGAAATATAGGCGTCGTTAAACATTTCGCAATATATGCGGGTGTTCATTGTGGAATTGAGTACATTGCTGAAAATCAGATAGGCTATGGTGTACGTTACATTACTTTAGAAGAGTTCCTTAAAGAAGGTAGAATAGTGAAGGAAAGACACTTCAATTTTTCTACTGAACAACAAAACGCAACAATAATACGCATAAATCAGCGTATTGGACGTGAGTATAAGTTGTTAGGTTACAATTGTGAAGATTTTGTTAATGATGTTTTAACTGGTAAAAGAGGTAGTTCACAGGTGGATAATGCTTTTATTGGTTTGGCAGTAGTAGCCGTTGTCGGTTGGACAGCATTAGTTTTCAAAAAATAATCCACACCAAAAACAAAAATATCCACTAAAATTTTTAGTGGATATTTTTTTATTATTTTTATGCTTTTGATAATCATCATACAATTTTGTGAAATATATCTCCCGTTTGAGAGGCGTGCCTACGTTTTAAGTACAACATATCAGTTAACGTTATTCTTGCTTCCAATACTTGCATTAAGTCAGCACCATCCATTAAAATAATGGAGTTCAATGTTGGATTTTTAGTTTCTAGACTTTCAGGAGAATAGCCCTCAATTGAAATATAAAGTCCCAAAGTATTTTTCAGTTTACCAATTATTTTTCCTGCAAATGAATACAATTCACTTGCGCCAATTGGTTTTTTCTGCCATTTTGCTTCCACCAAATAATCTGCATTATCAAAAGTGAATGCGCCGTCAATTTGTTCACCTGTAATTTTGAATGAATTTCTAAAATCAAGGTCAAAAAAAATAAATAATTCTTTGAGAAATTTTTCCAATTGATAGCCACGTTCTTGATGATTACTATTCATTGCAATTACAGAAAAATTTTTTTTCAGTTCTTCCAACTTTTGTTGGTATGCTAGGCTTTCAGTAATTTTAGCCTGATTATTTAATCTTGATTGTTCTGCTTTTTGCAATTCTTCTATTGCATCAAAATAGCCTACTATTTGATTGCGTAGTTTTTCAACAGATTTCTCTGCTCTTTCAATTTTTTCTGCACTATTATCCCACATTTTTAAATGTGAAAAATCATTTAGATTGGCAGTTTCTTTGATTAACATAAGCAAATCCTTTTGGTAAATATCAAGACGTGCGTTCATTCTGGTAATTAAGTCCGAAACACTCTTAATTTTAGTATTCTCATTCCAATCAATTGTAGCAACAATTAGAGGATTTTGAATTGTGAGTTCTATGAACTTTCTTAAATCCCTTTTTGTCCAAAAAACATGTGATAAAGCATCTTGTAAAGCAATTAAAGATGACGCTGTAATTTTCTTTTCAGTTAAACTCATTTTATTATTTTTATAAGTTACAAATTTTATTTGCTATCATTTTTATTCAAAGCATCAACTACGTTGTCATTTACCCACTTTTCGGAGTTTGTAGGCAAAAAAGTCATAGTTAGCACTTTAAAAGTTTCGTTGTCAGTTTTACTCAAAACTAATTCTTCATCTTCCAACTTTTTAACCTTAAAAACAGTATTTACACCTCTCCAAAACATTCTTATAGTTTCTTTATCTTGCCATTCCCACGCGACAAGAGCCGTTTCCTTGCCTTCTTGTGCCACGCTAACCATACCATTTCTGTTGAAATTTAACACATCAGTTTTTACTTTTCTGTGATGTTTTAAAAATTTAGAATCTTCAAGTCCCATAGTTCTAAACAATAGCCAATTCTTGCCTGTAAGCATCTCGTCATTACTTTTACAGGAAAACACACAGAAACTTAACAATAAAAACAATAGAGCTTTCATATACGAAAATTTACAAATTTGAATGATTTATTTTGCGTAGTTACAAGCGGTTTCCAAAATAATGTCAGCGTACTGAAAAATATCATCAATACGAGAAATTTCAATTTTGCGTTCTGCTTTGTCTGCACCCTCAAAAAGGCTCAAATACTTCTTAGCACTATTCAGATGCAGCCTGCAAACAGGCTTACGAACATTATTATCCAGCAAAATACCGAAATAACTTTGCGTATCTTTGTAAAAAATGCGGTTAGGCTCAATTTTGGAGCGCAAAATCCCTTTCACAATGTAAAAGGTTTCCATCTCCTCTTCCGTAGTAATTATTTTGGAAACTTCATCATTTTTATTTTCAGTAGGAGAAAGTTTTGGGATTTCTGCAATTTGGAAGTTTTCGGTTTCAGAAATAACAGCATTATTCAGGCGTGCATTCACCGTTTCAGAGATGACCTGCTGGAAACTTTTACGCACAATACTACCAAATTTTTCTATCACTTTTGCATTCACAACGCCTGTGTAGATTTGCTTTGTGAAAAACTTAATCAGCTCGTCTGTGGGCGTATTGAGTTCTGTAGCAATGATTTTTTTGAGTTGAGAAGTATATTTCAAATCACTTGCGCTGGCAAGTATCTCATCAATAGAGAAATAAGATTTGTGAAACTTTTTCAGTTCGTTGATTTGAGATTCATTGAAATTTGAGATGTCAATTTCTAAAAATGGGTTGTCGTCCATCTTGTTTGGAGCTTCCAAATCAGTATAAAAACGGTAGATAAGTCCATTGGTAAGAACGCCAAAACGTGCCTCCGTAACGTGAAAGTACCTATGTAGTTGTGTGGCGTGAACATCTAATTTTTCTTTGAGATGTTTACATTCAATTATCATTATAGGCTTTCCTGCAACCATAATGGCATAATCCACCTTTTCACCTTTTTTAATTCCCAAGTCTGCTATAAGCTCCGCCGTAACCTCCAAAGGATTAAAAACGTCATAACCAAGTTTTTGAATGAAAGGCAAAATAAAAGAAGTTTTGGTCGCTTCTTCTGTATTTACGTTGTCTTTGAGGGAGATGACACGTTCCCCCAGCGTTTTTATCTCGTCTTTGAAATCCATAGTTTAAAAATTGTTTTAGTTTAGATATTTTTCCAAAAATATAAATAAATTGATAAAAACAAAGTTTTATAGTAAAAATACTTTGAAAATAGTTTGAATTATTTTTGCTAATGACTTGACTATCAATTAAATAAGTTGTATATTTGTCTTAGTAAAAAAGAACAAAATAAAATTCAAACCAACCAAAAAAATGACAAGAGCAACAGATAATTTAATAGAAGCCATAGAGCTTATGAAAGAAGCGGCAAAACTAATAGACGAGGCATACGCTAAAAATGAGAGTTTGAGAAATGCCTATGGTACAACACTCAAAACAGTTAAAAACGTTTTGAATGAATTTTCGGATAACAGCGCAGGACACCTCACACGTGATAAATGCTTGTCAAAAGTAGTTGAAGCGCAAGGTGAAGATTGGGAAAACTAAAAAAAATAAAAACGTCTTTGCAATACTTGTAAAGGCGTTTTTTATGTAAAAATAAATCAAATTATTTTCTCTAAACACTTGACTATCAACTAAATAAGTGTTATCTTTGTCTTAGTAAAAAAGAACAAAATAAATTAAACCAACCAAAAAAAATGAAATTAACTAATAATGAAACTGCCCGCAAATATGATGTTCCATTTGTGGAAACTTGTAAAGAATTTGGAAAACTGATATGTCTGCACAAAAACACCTTCAACAAAACAATTTGGATATGGCGCAGGCACAGAACAGAAGAAGTTTTTAACCTTGTTTTGCGTGAAAGTTTAGATATTTTCAGCAAAGGAGATGAGATTGTGCCTGCACCTAGTTTTACGGAACTTGTAAAAGCAATGCAAAGTGAAGATGAAGGTATTACTTTACATATTCAAAGAGGAACTGATAAAATTTATCACTATGCTCAAACTTACGCAGAACGCCTGCTTAATGAATGGGAATAATCAAAAAAGCCGTTATCTGTACAGATAACGGCTTTTTGGGTTTAGAATGGTAATGCCCCAAATTTTCGTTTATATTCGTTTTCGTAAGTATGCTTAAAATCAGGTACTTTTATTGGATTACAAGCAGAAGAAAGATATTTGCTTTTTAGGATGCTTAAAAGCCTTGAGAAAGGCTTATCTCCTTTCAACACCATTTTATAATGGTCGCCTGCAGATTCTGTTTCGTGTATATTTTCTCCAAAGTACCCTAAAAGATAATTGGCGTTTTCATATTTGGTGGAAAATAAATTCAAAAAGTAATCTTTGTATTTTTCAAAAAGTGAGAATGCTTGGGAAATATCAGCAATCACATTACTTTCTATTTTCGTTTGTAGCATTTCTAAAATCATTCTCCTAAGAACATTTTTTGTGTTTTTTTGAATAATATCTTTAAATAATTCAACATTACCAAAAAAACGGTATTTATCAGAATAATAATCAGCCGCTTTAACCAAATCTTCATAGCAAACTTCATATTTCGCCTCAAACTCTTCTTTATAGTTTTGTGCCATTATTAAGGCTAACTGGAAGTTTGCTACAATTCCACTTTCAAAGGTGAGGCAAAGGTTATCAAACTCTTTTTTACGTTCTTCTGTCATTAGTTGGTTTTAAAAAGGTAAATCATCATTATTCAAACTATCCTCTTCTATTACAGATATATTTAAGGACATTAGTAGAGTATCCACTCTGTCTTGTATTCCTTCATAATTATCATCTAACCAAGCACATTCCGCCGTTTGACAAATAGCTAGAAAAATTGTATTGACATTATTAGCAAGCTCGTAGTATTCATAGAATAAAGCTCTTATGTAAATACATTCAAGCCTATGACTTAATTCCCGAAATAAGTGTGGGTTTTGTTTATTGGCTGTGTAGCTTAGGTACAAATCATCTGCAAAAGATTGACCATTGCCCTCATAATCTTGCCCACGAAATACTCCTACCCCAATAACAATTTTTATAAAATCCTGTAGTTCCCAAAATAGTTCCCAAAAGTCTGAAGGAAAATCTTTTTCTGGCATACAAAATTTTGCTTTAAAAAAACACGCTTGTTCCTCATTTAAATTTAGTATTTTTCTTATTCCTGTCATAAGTCCTTGGCGTTTAAAATTTGTATTGCCCTGTTGGCAAGATTTTCGCTAAGACCTAATTCTACAATATTATTTCCATATTTCATAAAAGTTTCTTTTTTGCCACTTAACACGGCTTGTTGGTAGTGAGTTTTGATTTGATTTTGCATTGATTTTTATTTATTAGTTAATTGTTGTTTATGAAAAAATATTATAAATGCTTGATTATAAGGATTTTAAAAACTTTTATGTCAATTCTTTATTTTACGTTTTGCAAATCCCTGTTAAAATATTCTAATGCTTCATCTGAATATGCGTCTTCAATTTCTTTACAAATTTTTTTATTAAAAAATACGCTATAAAAAGATGTCAGCTTTAGTTTACTAGTTTGTGGGTTAATACTATAATCAAAATATTTTGAAATCTCACTACAAAATGAAGAAGTACCTATTTTACCATTTTCCCATCTAATAAAAGCCAAAACCAAAAAATTTAAGTCTTCTAAATCAAACTTATCAAATTCTACTTCTGAAAACCAAAACTTATAAAAATGATAAGTTTGGAGAAGGTCTTTCATTGTTAATTTGTAATCAAAATCTTTTCCAAAAAGATACTCGTCAAATTCCTTCTTATAATTAGGGAGCAAAACCGTTCCTAATTCAAAATTAGCATCTACTGGGCTTACAAGTAAGTCCAGTAGGTTTATGGCTTCTTTGCTCAATTCTGCTTTCGTTCTTCTGTTTGGCACAAAATACTCTTCGTTATCTGCATCTTTTTTCCACACATTTAGGCTTACTTGTTTTTGATTAACGAACTTAAAACCTGAGTACATTTTCACTCTAGAAAGTGATGCTTGGCTATTTTGTCCTTTAAAACTTTCAAAATCAACACCAACTCTTTCATTGATAAGTTGTAGGTTTTCTTTCTCCATTTGGAGTTCCTTTGTTCTAAGTTCGTGGAGCTTTTTATAGACTTCACACTCTTTTTTTTCTATTTTGTAGTACATTTTTCTTATCAATTTTATGTTAATATACTTGTTCAGATATAAATAAAAGAACTATTTTGCTTAAAAATCCAATATCTGTATCTTTCTCTATTGAATAATGTGTAGATTCAAAAGGGTCTTCGTTATCTGCTTTTAAACTAATGATGACTTCAAAATCATCATCAATATTTTCAATTATTTTTTTCAGTTCTTTTATGGTCATTTTTCTTATCAAGTTTAAATAATTTTTTCTTTGTTTTTTCAGTTTTCGCCATAAAATAGTCAAATACAAGTCTATTAGGCAGGTTTATTGCAGGCTTATTTTGGGGCTTACAGTTGGTTTGTGGCATTTTCTTTGATATTTTCTAAGTCGTGTATGCAAAAGTGCCATTTCGTATCTATGTTATCAGAACGTGTAAAGGATTTGCTATTTTCTTTACACGTTTTTAGTTTTTTCCGCTCCTGCCAAGCACAATTAAGCACGCCAGCAGGAGGAGTATGTGAAATATTGTTTGCATTTTAGGTGGTTCTTTATGAATTACTTATTTTTGATTTTGCCAACACAGACTACACTCCGAGAATTTGACAATTATATTTTTGATTTCAATATTACCTTTCCTAGTTTTTCGTACTTCCTGCACTGTATAACTTACGTCATCTACTCGTATTACTGCAAGACTACATTTTGGAATTCTATACAATATTCCCAAAATGCTACAATGTCGTCTGGGGTGAAAACTGCAAATTGCCTCTCCAAATATAAAAGATTTGCCCTGCTTAAAGTCGTCAATTGTTATCACGTTTGTATTGGATTGCAGTTTTGGAAGTGGAGTTTGTACGTATATTTTCGGTCAAACTTTTGAAATTGAAGGATTGCGTAATTTTTGTGGATAGAAATTACTTCTTCTTGCTTTTGCATATATCCTTCTTCTTCAATTTGTAGCAAGCCCACCACATCACCAGAAAGTTCAGGCACAAAACAAAATACCTGCTCAAAACAACTCTCTTGGAACTCAAAATGGAATTCATTCCCATTCTCAAAATCTTGTTTCGTTATCATAAGTTGGTTGTTTTTGTTTGTTTATTTCAGCAAGTTCTGCTTCAAGTTCTGAAATTTCATTTTTGTTATATTCCTTCCAAATTTCCATCACCTCCCTGCTTTTCAAAAGATGCCGTTCTTTACATTTGAATATAATAGGGGGCATTTCTTCTTTGCATATGCACAACTCTTCTAATCTTTTTGTATAAAAATCAACACGTCCTTGTTGTACTTGTTGCTCATCTTCGTGAAAATAAAGACGTTCCTGCAATATTTTTATTAGTTCTTCCATTGTCTTTAGGTTGTTATGCAGGGCTTTCACCCTGCGTGTGGTTGTTTTAGATTTATACCCAAAGTCTTAGGCTGCATTTAGCAAAATAATATTGTTGTAATCCGTTGGGTGTTTTTACTACAGAACCTATCTCAGAGATACTCATAACCTCATAGTGTCTAATCCCATTGTAGCTACATACCAATATGTTTTTTTCAATATCATAGTAACAATTACTTGCGCCTACTGAAAACTTTTTACCTTGTTCAAAATATTCTTTATCCATTGTTTTTTTAGTTTTAAGCAGGGCGAAAGCCCTACGTGGTTGATTTATTCTAATGTTTCAAAATCAGAGAAAAAACTTGTTGCTTCAAATAGCTTATTCAATTCTGATGTTGCCCAATCAAAACCATAATCTGTCACCCTGCGCACAACTCCAACATAAATGCGGTTGTCGTTAGAATATTGCCAGTTTTTCCAAAGCTCTTTTTTTTCAGCATCATAATAATAAATGCAGTTTGAAAGCACGAATTTTGCGCCACCAATAAATAATTCTTTTGTCAAAAGTTGTTTTTTTACTTCTTTAGCTTGATTTGCCATAATATTTTTTGGTTAAAAATTTTATTTATAGCCTCCGTTTTGGAGGCTATTTTTGATTTTTTGAAAAATTTAGTTTGGATAATATGTTCTGAAGTTTCCGTTGAATGTGTGATACCAGCCGTATTTTTGGACATTGGTTTGCATAATTATGCTTACCTCTTTTTGTTTGACTTTCATTCCATTTTGTCGGAGCTGATTTTTCACTTCTAAGGTCGTTGTGTGACCATTTGCATTCATTATACTGTTAGCGGTTGCTATAATGTCGTCAGCGGTGATTTTCACGCCTTGTGTGAAATTTTGAACAGGAACGAGAGCGAAAAATTGTGCTACACTTTTTGCAATTCCTTTGAGGGAGATTTTTGAGATTTCCATTGGTTTTTTTGGGTTGAATTTTATTTGTTCTTTTTTACTAATGCAAATATACAAACAAATACAATAAGATGCAAATAAATCTGAAAATAAATTTAGTATTTTTGAAAATAAATTTTGTAAAAACACAATATTGTATTTATATACATTCTTTACATTCTTTATCTTTATTATGTATGTACACAAAAGCGTTTCATTTGCGTTGCAATATCGTTTCACCTACCTTTGTAATTGTTTGATTATCAATATTTTAAGCGTTTCACTTTGAAAATAAAAGTGTAAAAAATAGTGTTTCAAAAATTCATTCATATAATATAGGTAAATCTTTGATAATCAAATAGTTAAGCGAATTTTTAAATTTTAGACAAAAAAAATAACACGCAAAACGTGTTATCTTTAAATCTACGTAACTAAAACAACTTAACTATCTTCTGTATCTGCTTGTGAAGGCTGATTATAACTTTCTTTGATTTCTTTGCCATATCTTGAGTTGTTCTCAAGCCATAAATAATAATGTTCAATTGATAAACTCCTAAAACCCTGAATACCAATTAAATTCCCTTCCGTAAGTCGGTGCAAATCATAACTAAAATCTCTTGTTTTCTCTTCAGAAACTTGTAATAGATGCTTTATGATAGGTTTTTCTTCTTCATCTGATTCACTCTCAAATTGTGTTCCTCCATTTTCAGTTGATTTATGACCAATAATACTTCCAAATCTTTTTCTGAGATAGCCCCAAATGGCGTTATAGTCTTCATTGGGGCGTTTCCAAAAAAATCTTTCATTTTTATAGATTTGAAAATTGCTATTTTTTCGTTGTTGTAATCATAATCATAAGTTGTAAGGTCTTCTGACAATGAAAAGAAAGTAACTGACGCAAGTTTATAGATTTGTTCAGTATCATAGAGATTTTTTGCCCTATAATTCATTTCCCACGCAATCTTAGAAACTGTCACTAAATCACCCTCATTTGTAGCTTTAAGCAATAATTCTGACATTTCAATAAGACTTTCACGGCTCATTGCCATCAGCATCTCGTCATTGAAAATGTTTGAGTAGTGCCAACGTCCAACAGGCATATCCATAGGATTTGCGAACATATAAAAATCTTGCCAGCCAATTTTGAAAGCAAAGTTTATAAGTTTCTTTGTATTTTCAATATTGATAAAGAACGGTTGCCTAGTTTTGCGTGAGAAAAACCTGATTATTTTGCGAAGCATACAAATATTTACAATTTAATACAATTTTATTTTTGCAAAAATACTAAAAAAATTTGTATTTGATTTTTTAATTTGTATTTTTGTGTTCACTATTTGTAATGACTTAATAATCCATCAAAATAAATACCAAAATGGCAACAAAAGACAAAGAAAAAGAACTCCCTGTTGAAGAAGCAAAAACTCCAGAGGCAACAAAAGAAATCCTTGTTGAGGAAGCTAAAACTTCTGAACCTACAAAAGAAGATATTTCAAAAATGCAAGTATTGGTGGTTACCAAGAAAGATGATGAAGTAAAACTTGTAGAGTTGTCTCACACAGGATATGAAAATATGCTGCAAGACATAGAAAATTGTGCAAGTTCTTCTGTAACATTGAACTCCAACTGGAAAGGTTATAGACTAGCAACGGAAGATGAAGTTAGGGAATTTGTGAAGAAAAATGATGTAAAAAGACCATTCGCCAATAAATTTATTTCTTAATATGACTATCAAAGAAACATTTGAGCATCTCATAAGAAATGCATCAATGACAAATAACCCTGAGTTGAGGGCTATTTTGGAGAAACCCGACTTGAGCCTGTCAGAGGATTTGCCTCTGAATTTGTCAAACTTGATTATAGCTGGTAATCTTTCCAAAGAAAGTGCGAAAGAAAACCCCGACATCAAAAAACATTATGATGCAAGTTTGAGGCATTACTACTACAACGAGTGGGGGGGTGAATTGAAAAAAGCATTGGAAGGTGCAGGTTTAGAAGAGGAAAACATTAAAAAAGTTTTGCAGGAAGACTTCAAAAAACAACTCCCAATGGCACTACAAGTCCTTACTGAAGTAATGGCGACAAAAACTGGTACATCAGATAAGAGCAAGGAAGATGAGAGAGCAAGCCTTATCAATGAGCTTCAAAGTAAGTTAAAACTTGCGGAAAAGAAAATGAAGGAAGAATTTGTGCCTAAGAGTGAAATTGAAAAATTGCATAGTCAAATCAAAAGTGATAAAATAGACTTTCAGTTGTCAAATGCAATTTCAAAAATAACTTTGGGTGAGAACTACAAGGATAATGAGAAGCAAATAAAGGAATTTATTATGCACAATCTCAAAACTAAGTGTCTGGTTGATACTGATGAGAAAGGAACTATTGTATTGAAAAATCCAACTGACCCTTCACTTCTTGCAACAGACGAAAAAGGAAGTTTGGTGACTTTTGATGATTTGTTAATGAATATTTCATTGCCATTTGTACAAAAAACGCCTATCAAGGAAGATAAAAAAGTGGAGTTTTTCTCCGAAAAGTTGCAGACTGGTGCAGATTTTAATGCACAGCAAGCAGAAAAAATGAGACAGGAATCCCAAGACTAGAAGGAAACTCTGTTTTAATCTTTTACAAAAATGCCAAATCAAGGTAGAATACCGAAGCTTTTAACCGCTCTGTTTGATGCGGTAGGCAAAAATGCCAATCCCACTACAAAACAAGAATCTACTGGATTGTTAGATTTCTTGTTTGACCCAAAAAATAACAGAAACTCTCTTCAATATGATAGAGGTGGTAGTAAGTATGGTGAAGTGGAAGTGAAATATATCCCACGAGGTACGAAAGCAACAGTTAAGAACGTGCAAAGTAGTACGCTTAATAGCCCAAATAAACCCACTTTTGAGAAAGTGAATGTTACGGCAAATGGTGTGTTTTTCCAAGAATTTCAACTTGATTTCACAGAAGTTGAACAAATAGCAGAAGGACGCTCTGAAATGCTTAACGGATTGGTAGAAACTCAAATGGAAGGTTTGCGCCAAGCTATTGAAGCTTACTATGCTACACAGGTTGCGCTTGCTTTTGGGCTTAACCGAGTAACTGGTACAAATACTGCAAGAGTAGCTACTATTCTCAATGCAGACGGGACTATCAATGCAAAGGGTATCACCAGTTTTGACCAAGATATGCGCACAAACTTAATGAAGAACTACGCCATTATTGGTGATGGTAATATATTAAGTTTAGGTGGACTTAACCAATATAAAACGCCTATAACTCCAGTACAAGGCAATATGGTTACAAATCAAATGCTTAATACTTATTATAGTGAGCAATTGACAGCTAATTTGGGCTTAAATCAAACGGCTGTGGTGGAACTTGGAGCTTTACAACCTGTCGTTGTAAATAGATACACAAGCTTGGAAGGAATACAAGGCGACCAAACGAGATTTGCCAGAATTGCTGACCCAAAGGTAAATGGTTTGATTTATGATATGAAAGTTCATATGAATACCGCCTATCCTGAAGGATATTTTGTGGAGTTTGGAGCTCGTTTTGGTTTGTTCTCTATTCCGTTAGATGCTTACAAAGTTGGCGACCCAATGCGTGGCAATAATGGAGTATTCCGTTATGAATTTGCTAGTTTGTAGCAATAATTTCTCAAAACAAAGGAAGCAAGTCTTCCTTTGTTTTTATCTTAATTTTTCATATCAAAAAATACAAAAAAAATGCAAAATTTTAAACAAGGCGACGACATTCTATTGAAAGTATTAGTCGTTGAAGACGAGGTTGCTATCAACTTGGCTAATACTGAAAGTGTGAGATGCACGCTTTCAGTGAAAAACGTGGTGGTTGATAAGTTTTCTACAAAGGTTTTGAGTGGAATGGGCAACCTGCAAACGCCAGCAGGCTATAAGCCACTTGAACTTGATAATGCAAAGTCTAATCAAATCAACCTAGTTCTTGATAATGAAGTTACGCAGGGCTATCCTGTTGGAGCTTTAAGGGCATTTGTGGAAGTATTATTTACTGATAGTACTTTTGTTGATGGGTTCCGTACTGAACAGTATGTTGTTTGGGTGGGCGCAATTGAGAAAGGAGAATCTCCATTGTAATGGCAAGCAAAACCTACATAGTGGGCTTATCAGAGGAAGTACAAGATATCTTGTCTTCCTCTGGTTTGTATTTGGTTGATTTGGAAGGCATTAAGTTAGAAAACATTGGCAAAATAGACAGTAAAGACTACTTTGGAGGGCGTGATGAGCAGGTTGATAATAATTTTCTTGACGCTTTTGAAAAAATCTACAAACGCACTAAAACACTTTTTCTTTCTCAACTCCAAATACTTCTACACGACAGAGGTTGCCAAGACAAATCCGCAGAAAGTTTCCTTGATGAACATTATCAGAATAAGATTTTAGCACTTTCATTTCTCTACAAACTTGGAGAGGAAACAATGGAAGAACGCATTATGTCTTCTCGTATCAATGATTATACCCTTCTTACGGCTGAAGAAGCGAAAGAAAGGAAATACAAGTACAGAGAAGAATCTAAGAAGTATCTCAATGATTTTGCAAGGATAACCTTCAAAGAAAAAAAAGAAGGAACATTTTATTACACTACTGATTTACCTTAAAAATGTACGCAACACTCGCCCACATAACCAATAGAGAAGAGATTTATCAAGCCATTTTGCTTGGACTTGATAATATTCCTGCAAAGGAGTATGATTTTGGCGGTTTTGAGTTTGACAAAAATAATATTTATAAGGCATACCCATTGGAACGTCACGGTGCTATTATTCTCACATTCAAAGGCGACCCAAAAGTGTACGAATTGTTATACGAAGAAGTTGTTTGGGATGAAATTAAGGAGGTTTTAGATGGAAGATGTACACAACAAGTTGATAGCAGAACTTGATATTTTGATTGATACTGACCAGGCGGAACGGGCTGCTTTGATTACGGTTTTGGCGTTTTACAAAGATAGGATTTTTATTGAGGGCAAAGATGCAAATGGGCGTATAACAAGGAGTTACACAAAAAAATACCTTAAAATACGTGCAAAAAATAACAGAGGAAGCGGTGATAAAAAAGTGTTTTCACTTACAAGACAACTGGAAAACGACCTTACTTTACTTGCTGATAGTCTTTCGTTTGGGTGTAATAATCCTCATAATTACGACAAAACACAATGGTTACAAGCAATGGAAGGTGTGGAGATTTTTGATAATTTGACTAGTGAAGAGTTGGATTTATTGATAACTGTTTTTGACTTTGAAATTAAAAAACGACTAAAATGAAAGAATCTAAGAAAAGAGAAATTGTGCTTTGGGACGAGCAAAACGACATAAAGTTTTTAGTTTTTTCAGATAGAGTAGCCCATCAGAGTACAGAATTTGAAGGCAAAATTTATCCTTGTATCAAAATAGAAGCAGTAAAGATATGAAAACTAACAAAATCATAGACTGCCTTATTGATGATATTGACAAGATTTTAGAAAAGAAAATCAAGGAAATTTCAAAAACGACAAACTATAAATATTTTGGTTTGTGTGAGTTTGTAGAAAAATCAGTAGAAGGTGCGCCACCTAAAATTTATCCTGTAAAAAACATCAAAGGAGAAGGCAGACCTGCAATTATTGATGATACGTTAGTTTATCAAACTTATCACCTTACTAATGGCACATTTGAAATTGAAGAGAATGAGGAGTTAGAAGAAGGCTTTAAACTAGCTTTTGATTGTAAAATTCCAATGAAAATGATAGGAATAGGCAAAAGAAAATTCCTTGAAAAAGAGTTTAGTAACGAGGATTTTGGGCTTTATTTCGCTAAAATCTTTCCAAAACAAGTTTTCACAGATAATCCAGACGTTTGTCAGGCAAAAATTAGTAAAATTTCAGTCTTCACAGATAAAGACAAAATATTATCTCAACAGTTCGTAGGCACGCCTCACGAGAATTTCATTTTAGATTTTTTTGTATTTGAAATCAAATACAGATTATCTTTTTCCTTCTACACAGATGAATCTGATAACATTGAACAAGGGCAATCAGTCCTCTGCAATTTGTAAGTATCTTCTTGATAATTACCTTAAACTTGCCTCTATTGAAGAGTTGCAGGCATTTTTGAATAAAAAATACAATGCAAATCTTACTGTTGATGGTGAAATAGGGAATCAAACTTATTTTTATCTTTATAAGGAATTGTGTAATCCGCAATCTCCTAATATGATTTTCAATGGTTATTACGCTCAAAAATTCCCAAAGAAACAAATAGTATTGCATCACACAGCTGGCTGGGACAATGCAGAAGGCGTTTTTCAGGGCTGGCAAGTAGACCAACAATGGCACGTAGCGACTGCAATAGCCATTTCTGATAGCGGAAAACTTGTAAGAGGTTTTGATGAGGATTATTGGGCGCACCATATTGGTATGAGTAACGCTTTCAATACGGCACGCAATACTGAATCAGTGGCAGTTGAGATTTGTAATTGGGGCTGCTTGGAGGAACGAGGCGGTGAGTATTTCACGTACATTAACAATTTTGGAAAAACTGGAAAACCAATTACACTTCCAAAAGAAAGAGTAATTGCACTTGATTATAAAGGATATAAGTTTTATGAAGCCTATACTGATGCTGAAATTGCAAAAGTGAAAATTTGGATTTTGCTGATGGCTATGAAATACGAAATCCCATTGGATTATAACCATAAGGACGTTTTTCCAAAGCAAGGAGAAACTTCTAACAGGGCAATTCAAGGTGATGCGGGCATCTACTCACATAATTCTTTCATTGATTGGAAAACGGACATTTCTCCACAACCAAAAATGATAGAAATGCTCAAAGAAATAGCCCAAATAGGCAAACCAACAATAGTAGCAACAACTGCTGAACCAAAAGTCAAAAAAGAAGTGAAAACCTAATGGAACAGTTAGCTGAAGCGCAACTTGCGCACTTGTGGAAAGTTGGACCCGTTGCGGTGGTGATGTTTATTGTGATTATTGGTATGGCGTGGTTTATAAAGCGACTTCTCAACGAAAAAAACGCCTTACAAGATAAGAAAGATGCAGAAATTGAAAAACTCAACGGATACATACGTGAAACTCACGTTGAAATGATGGGATTAGCACAGGAGTTTACTAATGCGGTTAATCAAAATAATACGACACAAGTAAAATTCTCTCCAAAACGTAAAAAAACAACGTTATGAGCAGTTTAGATAAAATTAAACAGGAAAAAAAACAGGTACTTGAGCAATGTTCAAGTACCTTAAAAAAGGCAGGTATAATTCTTCTTAATGAAGAGTTTGAGTTGAATGAAATTGACAAAAAAGGTTTTCATTATTCTGAAAAGCTCGTTGTAAGAGAAGTATTTTATCCTGTTTTGAAAGAAGATGATGAGCTTTTTGATGCAACAGTATTGCAGTTAAGTTGTAAGCAGGGTTGGGAAATACGTCCGCCTGCAAATTCTCGTGAGAAAACAATACATTGTCTTTCAGGAACTTACACGTACAAAGGGCGTACTTATGGCAATTTTACGTTTCCTCTTGTGATTCCTGCTGGGGAAACTGATGAGCTTGTCTTCACGCAAAATGCAAATTTAATGGTAGTTATCAAACCTAAAATCAAATAAAACTATGCTTAGAGAAATGTATAACAGGCTTGTTGCTGGCACACCTATATTTTTTAGAAAATTGCAACTTGTTTTAACAGGACTTTCATTTGCGGCAGGTCTTATGTTGGCTTCAACGGGTTATTTACCTTCTTGGCCTTGGTTACCAGAGGCAATGAAAATGTGCTTTTTCTGTGGTTTCTTTGGAACTTTCATAGCGCAAATGACCATCAAAAATCCTCCAAATGAAGAAGTTTAAATTTTGGTTGATAGTTGTAGCGTATATCCTTGGCGGGCTTTACCTTCAATTATTACTTTTTGGCTTTACGTGGCAAAACGTGATAGAATATGTTTTGATTTACTTGATTGCCTATTTTGTGTTACTTTTTTTGAATGAAACTTACAAGAAAATAAGGTAAAAATAAATTTAGAATAACCTTAAAATAAATTTAGACTTGTTTAAAAATAATAGTATATTTGTCTAAATAAAAACAGTAAAATAACAGTTCAATTATAATTCACCCCCAAAACCAATAACAATGAAAAGATTATTGTTTTTCAGCTGTTTTGTGTTTGCCTTCGTGCAAATGTCCAAAGCAAACCCAGTCAAGCTAAAAGCAAAAAGCGAAATTTCGCCAATGCAAATAGCTATTTTGCCCCAAAACGAAATGCTTTTTGAGCCTTTTGAGTTTGAAAGTCCTTTTTGTCACTACATAGGCTATGTAGTCAAGCATCAGAAAGAGAAAGAACGGTTTTTGAAGCCCAAAAACGAAGCAAAACCTTGCAAAATTCCTATTAAACCCAGAACAAGGAACAAAGATAATATCTAAAAATAGGGCAAGACCCACTACGAGAGATAAAACGCCTTTACAATATTGTAAAGGCGTTTTATTAGATACTTAAACCTTCAAAATTATGAAAAATATAATTTTTGCCGCCGCTCTTGTAATACTGTATTTGTCATTGATTTTTGTTATTTATTCAGAAAAAGAAGATAATAAAACAGACAAAAAAGCCTTCCTACATAAAATTGACAGCCTAAACCAAAAAACACAAATTCTTTATGAAGAATTATATTTTGAGAAACAAGAAAGTGCCATTATCAAACTTCAAAGGGATAGTTTGTGTGCTATTCTTGATGTTAAGTCTGTGTATCTGCCCTCACTTTACGACCTTAAAGGCGCAAAACGTCTTCCTTAAAGGTGGTTTTGTGTATATTGATACAGTTACTTATGAAAAAATAAGGATAGAAAAGCTATCATTAAGAGAACTCAAACGAGTAGATAGTTTGCTGATTATTGCATTGGAAAAACAACTAAAAACTTCTGATTTGATAATGCAAACGCAAAAAACAGATATTGAGCTTTACAAAGTAGAGTATCAAAAACTGCAAAAAATCATACGAAAAAGGATAAGAAACGGCATCTATTGGAAAATAGGTGTTGTTTTATCCTTTATTTTGGGAGTTATTATAGGAAAATAAAAATTTACTTAAAAAAGTGCAAGTAAATCTTAGCACAAATGCCATAAAGAATAAGTCCAATAACTATTTTTTCTAAAAAACGCAAAACTTTCTTTAACCATTCTGGTAGTTTCTGCCAAGAGTCGTCACCAATATTATATCTATACATAATCATAAGATTTAGGCACAAACATAAGAGATTTTTATGATTTTGTGCCTATTTTTTTTAAAATTAGCCTAACCTATGACACCTCAAGCCTTAGCAAATATTATCTTAGCCTTAATAGAGGAAGCACAAGGCAAGTTCTTGGCTGACGTAGGCAAGTATCAGCAAAACCTTCACTTTGAAATCCTGCAATTAGTCAAAGGTTTGGAAGTGAAAAATGGCGTTATCTCTCCCAATGGCAAAAATATAAAACTTATCAATAATGCCAAAGCATCTTTTGAAAAAAGTTTTTTTACTGATGCTTACGCAGAAAATGTCAGCAACTTTCTGGCAAACTTTGACACAATAGTTATTTCACAAAATAAATACCTCAAAATCCTTGACAAGGTTTTTGATGAAGGAAAAGCAGCCTACACTTTTGCCATTGAGACAGCCAAAGAAGCAACCTACAACAGTCTAACTCAGGCAGGACTTGAACAGAATATTTTGCTTCCCATCAAAAATATTCTTAATCAAAGTATCACAACAGGAAGCAGTTACAAAGATATGGTTGCCAATCTGCAGACAGAAATACTTGGCAATCCTCAAATAGAAGCCAGGTACATAAGGTATGCCAAACAAATTACAACAGATTCCCTCAACCAGTTTTCTCGTAATTATATGGAAGTGGCGACACAAGATTTAGGTTTGCAATGGTTTTTTTATTCTGGAAGCAACAAAGAAACGACAAGAGATTTTTGTTCTGCACACGCCAGGCGCATCTTTCATATCTCTGAAATAAAAGGCTGGGCGAATGATAAATGGGCAGGCAAAATTCCAACCACCAACGAAGGAAACATTATGACGTTTTTAGGAGGCTATAATTGTGGACATCAGCTAATTCCTGTGAGTGAAGCCGTTGTGCCTGCAGAGAATTTGAAATCCAAAAAATCTTTTGCTAGATAAATCAGAAAACGCTTGCATAATTAAATGTAAGCGTTTTTTTCTTTGTAAATAACAAATTTATTCAATAAAGCACTTTCGCCCAGCCCAAGTTGTGCGCAGTGCTTTTTTTCCACCCTTCAATAGAGATTAAAGTATCTAATTGTCAATATGATTAGTGCTACATAAACTAAAATAATTGGTATAGCATAATACCATTTTTGAGGTAATTTTTCCTGATTGTCAATTTTGCTTTTTATATCATCAATAATATACGTTGGTATTAGAGTTAGGGTAAATTTTATAAGTAGCGGAACTATAATTAAATCATCTAATAACCCCAAAATAGGTATAAAATCTGGAATTAAATCTATTGGACTTAATAAATATCCAACCGTTATACATGCAAATACTTTTGCTATGATTGGTGTCCTCTTGTCAAACAAAGCATAGTAAAGCGGAACAATCTCTTGTTTTAATTTTCTAACTATTCCTTTTAGTTTATCAAACATTATAAATTTATTTATTCAGTTTCTCTTAAAATTCCCGTAATCCAATAATTTCTAACATTTTCGCCATAAACATAATAAAACTATTTTTACTATCCTAATAAAATTTATTTATAAATCAGAAAACGCTTACATAATTAAATGTAAGCGTTTTCCTTCGTAAAAAAGAATTTTGATGCGGGAACCACCCCCCACCAAAAGGATAAAATTCAAGCACAAATTTAATCAATTATTTTGGTTATTGGTGCTTTTATTTTGAAAAAAAATATAATTATTCAACAACTTTTGCAGTAGCAAATTTTGTGTTTTCCTTATTATAAAAATCAAGTTCTTTGTTTTCATTTATTACATAATATTCTCCGTGAGAGTTAGAAGGTATATTAAGTCGTAAACTTTGTTGTTGTTGCTTACCTATAACTTCCTCTTCTGAAGAAGAGCCATCTTTGTAAACAACTTTCATATAAAATTTGCCATTTTTTTCATAATAAACTAAATTTACTCTCACCTTTGTTTCTTCAGTCCACTTACCAATAATTTTACCTCCATTAACATTTTCTGTAAGTTTATTCATTTTTTTTGCTTCCTCATTTGTTGTTCCGAGTATTTCAACCGCCAAATTAGGCGTAAAATGCGAAATTGCCCAAACATCAGCTTTATCATTCATATCAGGTAACAGATAGAAAATCCACAAACGCTCATACTGTGTTCTTTCATTACGAAGTTTGTTCGCAATAGCTGTCAATTCTTCAACACTTGCTTTTCTCCCAATACGCACACGTAAATTTGATTTAATTGTGCCATTTGGTACTTCTTCAATGATATTGTAGCTTAAATCTGCTGGAATTTCTGTTTCTTTTTGGATTATATTTTCTGTTTTGTTAATACTTTCTTTTACTGCTTTTTCTTTACTTTTGCCAAAATCTGGGTCTAATTTTGCACCAATCACCACTAAAATAAAAGAAACAACCCAGTACAAACCATAAGGCACGTAACTAACAGATAATCCTTTGTCTTTGGCAACATTTTCTGTACGTTTCATTATAGTGTTAATGAAAAGAGAGTTTATAATAATGCCTGCCACAATCAAAAATACGGCACTCAAAATGTGTCCCTGAAACAATGATGCTGTGCCAGCAACAATAAAAGTAAGACTAAAAAACCAATGTATTAAATTTTTCATGCTAACGAGTTTAGTTAATTATTGCTCAAATGTAAATAAAAAACTTATAATTAAAAATTATTTTTTTTATGGCTCGTTCTCAAAGAAAAACGAATTATCAGTAAGTTGAATCTCCGCAGTTCTTAATTGAAGTTTGTTCTTTTCTGTTTTCGTGTTGTATTTACCATCAGCCGTCACATTCACGCCATTAATTATCACCTCGTCGTGAGATAAGGCAATTATCAGTTTTTCGTGCATATAATTAGGTAGCCTGCCTGTGCGAAAATTCAATTTTTTAGCCAGACTTTCGTACAATTTCTCCACTTTCCCTGCGGCAGTCCTGTAAACTTCATTATCAATTTCAATCTCCGCTTCAAATCCAAACCAGCCCTCAACTCTCAAAATATGCTTTAACTTTTCAAATGCAGGATTTTCAGAGTACAACAAATGATAATTATTAGTGTTATTGGTATATTCTATCAACACAAAATCCTTCTCAAAATGCCCTACTTGGATAGGCTCTGAAATGGCTACAAAACTATCAGGAATTGTAGGAAAAAGCTCACCAATAGCAGTTTCTCTGTCTTTTCCTATGATTTTGAGTTGATAGCAACCACAGCCAAAACCTTTCCAATGAATTTTTGTCTCAAAAAACTTCACGCCTTGGGCAAGAGGTTGCACTGGTGCTTGTAGCGTTCTTTCTGCGCAACCTATGGTGTCCAATAGTTGGTTATTTTTCCAAATTTGTAATTTGTGATACCAATAATTGGACTTAAACATTATCATTATCTCGTCACACTCGTTGTATTTTTGCTTATAGCCATAAAAACAAGCACTATCTCTATCAAAAAACTCTGAAAAAAGCGTATTGTTAGGATTTTTCATTTCACAACAACCATTCATTTCTTTCACCACAAAACGAGGTGAGTTTGCAGGAGAAATGTTGATAACAGGCGCATAACGAGGATAAATAGTGCCATCTACGAGTGTAGGATTGAAAGTTGTGCTTTCCGACAAAGGAATAATTACAGTATTCCCATATAAAAATAATGGTAAACTTGGCGGAGGGCTAGCTAATAAAGTGTCAAAGAATACAATAACTTGTGCAAAGCCTAGAATGGGTCCAGTTGCAGAATAACCAAATACATGGGTATCCAGTCCTGTAGCAAGACTACCATTTGGATTGATAAATTTAACTTTATTGTTTGGATAAGAGCCTTGTACAAAAGTTGCTAAAAATGCTTGATATTCAGCAGGTAACATATCAATTCTGTAAATAGTATTACTGGAACTTGGCGTAGTAAGATTCGTTATTGCGCTTATTGCACCCACATAAATAGGCTTTCTTATAAGTTCCACATTATAACTGCCCCTTGTAATCCCAAAAGAATAAGGAAAAGTAACATTTTGTGCTACAATCATTGGTTCTAACGGCGTTACTTTCTGTATTTCCACATTATATTGGAAACCTGCCGCAGGCAATGGCGTTACGTTTTGAATAGTCGCAATATTGCCATTCAAAGTCAAATCAGCGTTAATCATAATTATTTTCTTAAAAGTTTGAATTTTGCCTTCCCTTTTTGAGTATCAAGCGTGATGTCTATTGGTGAGCCTTTTAGCGTTGGCGTTCCCTCGCCTTGGTCAAATGAAATACACAAAGTCGGATTTTCTTTGATTTCTAACAACTCTTGCCAAGACAAAGGAGCTTCAAAGTCGTAATATTCTGGTACAAAAAGCGCATCACCATTATTTAAAACTATATTTTGATTTTCCTGTAAAGGATTTCCACCAAAATAACTAGCATCATAAGTTGTATTTATCATTGAGCTTTTTGCCTTGTAATTCCCATCACCTGCAGTAAATTTCAATGTTTTATCAGCATTTTTCAAAGTTGAAGGAGAAATCCAATTACGCCATCTTAATAAGTTTCTGTTGGGTGCAATCCGTAAGTTATAAGCCGTAATTCCTTGCACAAGGTCCGTTAAGTTTTGAAAATTCTCGTTTTTTTCTGCTGCAGTAAACATATTATTCACACAAATAACAAAAGTATCATTGTCATATTTCCATTCTTTGGTTGAGATGGGCGTTCTGCGTGTAGTCTCTATTGCATAACCACTAGCAATGAATTTAGACGTAATTTCTAACGAACTTTTGATACTTTTTACAGAATTGGCATACTCTCTTTTTGAAAGAAAATCATCAAGCCCATTCAAACCGTCATTTTCATACTTTTCATAACCTACTTTTATCTGATTGAAATAGTAAGCATCTGCAACAGTTGTACGCAAATTATTCACATTGGGAATATGCAAAGAAACTCCGTTTTTATAAAAATACTCCTTCTTTTCAATTCTAATACGCTTTGTGCCTGCCACATTTTCAATGCCAATTCCTAAGTTAAAAATAGCGTTGAGAGCATCAAAAGTTTCTTTGAAAGTCAGACGCAAAGGATTAGGTAATAATTTTCTAATCTCAAAGCCATTCGCCAAAACAGTCCTTGCACCTGGACCGTTTCCACTATAACCATTAGCAGTCCTCCCAAAAAACTCTGAATAATAACTATTTGGAACTTCAGAGTTGGTTTCTACTAGCTTTTTGAACACGTCATCAACAAAATGTAAATCAGCCGTTGAAGCAGGTGCAACACTCATCTCTGTAATTTCAATGAAATCTGTTAAAGCGAAAGTCCAAAAAACTCGTGACTGGCCCGCTTGATAATTTTCTAATAGAAAATAGATAAAAAGTTTCTCTTCATTTGTCGTGGTAAACTCTAACTCTAAATCCACATTAAAAATAATATTCCTACGAGCAGGGTCAGAATCAGCAAGCACAGGAAAAGTCGTGTTTGACAAGAGATTTATTGTAGTGCTAATAGTTTGGGCAGTTTTTACGACAAATTTCGCAACTGTAGGGTCACTATATTTGAAATAATAACAACTTGCTTGAGTTTTTACCTTTAATTTGTATTTTGTTGCTGCTTTTAAGTTGAAAAAATGCTGAAAACTATCATCAAGTGCATTTTTTTCATTTGGATTGTCAAGCGGATTTATAATGCCAGCATCTTCAATAGTAGCAAATAAAATAGGTGAAAGAACAAAGTAATCAGGTCCGTAAGACTCTACTATGTATTGATTTGCACCTTCCACTGATTCCACTTTATCAATTTTAGGAATAATTTGAGAGTGAAGATTTATGTTGTTGATGGCAAAATCTCCCACTTTTATCTCCTCTTTATTTTTGAATTTTACGGCAAAATCATTCTGTTCCAAGCCGCATTCACAATATTTATTGCCTTTTTTACGCACAATTTCTAAGTCTTTCATTCTCAAAAGTCCTTCATAAATTGTTTGCCAAGTGAAAGTCTCATTATCAAAAATCTCAACCAAAATCACCACAACACTATCAATGCCTTCATTTTCGTAAGCAGTTGTAATGAAATTGTAAGATTTTTGATAAAAACGTAGCTTATTATTGGAATACTCAAAACTCAACGAATGCCAACGAGTATTACGAACCAAGGACAAGCTACAATTATCCCAACCAACAGGCTCACTGATGGCAAGCGTTCCAAGTAAATTATTTTGAAGCGAAAATCTTAATTGCATTTTGTCTAATTCTATTCGTGGAAGTCCTTATGAAGTTTTTTCGTTCTTTTATTCTTCTCTACTGTATAAGTTGAGAAACCCTCGCTGTCAAAAACAGACTGATGTAAGGCTTGATTTTGCGTTACTTCTGTATTTTTATTGATAGCTTCTACCATTTTTCTATCTGAAAAACTTGCCGTAAGTGCCTGTTCGTAAATACGTTTTTGCACAATATTTCTGTTCTCTGCGACTGCATTGATAACTTCTGGACGTATTGTGCCACTTCTGATAGCTTTCAAAGTAGGCATAAAATTTCGTGTTTCTTTGGCAGTCATCACACTTTCACCTTTTGACAACATAGCTTGAATACTATCAGATGTTCCTGTGCCTGCACCCTGCAAATCAAGCACACCTTTGGCAAACTTAGGCAGAGGTCTGGCTAAAACTATTCCTGCTTGGATAGCACCAGACACAAGTGCAAACGCAGAAAATGGCAAACCAAAAGTTGCAGGAGTTTCAGCCACAGCCTTCGCAACTGCCACCGCCGTATTTACGGCAATATCAAAAAGAGCCTTATCTCTATCTGCCACAGCCTGCTGACGTTTGATGGCTTGCTCTTGTTTTTTGTATTTTTGCTCAATGAACGCTTTTGCAGCCGCATTGTCTTTCACGCCAGCCAGTTCTTTTTCCTTATTCTCTTGGATTTGGGCAAGTTCTGCATCACGTTGGATAGTTCCCAACTCAAAAACTGCTCCAACGGCTTCTTTCCCAAGTTCTAAAAATGCTTCTCTTATTTCCCTTCTTTTGTCTTCTTCTTCTTGTGTTTTTTCAGTAAGTTCTGATTCTTTTTGTTTGGCGTAGTCAATACGAGCATCAATAATTTCCTTATCTTTTTTGAGAAAATCTAATTGTAATTGGTCACGTTCTTCTGTGCTTATTTTTTCTACTGATAATTTTCGTTCAATAGCTTGTTTGTCAAGTTCCAAACTTTTAACTTTTGCCTCAAATTCAATCTTATAAATCTCATCTTCATAGATTTTTACGTTGTCTTTTTGGCGTTTTTGGTA
>JAYVGJ010000036.1:0-6198 GCA_043772375.1 Raineyaceae bacterium | reverse complement strand
AATACTTAAAACCTATTTTAACCCCTTTAAACCTATTTTAATGAATTTCAATCAATATACCATAAAAACCCAAGAAGCAATACAACTTGCTACCCAAATTGCACAGTCAAAAACGCAACCTATTGTAGAAACAGGGCATATTTTGAAGGCTATTTTGCAAGATAATGATACTTCTGTTACGTTTATCCTCAAAAAATGTAATATCAACCAAAAGACACTTTCCAGCGCAATAGAGGATATTATCACTAATTATCCAAAAGGCTCACAAGATGAGCCTTACCTTTTCCGCCGTTGTTGGTGTTCTAGCGTTAGCGACACCAACAACGCACTACGTCAAACAATGTATTTAAGCATTTCTATACCGCAAAAACCACGCTATATGTGGTTTTTGCGGGATTGAATACAATATCACTCACAAAACTGTCTGTAATATTGTTTATCTAAGTATAGAAAAAAATATTTTAATCTTACAATCCCTAAATCTTGGTCAAGAATTGATGTAGTACAATAAGTGTCCACAAACGGTTATAATAGTAGTCATTTCCATCCAAATAGGCTTTTTTCATTTTTTCTACTTCTGCAAAATCAACAAAATCATACGTTTTGATTACTTTTTCTGATAAAAAATCTTCCATTAAAAACCTCAAATCTGTACGTAACCATTTTATTAGTGGAATAGAAAAACCTTGTTTTGGGCGTTCAAAGTAGCTTTTTGGCACATAATCATACAAAAGTTGTTTCAAAAGATATTTTCTTTCACCGTTTTTGTATTTGAGTTTTGGAGAAAGCTGTAAGGCAAACTCCACGACACGATAGTCTAAAAGTGGTACACGAGCCTCCAAAGCGTATTTCATAGTTGCTCTATCCACTTTTACGAGCAAATCATCTGGCAAATAAGAACACATATCAAAAACAGACTGACGAAATTCTGGCGGATTTATTTTTGCTAAATTATTACTAAGATTATCATTAAAAACATCATTATTCACATCAGAAACCACATTTTTTAGTTTTAAAATGTCTTTTATTTCCTTCTTAGAAAAATAAAATTGTTCTTGTGAAAAGATATGTAACATTTCTTCAAAATTTGCATTATTTTTGTTACTAAAATTTTCAAAATCTCCTCCAAAAAGGCTACTTGCTTTCTGAAAAGCGGTTGTTTTTTTGAGTTGTAATATCTTTGAAATAATTCGTTTGAATGGTTTTAAAAGTGGATTTTGCAATCTTTTTGCCCAATCATACATGCCATAACCCAAGAAAAGTTCGTCGCCACCATCTCCGCCCAACGCCACCGTAACGTGTTTGCGTGCCAACGCAGACACAAGCAAGGTAGGCACAGCAGACGAGTCTGCATAAGGCTCATCATATATGTCTGTGAGCGTGGGAATAAGGTTTTTAGCTTCTTTGGTAGACACCATAAACTCGTGGTGGTCTGTATGTAAGAATTTGGCAACTTTTGCAGCAAATTGCGCCTCATTAAACTTATTTTCAACACCATTTTCAGTAAAACCAATAGAAAAAGTCTTCATTTGTGGCGAATTGTGTGCTTGTGCGTGTTCTGCGGAAAGTGCCGCCACAAGGCTAGAATCAATGCCACCACTCAAAAACACGCCCACAGGCACATCAGCAATCAAACGGTAGCCTACGGAAGACTGTAAAAGCCTTTTAAGCTCTGCTTTAGCTATATTTTCATCTTGATAAAGGAAATTTGTTTGATTATTGTTTTTCGTATCAATTTTATCAAAAATATTCCAATAATTTTGGATATTTAAACCATTTTTATCAATTTCTAAAATGCTTGCAGTTGGCATTTTGAAAATGTTTTTATAAATGCTTTTTGGTGCAGGAATGTAGCCCAAATGCAAGAAATCAGCCACCGCAGAACGGTCTATTTCGTGTTTTAGGGGCATTTTTTGGAGAGATTTTAATTCTGATGCAAAAGCAAAACTTTTTTTATCAGCCTTATTATCATAAAAATAATAAAGCGGCTTCACGCCCATTCTGTCCCTAAAAATAGTGATTTTTTGCATTTGCTTATCATAAACAACCATCACAAACATACCATTGAAAAGCTGCACACAAGCGTTTCCCATCAAAGAAAAAAGCTCTAAAATAATCTCTGAATCAGAAGAAGTTTTGAGGTTTTGGAGAATATTGGTAGGTAATTCTTGTCTAATCTCTTGATAATTAAACACTTCTCCATTAAAAATCATCACATAACGCTCGTTTTGGGCGTACATTGGTTGGTTGGCAATCTCGGATAAATCCAAAATACTAAGCCTGCGGTGTCCTAAGCCACAAATAGCGTGATTATTATCATTTTGATTATTATTCTGACTATCAGAATGATAGTTGTCTTCAAAAAAGTAGCCCGCAGCATCAGGTCCTCTGTGCGCAAGTGCCGTAGTCATAGCCATAAGCAGATTTTTATCAAAAAAGCTATTGTTTTCTACAAAAGAAAGAAATCCAGCAATACCACACATAATTTAATTTGTATCAGTATTACGTTGATTTTTCCCCATTTGAAACCCTGCAAAATAGCCACCTACGCCTGTGGTTACAGCTGTAGTCAGTACTGTAAAAAGTTTTTCTGCAATTTCTTTTTGCCCATTCAAAGATAAATAGGCACTCACACCCAATACAACCACAGGCGCAAAACCAGAAAAAAGATATTTTTTTGTTGAGTCCGTTTTTTTGTCTTCCATTTCTTGCAACATTGTTATTTTTTGTGCCTCAAGTGCTTTTTCAGCATAATCATAGCCTTTTGCAAGTTCAATAGCTTTTAAGTTTTGTTCTTTTTCCTGTAATTCTAGTTGTTTAGTTTGGTTATTAAGGAGTTTATCTATACTATTTTCACTCAAATTATTCATTTTGGGCGTGTTTGGCATATTTATTTTAGTTATATTTTATTCAAAAAATTGTGTTTTATTGAATTTTATTTCAATTTTCCCAAAACCTTTTTCACCTAATTTTGCAGGAATAATGGTTATTTTCTCTACGTCAGCAGGTTTTATTGTATCAAATTCTTTGATAAACTGCCCAGCCGTAAAAACTCTATGACGAATAGGGTTTAATGTGATAGTTTTCATTGATTTCTGGTTTTGTTTGAGATTACGAAAGATAATTATTTATGCAAATTTACTAAAAAAACTTCTAATATCTACTATTTTATTTTTCTAAAAATATTAAACTTTTGCTTAAAAAACGCATCAAAAACAAAATAAACACAAATATTTTCAAAATATCCTTCAAAACGCCTTCAAAATCTTATGAAACCTACCCAAAAAGAACTTCAACACTTATTTTTACGTGCTGGTTTTGGCTTAAAACCTGCTCAATTACAGGAATTTGAAGGAAAAAGCATTGAAAAAATTTTAACTATCATTTTTAAACAAGCTGAAAATTATACTAATTTTGATTTTATTAAAAATGATGAAAAGGAAATAAGACCAAAACTTCTTCCTCGTAACGAAAAAAAACTCCTTAGAAAAGAACGAAAAGAAGAGATTAAAATGCTCAATATCAAATGGTTGGAAAAAATGCAAGATAATAATAACCAACTTCGTGAGAAAATGACTTACTTTTGGCACACACATTTTGCGTGCAAAAGTGCTAATGCTGTTTTTAATCAGTTGCAAAATAATACACTCCGCACACACGCTTTGGGCAATTTTAAAGATTTGCTAATGGCAGTTGCAAAAGACCCCGCAATGCTACAATTCCTTAATAATCAACAGAATAGGAAAGAAAGCCCTAATGAAAATTTTGCTCGTGAACTAATGGAACTTTTCACGCTTGGGCAAACACCTGGGCAAACGCCTGGGCGAGGGAATTATACAGAAAATGATGTCAAAAGTGCGGCTCGTGCCTTTACAGGCTGGGGAATTGAGAAAGGAGAGGCAAAATTTAAGTTTAGAGAAAGACAACACGACTCTGGAGAAAAAACTTTTATGAACCAAAAAGGCAATTTTTCTGGAGAAGATATTTTGAATATCATTCTCAAAAAGCCAGAAACAGCATTTTTTATTACCAAAAAAATTTACATTTTCTTTGTAAATGATACGCCAAATAATGCCCCAAACGGGTCAGATGAAAAGATTTTGAAGCAATTAGCAGATGGGTTTTATAAGTCTGATTATGATATTTCAAAACTTCTGCGAGATATTTTTTCTGCCAAATGGTTTTATGATGAAAAAAATATTGGGACAAAAATAAAATCACCCATTGAGCTTTTAGTAGGCTTAAAACGCACTTTTGAAGTGGATTTTGTTGATGAAAATGCTAATCTTTTTGTGCAAAAAATACTAGGGCAAATGCTCCTAAATCCGCCAAATGTGGCTGGTTGGGCTGGTGGACGTGCTTTTATAGATAGTTCTAGTTTGCTTTTCCGCCTGCAACTTACGCAAGTGCTTTTTAATCAGGCAGTTGTAGAAATAGATAACAAAGATGACGGAGACGACAACGCACAGAAATACAACAAAAAAAATAAGCAACCATTGCAAGCAACCCTCAATTTAAAGGCTTTTGATGTGTTTTTTGAAGGAAAATCTTCTGAAAAATCAAATAAGATATTAGCTGAAAACATCAAAAAATACCTTATCCAAGATGATGAAAATATCAATAAAACCGCTTTTGAAGATAGTTTGAAAGAAAATTTATCAGCGGCAAAAGAGGCTTTTATTAAAAAAATAGTGCTTTATTTGACCGCATTGCCCGAATATCAAATGCAATAAATTCAATTACGAATTATCAATTACGAATTACGGGAAATATCCGTAATTCGTAATTTGAAATTCTTAATTGTGTATTAAAAGTTAGTCATCCATTGCTTGCGCAGGGCTATTTGCGCTGGTGTGGCATCTTCTGCAATTTCAAATTTTGGCTTTTGGTCTGTGCTTTTTTCTATGCTTGTATATTTGATACCAATTTTTTTGAAATAGTCTTCTATTGGCAAAGGATTAGCATTTTTGACATATTTTTCAAAGAAATCAGCAATCTCTGGGTACGTTTTTTTCACGAAAACCTTAAACCACTTTTTCTCTGGAAAGGCTTTATTTGCACCATAAATCTTAGCAAATTCATTGATAACTTCTCTCAAACCACGTTTTCCCTTAGAAAGCTCCAGCAAACGAATATCTAAAAGCCCTGCCACAAGTGCGCCACGCATATAAATATTGCTGTATTGTGCTTGCCCTTCTGGCGTGAAAGACGTAAGACTCATTTTGCTAAGGCTATAATTTTTATCAAAACGGTTATCAACCCTGATTTTTAGCTGAAGTTCTTTAAAATACTCGTCTAATGGCTTCAAACCTGCATTTAGTTGCATTTTGTGAGATGCCCATTCTGTCGTTCCTTCATATAACCACAAATGTTCTGATGCAGTTGGCGTAACGAAATTAAACTTAGAAATCAACTCGCTATGTATGTTTAGGGGCGTTACAACGTGAAAAAACTCGTGTGCAGCAATATCCACCACACCTTCCGCAACTTCTTTGCTCCATTCCGTTTCCTTCAAAATATATTCAGAACTGTACGAATGTTCCCACGCACCTGCGTTTTTGTCCTCAAAATGAAACAGAAACGTATATTTTTTTACAGGAAGTTCTTTTAGGAATGCTCCAGCCGCTTTCAGCATATCAGACATACCATTCAAAAGCAAATCAGACTTGATTTTATCTGTTTTTGAATAGGTATAAACCTCAATATCTGCACCAGCCACTTTTGCAGTTGCTTTGGTCAGCCGTCCCATCAAAATAGGGGAATCCACAATGTGGTCGTAGTTATTTGCCTCAAAAAAGCCATTTTTATCTTGCGTAAGAGCCGTTCCAAACGTCCATTCTTTTGGAAAATCAATCTTGATTTTGAGCGGTTTGTTTTGCATACCCGTTGGATAGCCAAAAACAGTCTGTCCGTTGATTAGGGCGTGGTCTTCTTCAATAGAACTGCCACACATAGCATAAATATTGTCTTTATCTACTTTTGTGTCCCAAATTTCGGCAATATTATACTGGATTTTGCGTGTTTGTCGTGGTTTGGAGATTTTGTATTGATTATCACCAATTTTTTCTGTAGAAATTTCTACACCTTTCGCATCAAATGCTTTAAAAGAACGCACAAAACGCCCTATATTCATCACTTGGTATGTTCCTGGTGCGGTTGAGGCAAATTGATAAATGGCAGCAGAAGATTTTAGTCCTT
>JAYVGJ010000035.1:0-5799 GCA_043772375.1 Raineyaceae bacterium | reverse complement strand
AATTTATGTTAATAAAAATCAACAAGAAAAACAATAATCCGTATATTTTTTTTAATTTTGCCAATGGAAATGAAAGAGATAGATAATTTTGAATTGTGAATTGTAAATTATAAATACAAAATATTCATAATCAGTTGATTATATATTATTTTAGCATTATCAAAACGTAAACTAATTAGTAAAGACTATTTATTATATAAGAAAAGAGTACAAATTTCTACCTAAATCATACAAAAAACTGATATGAAAACTTTTAAGCTAAGTGTTTTTTTGCTTACAATAATTGTGCTATTTTGTTCTTTAAGCACAAAGATATTACAAAAAAATCAAAATCTAGTAAAAAATACGGCAAATACGCCACAAAAGTATAAAATGAAAACTATTGTCATTGATGCTGGTCATGGCGGCTCTGACCCAGGCGCATTAGGCAAAATTTCCTACGAAAAAAAGGTAACTTTAGCGGTTTCCTTGAAGTTGGGAGAACTTTTGGCGCAGCACTTGCCCGAAATAAAAGTCATTCAGACACGTTCCAAAGACACACACGTAAAACTTCACGAGCGTGCCACTGTTGCCAATAAAAATAACGCTGATTTGTTTATTTCAATACATTGCAATTCTTTAGATGTCAAAAAAACACCAAAAAACAAGGCGGTGGCAGGTACAGAAGTGTTCATTATGGGCGCACACGTATCTGAAGAAAACTTGGCAGTTGCAAAACGTGAAAACTCTGTTATTTTGAAAGAAACTGATTATAAGAAAAATTATGGTGGTTTTGACCCAAATTCTCCACAATCTCATATAATGCTGGTGTTAGAACAAAATGCTTATGTAGAAAATAGCCTAAAACTAGCAGATTTTACAGATAAACAACTCAAAGACAAGGCAAAACGCACCAACAGAGGGCTAAAGCAAGCGGGTTTCATTGTCTTAAAACAAGCCACAATGCCCAGTATGCTTGTAGAAATAGGTTTTATGACCAATGAAGAAGAAGAAAAATTTATGAATACAGCAGACGGACAAGAAATTTTAGCTTCTGCGCTACTTAGAGCCATCAAAGATTATAAAAAAGAAATAGAAAGATAGGTTTTGAGGGACGAAGTTGGAAGTACGAATATAAAACATTCATTATTATACTAGGAACGGCTTGGATTTCAGAAAATGTATTGAAGTCCAGCGGACTGGCATATTTATAGAAAATAGGTCAAAAAATGTATTCAGCTCCAGCGGAGCGTTACTAGCAAGGGCTAGTTTTATAAATATTTCGCTCCGCTGGAGCTTTTTAATACAAATACAATGATATTTCTATAAATATGCCGTTCCGCTGGAACTAATACAAAATTTGTTTTTCCGAAATCTTTCCCGTTTGCAGTGGGTGTAGGACAAGTTGTATTTTGTAGGGTGCGACCCTTGTGGTCGCCCATATATGCGAAAGCAACACGACAAAAAGTATGCAAAATAATGTGCAAAATCAAGTTTTTAGGCTATCCAAAGAGTGCAACCACAAGGGTCGCACCTACATTTTAATACATTTTCAAACTTGTCCTACACCCTTCTGTATGGGAAGCAGATTGGTAAGTATTTACAGACTTAAACATTCAATGTTCATATCTTAACATTTAGTGTTCATACCTTAACATTTAGTGTTCGTACCTTAACATTTAGCATTTATACCTCAACATTCAGTGTTTATACCTCAACATTTAGCATTTATACCTTAACATTCAGCGTTCATACCTCAACATTCAGCGTTTATACCTTAACATTTAACGTTTATACCTTAACATTCAATGCTAAATAAACAAAAAACACCTTTCAAAATATTACTTCTGAAAGGTGTTTTTCTATTTTATGCTGTAATTATACAATATCAAGTAGGCTAATCTGCGTTTTATTGCTTTGCTAATCTCTTTAAGATAGTTCCTTTTGAGGTTGTTACTTTCATTAGGTAGATGCCATCAGCAAAATCTTTCAATGAAATAATCATTGTACTGCTTTGATTGATTGTAGTAGAGAAAACAGCCTTGCCTTGTGCATCATAAATAAATACAGCAGACCTATCAATATTCAAAACTCCAAAATCAATACTAAAATCTCCATTAGAAGGATTTGGAGATACCTTTACCTGATTTGAAAGAGAATTATCTATGCTTGTTGTAGGATTACCCGTTACTGCAAAAGCATACGCCCTTCCAGAAGGTGAACAACCCGCTTGCGTGGCTACTACAACATAATTGATAGCAATGATTGGCGTTGTTGTGGTTGGTGTGCCTGTTATCAAACCAGTTGTTGCATTCAAAGACAGACCAGCAGGCAAAGCAGGTGAAACACTATAAATGATTGTTGCGCCACTAACGGCTATCACATTGGCACTAAAACTATAAGGCGTACCAATATAAGCATTTGGAGCAACAGGATTAGCAAAAACAAGCGCAACACAACTTGCATTTGTGGTTACGGCAAAAGTGAAAGTTCTTGTTACCTGCAGACAACCTACCTGACCAGCAGTGACAGTATAACCAGTTGATGTTACAGCAGTTGTAGGCATACCAGATATTATTCCTGTTGTTGCGTTTAATGATAAACCAGCAGGCAAGGCAGGAGAAACACTATAAGAAAGTGGCAAAGTAGTGGTTACAGTAGCACCTGCATCAAAATTATATGAAACTCCAAGCGTTGCGTTTGATGCAGTTGTATTATTGAATATAACTGCAGAACAAGTAGGAGCTGCTGGACTTATTGTAAAACTAAAACTTTGTACCACATTTGGGCAACCTGTTTGACTTGCAACTATTACATAAGCTATTGCAGGTGAAACAATAGTAGGTACACCAGATATAATTCCCGTTACTGTATTGATTGATAAACCCGCAGGCAAACCACTAGGTACATTATAACTAAGTGCAGGTCCAGTAGCTACTGTTGCGCCTGCATTAAAGGTATATGAAACATTTATAGTTGCAGTTGGTGCAACCGTATTCGTAAATATAATAGGAGAACAAGTGGTACTAGCTGCATTTACTGCAAAAGTAAAGACACGTGAACCGCCTGGGCAACCAGACTGGGTGGCAAGTATGAAGTAAGTAGCTGATGCTGTTACGGTTGTTGGTGTACCAGAAATAACGCCAGTTGCTGCATTTAAGAATAGACCATTGGGTAAAAGCATAGTAGAAACATTACTGTAAGATATAGCCCCTCCATTACCACCTGTTGCACCAGCATTAAAACTATAAAAAACGCCAACAGTTGCTGCGGGTGCAGTTAGATTAGTAAATATAATAGGAAAACAAGGAGTGCCAGCATTGATGGCAAAGGTAAATGCTCTTGAGTTACTTGGGCAACCTGCCTGACTAGCCGTAACAGTATAGGTAGCAGACAATGTAGCGGTTGTTGGCATATTAAAGATTTGTCCTGTAGTATTATCTAAGAACAAACCAGCAGGCAAAGCAGGAGAAACAGTGTAAGAAAGTGCGCCACCAACGGTCACAGTAGCACCTGCATTAAAGTTATAGAAAGTTCCGACAGTTCCATTTGGAGCAGTTGTATTAGTGAATACAATAGGAGCGCAAGGAGGCGCATTGACTAAGAAAGTATAACCTTGTGTAGCAGGTGTACAACCTGCTTGGAAAGCACTTACAGTATAAGTAGCTGACGGCGTACCTGCACCTGCTGGCGTACCAGAAATCAGCCCTGTTGTTGTATTGATAGATAAACCAGCGGGCAGACTAGGAGAAACGCTATAAGAAAGCGCAGGACCAGAAGCCACTGTTGCACCTGCATTAAGTGTATAAGCAACACCAACACTCGCAGCAGTTGCAGTTGTATTTGTAAAAGTTGGAATAGGACAAACATTAGCAACAGTAATGTTGATAGTATAATCTTCTATTTCTCCATAACCAAAACCACCAAGCGGATTACAAGCAGGCGTAAGGTTAGTTCCACCTTCCAAAAGAATAACACGCATACGAGTATTGCCTAGTAGTGCAGTTGGGGGGATAATGATGCTTCCTGTAAGTGTGCTTATTGTTTGCGAGGTTTGCCCTGTTGTCAAAACTCTTTCATTTACATCAAAAACCCCATTTTGGTTATAATCAATAAAAACATTTGTTACAGCAGGATAAAAAGTAGAACTACTTGTTATTTGGGACATACTAAACAGATAACCACCACTTCTAGCAAAACTAGCTGCAGGCAAAGCCGTAAAGTCTGTATAAGTACCAGAAGCAGCAGGATTATTAAGAACAGGCGTAGCACTACCATTGTTAAGCGTTCCAAAAGTAACATTACCAATATCCGTATCATTAGCATTAGGCACAGAAGCAACACAATAGCAGGCACTTGCCGCTCCCATTGTTATAAAAACAGGCACACTCGTAACAGAACTAGCACTTGCCGTACACGAAATAACACAACGGTAAGCCGTATTAGTGGTTTGTGTAGTAGAATAAGTAGCATTAGTAGCACCAGTGATGGGGCTATAAGTTCCACCAAGAGTAGGAGAAGATTGCCATTGATAGCTATTACCAGCATTGCTTGCGCTCAAACTAAGCACAAAAGCAGTACCCGCACAAGCAGTTAGTGGAGAAATGGTATTAGAAGAGGTTGGCACACCCGTACAAGCAACAGGCGACCACGTATAAGTAAGTCCGCTTACGGGGAGTATAGTAGAAGATAATGCAGCACTTGCCACAACAGCAGTACCAGCAGTAGAATTAGCCCAGTTATTAGTTGTGGCATTAGTGATAGTACGAAGGTTAAAATCAGGGGTTGGTGTGGCTAGATTATTCAAAATACCTACAAACATATTCGTTGCCATAGGGGAAGTTGCCGTTATGCTGCCATAAACCACAGATATTGCGTTGGTAGTTTCTCTTATTTTTATCTGAAAATTATAAATATCCCCAGCGAAAGCATTATTTCCCCAATTAGAGAACTGAATGGTAGTAGTTCTATTTGGGCTTATGCCTGTGGTTTCGTACCTGATTTCGCCCAAAGGTGCTATACTTCTCTGTATCAAATCAAAAGTCAAACCAGCTACTGCATTTGCCTGACTATTTGTACCCAGCCAAATATAACCATTTGCACCAATACCAAAAACAGTAAAAGGCGTGCTATCATAGTTAAAGCTGAAACCAATAGGTAAGCTTGGATATTCTTGCTCATCTGCGGGTGGCATATTGGTAGTGGCTACCACGACTGTCCCGCCTGTAATGGGTGTATATGTGCCTGATGTAGAGGCAAAAGCGTAGTTTGCTACTTGCGCCCACGCAGTTTGGTAAGCCGTTAGGCACGTAAATAACACTATCAAAAGTGTAATCTGTGAAGATTTGTACATTTTGTTCATAAAGAGTAATTGGGAAACTGGTCATTATTTTTATTTAAAGTAATAAGTTTTATTACTTGAGTGCAAAATTACAAAAAGATAATGATACAAACTAATTCCTTATGAATTTATTTTAAATATTGAAAATTGAGATGCCATACTTGGAAAGAGGTATGAAGTAAATATATTGCTTGCTATTGTTGTTTTTCGTGCATTATCTCTGCATTTAAAAATATATTTCATACCTCACACTTCATACATATACTTTTAAAAATTCTTCTTTTTTGTCTTTTGATAATGCCACTTGTGCGCCATTTCCCATAATAATATATCCGCCATCTTGTTTAATATATTGGCTCACACAGTTCAAATTGATGATATTTACTACCGTACACAGTTTTTATTGTTGGTCTGTACCGTAGTGGAACGGAGGTCTGACCAACAATAAAAACTGTCATTTCATTTTAAAAAGAGATTAT
>JAYVGJ010000034.1:0-9070 GCA_043772375.1 Raineyaceae bacterium | reverse complement strand
TATTTATTATTCGCTATAAATATCTCGCCCCGCTGGGGCTGAATACAAAACAACAATTTAAGAAAATCAGGTTTCCGTATAAATCTTAGTAGAACCATTCACAATTCATAATTCATAATTTATAATTTATAACTATTATGCAAACATTAGAAGAAGCACACAAATACCAAGAATGGCACAAATTGTTGCTAGAAAATGGTCTTAAAATCAACAATATCAAGCCTTTACATCTTGTTCATAAGGGAAAAGGAGAGGTGCTTTTTGCACTTATACACATAGATGCACAAGATGCAGACGGGCAAAAAGTTTTGCCTATTGCAATGCTTAGAGGGCATTTTGTTACTGTCGTAACTTGTCTTATCTCCAAAGAAACAGGCAAAAAACATCTTTTGCTGGTCAAACAGAGGCGTATTGCTAATGGTGCAGTGTCCTTTGAACACCCTGCGGGTATGTGTGATAGTGAAGCTAATCCACGAAAAGTGGCTCTCAAAGAAGTACAAGAAGAAACAGGCTTAGAAATAGCTGATAGTCAGTTGTTTATGCTTTCTGACAAATTGCTTTATTCTTCTCCTGGTTTGCTTGATGAAGGGGGTTATTTTTTTGGCTGTGACGTGGTACTTCCTCAAAGTGAAATAGATGCTTTTCACAACAAAAATACTGGCGCACTTGGTGAAAACGAGTTTATCCAAACGTATATTTGCCTTTTGGAAGAGGCTATGCCACTTTTTAACAACACAAACGGACTTTTGGCACAAATGCTTTATATGCAAAGAATGCAGAAATAAGTAAATAAAGTAATAAAAAAGCATCAAAACTGTACAGTTTTGATGCTTTTTTGCTTTTACAATTTTTTTGCTTCATTCCAATAAACGTCCATTTCTTCCAATGTCATTTCTGATAAGATTTGGTTATTTTCTTTTGCTTTTTGTTCTAAATATTGAAAACGCTTTGTAAATTTTTTATTAGTTTTTTCTAATGCTGTTTCTGGGTTGATATTGATAAAACGAGCATAATTTACCAAAGAAAACAATAAATCTCCAAATTCTGCTTCTGCTTTTTCTGGGTCAAATGCTGCGCCAGCCTTAAATTCTTCTTCAAATTCTGCTATTTCCTCTTTGACTTTCTCCCAAACTTGCGTTTTATCTTCCCAATCAAAACCTACATTTCTGGCTTTTTCTTGTATGCGTATAGCCTTCACAAGCGCAGGAAGGCTTTTTGGAACGCCTGCCAACGCTGATTTTTCGTTGTTACTTTCTTTCTGCTTGACTTGCGCCCAAAGTTTGTTTACATCTTCTTCCGTGGTGGCAACCATATCACCATAAATATGCGGATGACGAGAAATGAGTTTGTCACAAAGCGTATTTAAAACATCTTCTATATTAAAATTTTCATTGTGATTTCCAATTTTATTGGTATTTTCAGAAGCAATTTTTGCATAAAAAACTACGTGAAGCAAAACATCTCCTAATTCTTTCCTTATTTCGGGCATATCCTCGTCCAAAATGGCATCAGAAAGCTCATAAATCTCTTCTATGCTCAAATGTCGCAAACTTTGAAAAGTCTGTTTTTTGTCCCAAGGACACTTCTCACGAAGTTCGTCCATTATTGTCAAAAGGCGGTCAAATGCTTGCATATTATTGAGGTGTGAAGTGTGTGATATGAAGTAAATACAAAAATTTAGTAAGCAATATTTTAAATATTTTTTTCTAAAATAAATGTACTTATTTCGTTTTCTTGTTTAGTTTCCTGCTTGATTTCTTTCAAAAGTGCCTTTGTACGTTTTGGGTTGGCATCTGTCAAAAAAACCTGCCCAAAAGGCGCACAACTCACAATTTGAAGCAATTTTTGCATACGTTTTGCATCTAATTTATCAAAAATATCATCTAAAAGGAGCAGAGGGCAAATATTTTTTTCCTTTTTTATTGTGGCAAAAGCCGCTAATTTGAGCGCAATGACGTAGGTTTTTTGCTGTCCTTGTGAGCCAAACTTACGCAAAGAACGTTTTTCTAATAAAAACTCAAGGTCGTCTTTGTGTATGCCTGCGCTTGTACGCATCAGTAAACGGTCTTTTTGAAGGTTTTTCTTAAAAAACCTTTCAAAATTTTCTATTTGATTTTTAGATAAATCTTCTGTGCTTTCAGCGTTATTATTCTGACAATATTGCGTTTGATAATCTAGGCTAACTATCTCGTTATTTTCTGATAAAATCTGATAAAATTCTTGGAAAATAGGCAAAAAAACGCACAAAAAGCGTTTTCTCTCTTCAAAAATAAGTTTACCTTTTTCTAATAATCTCTCATCAAAACTTTCCAATAAAATGACATCAAAAGTATTTTTTTCTGCAAATCTTTTGAGTGTAATGTTTCTTTCTTTGAGTAAATGATTGTATTTCAGCAAGTTTTGTAGGTATTCGTTGCTGATTTGCGAGATAATTCCGTCCAAAAATTTGCGTCTTTCCTCACTTCCCTCACGCACAAGGTCTGTATCATAAGGCGTAAGCATTACAACAGGATAAAGTCCTATGTGTTGTGATGTTTTTTGATAATTATTAACAGATGATTTGATAGTTTTTTTGCCTTCCCGTACTCCAAAAGCAATATTTTCTGTTTGAAATTCAACTAAATTATTGTCTAAATCATCATTTTGATATTCTTTTTTAAAACTCCCATTCACGACCAAAAAATTTTCTGAATGTCTGATATTTTGTGTGTCTGTTAGTCCAAAATAGCTTTTAGTGAAGGCAAGACAATAAATGGCATCAAGCAAGTTAGTTTTCCCACTACCGTTATCACCCAAAATGCAGTTTAGACCATTTCCAAAGGTCATTTCTAGCAATTCATAGTTTTTGAAGTTAATGAGATGTATTTTTTCTAATAGCATTTAGCACAAATATTTACACTAATTTAATACATTGTTACCACGTTCCGTAAGTACGACTTACGGCTACTAACATTGAACCCTTTCAGGGTTTTGCACTTGCATTTTTGTATTAAAACCCTGAAAGGGTTTAACAATAATAGCCGTAAGTCGTACTTACGGAACGTGGTAATACAAAATTTAGCTTGTGTTTATCTTTTCTTTAACTTGTTCATTTTGTCTTTTACACTGCTTGTAATGCTATTTTTTGGTGTTTCAAACGCAATATTTTCCGCAATATTTGTTATGATATTCTCATTCATATCTTCATCTTCATCATTGCCATATTTTTCCATAAAACTTTGTAAATTCTCGTTTTTATCAAAAATTCCCTCAAAATTTCCGTTTGTTTTTTCTGTTTTATTTTCCTCTAAAATATTGTCCAAAATAGCTATTTCCGCATTTTCTGGTTGTTTTTTCTGATTATTTTTTTGGATAATATTTTTAGGAATATCTTTTAAATCTTTTGTTTTGCTATTATTGCCATTCCCATTCCCGTTCCCATTTTTTGATGTTTGAAAAACAGTTTCTGGGATAATAATTGGTTTAGGTTTTGCAGCCTCCAAAATGGCATCATTAGCAGCTTTTAGGGCTTTTTGTTCATTTTCAAGGTTGATTTTAGTAGTCAAAATGCCCCGTTCGTAGCCTTCTTCATACAAATAAATATCTGATTCAATAAGACTTTTTCTTAATAAATCTTTGTTATCCAAAAGTTGTTTTGTAAGTTTGGTTTTTTCTTCTTTTTGTAGCTCCAAATCACCTATAAGCAATATTTCCTCTTGTCGCACTGCAAAATCTGATTGTTTTTGGTGCAAATCATTTTCCAAAATTTCCACTTGTAAAAGAGCATTTTTTTCTAGCGGGATAATCTTGCGCAGGTGCATAGGAATTTGCAACCAAATACGTGTATAACCGCCCAAAATAGGGAAACTAAGCCCCAAACAAATAGCTCCAGCGACTGCAAACATTATCCCAGAAAACACAAAAGAATAAAGCCCCGCAGGGTGTTCTACGAGTTTTAGGCTAAGGTTTTCACTTTCTTTTGATTTGAGCAAAATCAGGCGTTCGTTTTGCTCCGAAATGTCGTCTGCTTGCAGTTGTAAGATGTTTTTGTTGATACTTTCCTTCAAACGGTCTGTTTTGTATGCCTCATAACGAAAAAGTCCCAAAGTGAAAAGCGTAACAAAGGTAAATAACACAAGTAAAACCTTAAATATCAAGTAAATAACTTCTGTAGTAATAGTTTTTTTGTAGAGATAAGGCTGTTCTATCAGTCTGTCGTAAGCAGGTTTTAGAAGAACAGAAACCATAGCAAGCCCGACCGCAAAAGTCCACGCTTCTATATTATTCTTGATATTGAGGGCGTAGGCAACTATTTCGTGAGAAATAACAAGGTCACCAACAATGAAAATAAAGCCTGCTATCAAAAACAACACACCTGCCAAAAACGAGTATTTATTACGTAGTTTTTCTTTTTCGTTGAGATAATTGATTTTTTCGGTTTTATACGTCTGAAAATCCTCCAAACGGCGCACCAAAAGGCTTTTTTTATGATTTATTTGTTCTTTGAGTTCTGTACTTTCTTTCTGTAAATTAGCAAACTGCATTGTATTGATTTCCAGCTTTTCAGTGACGTTATCTAATAATTTTGCATTGATATTTATGGCTTCTTGAAGCGCATTTTGTAGGTATTTTTCAGAGATATAACCTTCATAATGAGATTTATTGATACCTTTTAAGCCGTTGTCGTAGCCACGTGAAAACGCTTCTTCTGCTTTTTTTGGCAAAAGAAGTGTATTATTTTCTTCAGAAAAAAGATTATTTTGATTATTGTTTTCCATAAAAATGGTATTACCCTGTTCCGTAAGTACGACTTACGGCTATGAATATTTAACCCTTTCAGGGTTTTGTGCTTACACTTTTTTGTATTAAAACCTTGAAAGGGTTTAATGCTAGTAGCCGTAAGTCGTACTTACGGAACGTGGTAATAATGTATTAAGCCAACTTTCGGAAAGGTTTTTAAATGCTATTTTATCATTACATTTTGTTTTTCAGCATTTCTACTTGCCAAATAAAGAATATAAAACCCTGCAAGCACCGCAGGAATACTCAAAAGCTGCCCCATATTCAGAGGAAGACTGTTTTCAAAAGCTACTTGCACTTCTTTCAAAAATTCATAAAAAAACCTCAACGTAAACGTATAAACCATAAAAATGCCAAATAAAAGCCCTTGTGGCGTTTTGGTTTTATAACGGTTGTAAACAAAAATCAATATTAAAAACAAGAAGAAAAATGAAATAGCTTCATATAATTGCGCTGGGTGGCGTGGTAAAAAACGTTCTATTTCGCCTAAATCAGTAGCACGAGAGAACACAAACGCCCACGCAACATTGGTAGGTTTGCCCACAATTTCAGAATTCATTAGATTGCCTAAACGTATGAACATTGCACCAAGTGCGACTACAATCACTATCCTATCCACAACCCACAAAAAAGGTTGGTCTGGGCGTTTGCGACAATAAAGCCACAGCGCAACAAGTATTCCAATAGTTGCACCGTGACTAGCCAGACCGCCTTCCCAAACCTTAAAAATAGAAAGCGGGTTAGCAAGATAATCTTTCAAATCATAAAAAATTACGTGTCCTAGCCTTGCGCCTACGACTGTCGCAATAATCACGCTTAGGCACAATGCCTCAAAATCACTTTCATTTTTGCCTTCAATTTTCCATATTTTAGCCAAAATAAGTTGCCCTAAAATAAAACCTGTGGCAAAAAGTAAGCCGTACCAACGGATTTCGGGCTGAAAACTGCCAACAGTAAAGCTAAAAATAACAGGGTCAGCTGTCCAATTGATAATATTAAATAACATTTTTTTGAGTTATGAATTATGAGTTATGAATTATAAGTTATTTTTGTCGTTTTATTTTATTAACCTTCGCAGTTTGTGTCCCTACAAACCACGAGCATTTTTCACTTCTAAATTTTGTCGTGTACTAAAATTTTTATTATAATTTTTGGTGTAGAACAGTGTATTTTAACTCATAATTCATAATTCAAAACTTATAATTTATTTGTGGTCTAAAAGTAATTGTGCAAGTATATAATCAGCTAAAAGAATGGCAATACAACTAGCCGTAACCGCTTTTGTGCTTGATTGTCCTACTTCAAAAGCTCCCCCAGATGTATAATAACCTTGGAATGCTGAAATAGAAGATACCAAAAAGCCAAAAACAACCGCCTTGATTATCATAAAAGTAACATTGTAAGGTACAAAAAGCATTCGTGAGCCTTCTACAAATTCCGCAGGCGTAAGTGCGCCAGAAAGCGTACCAGCCACGTACCCACCTAACATAGATAAAAAAGCCGCAATTATCACAAGTATAGGAAATGTAATCATTGCTGCCAATATTTTTGGAAGAATAAGATACGAAATAGAGTTTATTCCCATTACTTCTAGTGCATCAATTTGCTCCGTAATACGCATAGAACCAAGATTACCCGCAATATTAGAACCAACTTTGCCTGCCAAAACAATACTAATAATAGTAGGCGCAAGTTCCAAAATAGTCATATCTCGCACAATAAGCCCCACAACAGAATTAGCAATAAAGTCAGAAACAAGGTTGTAAGCCGTTTGAATACAGGTTACTGCACCAATAAAAGTGGAAACAATACCCACCAAAAAGATGGAATTAACGCCAATATAAACACACTCCTCTAAGGTAAGTTGTATGTAAGTTTTCAGCCTTTCTCTTTGTACGAAAAGTTTGCTAAGAAAAAGAAGATAAGTACCAAATTGCTTCATTTTAAATAATTGTGAGTTGTGAATTGTGAGCTAGCAGTTGCTAGTGTAGATGAATACAATCTGCTACAATATGCCTGCAAGTTACAACGAAATTCTGAAATTCAAAAGAATACAAATCTCAATTAGCATTTTTATCCAAAAAATAAGCATTTTAGTGCTTTTTTTCTTGGAATAATCCTATAAAAATAAAAAAAAGTCTATTTTAAAAATTATTTTCTAAAAATAACGAAAATATTTCTGAAAATACTCTGCATACAGAACATTTTTATCTACCTTTGCGTTTAGAAATTAGAAAATAGTAGAAAAGGCTTTTTGCCAAATATTATTTTACGAAAGCAAATTTTAACCAAATAAATTTAAACAAAAAATCAAAATGGAAGCAATTCAAAATAAAGAACTAATCAAAGGTGGTGAATTTTTGATTAAAGAAATTGAAGCAAATGAAATCTTTATACAAGAAGATTTTTCAGAAGAACAAATAATGATGGCGCAATCTTGTAAAGACTTTATTGCAAAAGAAATTACACCACGCCTCAACGAAATAGATAGCCAAAAAGATGGCAAACTGATGGCAGAACTGATGACAAAAGTAGGTCAGTTGGGCTTGCTTAGTGTTGGTGTGCCTGAAGAATTTGAAGGTTTAGGAATGAATTTTAATTCTAGTATGCTCGTTGCAGAGGCACTTGGTGGGGCACATTCATTTGCAGTGGCGTTTTCTGCGCATACAGGCATAGGAACTTTGCCAATTCAATATTATGGAACGCAAGAACAAAAAGCAAAATATCTTCCAAAATTAGGTTCAGGCGAGTGGAAAGCCTGTTATTGCTTGACAGAGCCAGATTCTGGGTCTGATGCCAACTCTGCTAAAAGTAAGGCAGTTTTGACAGAAGATGGCAAACATTACATCATCAATGGTCAGAAAATGTGGATAACGAATGGTGGTTTTGCTGATGTTTTCATTGTTTTTGCTAAAATTGGAGATGACAAAAACCTTACTGCGTTCATCATTGATAAAGAAATGGGCGGAATTACAATGAATGAGCCAGAACACAAAATGGGTATCAAAGGCTCAGACACTCGTCAGGTTTTCTTTAATGATTGCAAAGTTCCAGTTGAAAATATGCTTTCAGAGCGTGGAAACGGCTTTAAAATTGCGGTGAATATCCTAAATATTGGTCGTATAAAACTTTCTGCATCTGTAAGTGGTGGCGCAAAAACGGCTCTTAATCACGCTGTTAATTATGCCAAAGAAAGAAAACAATTTAATGTTTCTATCAATAGTTTTGGGGCAATTCGTCACAAAATAGCGCAATCTGCTATTCGTATTTTTGCTACGGATTCTGCTAACTACCGTTGTGGACAGAATATTGATGATGCCTGTGATGCTTTCCAAGCGGCAGGAATGGATATTGCGCAAGCAAAACTAAAAAGTTTTGAGCAATTTGCTATAGAATGTGCTTTGATGAAAGTTCACGGCTCTGAAACTTTGGATTTTGTAACTGATGAAGCAGTACAAATATATGGAGGAATGGGTTTTTCTGCTGATGCACCTGTGGATAGATGCTACCGTGATTCACGTATCAACCGTATTTTTGAAGGAACAAATGAAATAAACCGTATGCTTGCCGTTGGTACTATCATCAAACGTGCAATGAAAGGTGAACTAGACATTATGGCACCAGCTATGGCAGTTGGAAAAGAGATATTGTCTGTTCCGTCTTTTGAGAATGATTTTAGTACGGATTTGTTCGCTGCTGAAAAGAAAGTTATCAGAAACCTGAAAAAGACAATTTTGATGGTAGCAGGTGCTGCAGTGCAAAAATTCACGACAAAAATCAGTGAAGAACAAGAAATAATGATGAATTTGGCAGATATGATTATTGAGGTTTATGTAGCAGAATCAACGCTTTTGCGTGTTGAAAAGCTGATTGGCGTAAAAGGAGAGTTGGCATATAGCGTGCAAAAAGATATTGCAATGGTTTATCTTAATGAAGCTGTTACGGCTATTGAAAACGCTGGAAAAGATGCAATTACGTCTTTTGCAACAGGTGATGAGCTAAACGGAATGCTTATGGGACTAAAACGCTTTACAAAAATAGCTCCTTTCAACAAAAAAGATGCTCGTGAACGTATTGCAGCAGCTATTATTGAGAAAAACGAATACTGCTTCTAACTAGGATTTTTAGGATTGTAAGATTATACTGCAAACGGGAAGAATTTCGGAAAATAAATTTTGTATTAGTTCCAGCGGAACGGTACTAGCAAGTGCTAGTTTTATAGAAATATCATTGTATTTGTATTAAAGCTCCAGCGGAGCGACATAGTTATAAAACTAGCTCTTGCTAGTGC
>JAYVGJ010000033.1:0-3220 GCA_043772375.1 Raineyaceae bacterium | reverse complement strand
ATCCTCTATTGGTTGTGTCTTAAACCAAACATCACCTTCTCCCGCTTGCCCCAATTCATTGATAAAAAGGCTCTCAAAAAGCACCGTAAAGGTTTGATTAAGCATAAACGGGATTTTAATAAGTCCACGCCCAGAATACACACCAGGCGTGCTTTCTGCTTCCAAACTATCCAAAACTACCTCAAAACCTGTTACTTCAATAGGCATTCCTATACGTGCATTGCGCATAGGGGTCATATTGGCTAGTGTATTATCTCCAATACTTATTAAGTTTAAGATTATGTTTATTATTTTTTATGTAATTACGTAAAAAATCAATATCTTTATTGGTTACAATTTTACTATTTACTATTCTTTGATAATTTTTTGTATGATAATCTTCGTATTCAACAGTACCTTTTTGAATATAAATGAATAGTGCTTGTATTACACAATTTGTTAGTGGTATTTCTATTTCATTAGTATATCCAGGTGCAACATCAACATAAATACCATCAACATATAACCATTTTTCTATTTTATTAATTGCTTCAGGTGTACTAATATAAGTATACACAGAAATGCTTTCACCCCAAAGTTCTGTGTAAATTTTTTTCCAGTTTTTCGGAGTTTTTATATTTTTTAGTTGTTGTTCTTTGTAATAAACTTCCAAAGATGTAAAATATTTATCTAACATCATATTTGGGTCATATTGTTGCATAATTGAAGTATAATAAGGTTCTACTTTCATTCGTGCAAGTGCTAGTTCTAAACTAGATTTATTGTATTGGCGTGGTTTTATTAATCCTTCTTTTAAAATAGGAATAGCATCATTTAGATACAAATAGCCCGCTATTTTTATAGCTTGACTATTTATTCCCACACCTCTTTTTATCAACTCTTTTTTATTATGGTTGATTTCTCTTACAATTAAACTGTCATATACTTGTTTGTATAATAATTTAGATGATTTTTTCAAAATATTCTTTACTCTCATATCCAAATCTTTACGTTCAGAAGTGCTATATCTTTTTGCTTCCAAATCAAGTTCTTCTTCTGTCCATTCAGGAGAAAGTAATTGAATTACTTGTTTTGCAATAAGAGGGTGCTGGTAATCCTTGTGTGAATAATCAAATAAAGGAAATTCTCCATTAGGTTTTCTGAAATTTTTCAATTTTAGAAAAAGTTCCTTTTGCTTGGGATTTAGTGTACTGTCTTGTGCAAATACATCAAAGTAAGCCAAACAAATGATTAAAATTAAAAGTTTTTTTTTCATATTAAATTATTAGTTTTGATTTTGTCTATTAACCATTTTGTATTGATACAAGAAGAAACTTTGTCTATTTCTAATATAATCCATATAGTTTTCAGTTACACCTTTATTTTCTAATCTTTTCGCTGCGATAGTTGGGTCGGGTGATGATTCTGTTCCACTACTATTATAGTCCTTAAAAACATGTCTTAATCTTAATCCGTGTCCTAATTCATGTGATATGACTTCTAGATTATTATTAGCACTAGCACATAAAACACCTAGATTTTCATTCAATCCATTTATGCCTTCTAAATTACCAAGTGCAGCTTCAGGACTACTAGCATTAGTTTGTGTTGAAATATTTGTAATAAAAAAGAAATAAATAAACGGATTTCCTGTATTTTTTGTTAGTTGTGGGCTATATTGACTTAAATATACTCCACCAGTCAGAGGAAAATTATGATTCGTACTTTTTATATATTCGTCATCTAACGCATTACGTACTGATCCAGTTTTTGTAAACCGTAAGGCATTAGCACTACTTGCATTATAATATGATGAAATATCTATTTGCCTTGAAAGAGCATAATTTTTATTAACAAGGCTATTGAATAGTGAGTCTCTTGTAGATATTTTCCACTTAATATGGAACTGATTATGAGAATGATTATTCAATTCAAGTAGAATATCATTTTGACTAATAGTTGGATAACCATCACCATGATTTACATAGACTAGAACAAGTTCTTTTTCTATTGGAATAGCACAAAATATCTGTAATTTTCCAATTAGATGATTTCTGTAATCAAAAACTGAAATATATTCAGCATCAGTATAATCTGCATTTCCAAAAGATGAAGTTACAGTAACTTGAAGAACTGGATTATTTTCTAATTCTTTGTATGTTTTTCTTATGGTATCTTGTTCACAAAATCCATTCATTGAAATCAATCCATTACTTCGTACAAATCTCAATGTTGTTAAACTATCCATTCTTGCTTTTTTTAAGCCTATAACATCAATTTTCAAATTTATTGTTTGATTTGGAATAACAGATACATTAGAAATAAAATAGTCTTTTTTCCCTACTTTAACTTTTCCATAATCATCTTTTAAACCACTTGCTTTGTTAATATATTCGTGACCATTATCAAAACCAAACTCTCCATTATAATTATCTGGTGTTTTGAATAACACAACTGGCTCTCCGTAAATTATTAACTCAAAATAAGCAATAACCTTGCCTTTATAATATGCTTTAACGTTATATGAATAATCATTTTCTAATAAAATGGTGCAATTGTTACTATTTGTGGCTAGTAGTTGATTTTGACGTGCCACGCCTTTATTTCTTTTCATTTTCCAAGTCACACTATCACTTCTAAAACTTGCATCATTTATTCTATAAATGGTAACCAATATGCTTGATGCTTGTTCTTTCATAAAGTATGCTTTCTTTCCTGTAAAATACTTTGTTGTATCTCCCCCAGTTCTTGCTTTTGTTGTATCAATTCTAAAATAATATGGTTTAGCTGGGTCACCAATAATCATTGATGCAATATCTTCATCTTCATTCTTTTTAGGGGGCAAACCACCACCTGGCGCAGCTATCACACTTCCATTAGGTTGTATCACCCATTGATTACCATTTTTATCTTGTATAATTACAGCTTTATCTCGTGGAGAACGTGGTACAAGTGCAGTATCAGCCAAAAAAGTGCCATTTGTGGTGGTTAAAATTACATTTCCTTGTGTATCAACACTTACGCCAGTAATCACGTTATTATCAAACGTAGTTACTCCGTCATAAAATGGCGTGTCTGCAAAAGCTTCCTGATTAGCACTTTGTTGTGCATTTTGTACTGGATTTTGTTGCGTAGCTACCCAATCCTCTATTGGTTGTGTCTTAAACCAAACATCACCTTCTCCCGCTTGCCCCAATTCATTGATAAAAAGGCTCTCAAAAAGCACCGTAAAGGTTTGATT
>JAYVGJ010000032.1:0-12472 GCA_043772375.1 Raineyaceae bacterium | reverse complement strand
TCATAGCACTTAGAGTTAGTTGTTTTGGTCTGCAAAACAAAAATAACATTCTAAGTGCTTTTTTCAAAATTTATTCCTAAAAACTGTCCATAGTATTGTGGTAATAGAGGCTCACTTTGTGATATCCATGATGAAGTAGAAGCATACAGAAGGGAGTGTATCTTTATACAAAGCTATAAATTTGGTAATGAAAATCTTAAAAGTAGACCTCACCCAAGCTTTGTGATTGACCCCGCTAGCGTTATCTTGTATGGTAATACATTTACACCGCCATTTAATTACCAACTTTTGCCTGCTAATCAGCGAAATATAACTACTGCAGAAGGTGTTATCCTTATTAATCAAGGCATAAATACTACAGAAGTTTTTGTTCAACCATAAATCTAAATAAAAATGAAAAAAATAATTTTGATTTTGATAATGATGTTATCAATACTCTCTTTGAAAGCTCAGACGAGTGATCTGACCAATACTGTACGGCAGCTGATTGCTACGCACTATTTACTTCCTGCTTGCTTACCAGTAAGTTTACCAATAGATTATGATATTTGTCGTTCTCCGTATGTAGAATTTGATGAGTTAAGCATTGAATATGCCTCTCTAAACAATTATACACTTTCACAAATATACGCCATTTATTATGTGGTACCTTATGAAAGTGCTAATGCAAAAGCGGTATGTGCTGTGGTTGGAGGAAGGGCGCAGTATGGTGTTATAAAAATCTACACTAATGCTTATACTGGGGATAAAAACCATGTAAAAACAGTAGAATACCCTATAAATAGGTGGATCTGGTAGGTATTCCCCATGTTGTCAGGTTTTCCTGTGTTGTCAGATGTTTCCACCTGATAACAAAATGCGCTTTTAGGTATTTCTAATATGGTTTATTTCAAACAAAAAAAGCCTTTCCAAACTTTGGAAAGGCTTTTTTTGTTACTTTTAAATAAAATCCAAAAAAAACTATAAAAATGCTTACTTTTGTGCTTGTAACTAAACTATTCAACACGCAACACACAAAATGGCAGATTATCAGTTTTCAGCAATAGAAAAAAAATGGCAAAATAAGTGGCAACAAAGCAAACTTTACAAAGCAACAGAAGATACACAAAAGCCTAAATATTACGTTTTGGATATGTTTCCGTACCCTTCTGGCGCAGGCTTGCACGTAGGGCATCCGCTTGGGTACATTGCCTCCGACATTATGGCACGCTACAAACGCCTAAAAGGCTTTAATGTGCTTCATCCTATTGGTTTTGACTCTTTTGGACTTCCTGCTGAACAATACGCCATACAAACAGGGCAACATCCAGCCCTTACGACAGAAGAAAACATTACAAGATACATCTCACAGCTCCAAAACATAGGTTTTTCTTTTGATTGGGACAGAGAAGTGCGTACTTCTGCGCCAGATTACTACAAATGGACACAATGGATTTTTAAGCAACTTTTTAACGCTTATTATGACCAAAAAGCCAATAAAGCACAAAATATTAGTGTTTTGATAGAAGAGTTTGAAAAAAATGGAAATATCAATATTTCACAAACGGAAAGTGCCGTTTGTGATGAAGATACGCCTGTTTTTTCTCAAACGGAATGGCAAAATTTCTCTGAAAAAGAAAAGTCAGATGTGCTTTTAAAGTACCGTATGACGTTTTTAGCTGATGCTTTTGTTAATTGGTGTCCTGCGTTAGGAACGGTGCTTGCCAATGATGAAATAAAAGATGGCGTTTCTGAACGTGGTGGCTATCCTGTGGAACGTAAGCGTATGCGCCAGTGGATGATGCGCATTACAGCGTATGCAGAACGCCTTTTGAATGATTTGGACAACCTAGATTGGTCGGATTCTATTAAGGAAATTCAAAGAAATTGGATTGGAAAAAGCGTTGGTGCTGAAATTACGTTTTATACGACAACCACCCCTAACCCCTCCTTTGAAGGAGGGGGATTTGAAACTCCCCTCCTTCCTAAGGAGGGGCTGGGGGTGGTTAAAATCCCTTTAACTGTCTTTACGACACGTGTGGACACTATTTTTGGGGTTACTTATTTGGCTATTGCGCCAGAACATGAGCTAGTGGCATCTCTTACGACTTCTGCACAAAAAGAAGCTGTTGCGGAATACGTAGAAAAAGCCACCAACCGTTCTGAAAGAGACCGTATGGCTGATGTAAAAACGGTTTCTGGAGTGTTTACAGGCAGTTTCGTAACAAATCCTTTCAATAATGAGCAAGTTCCTGTTTGGATTGCTGATTATGTGCTTGCAGGCTACGGCACTGGTGTTGTAATGGCTGTTCCTTGTTCTGATGATAGAGATTACCGTTTTGCAAAACACTTTAACTTGCCCATTATCAACGTAATAGAAGGAACAGAAACGCTGGAAAATCCTACTGAAAAAAAATATGGCAAAATGATAAATTCTGGTTTTTTGAATGGTTTAGATACAAAAGAAGCCATCAACAAGGGAATAGAATTTGCAGAAAACGCTAAAAATTCTAGTTTGGGAGCTTTTGGAAAGAAAAAAGTGAATTACAAGATGCGTGAGGCGGTTTTTAGTCGCCAAAGGTATTGGGGTGAGCCTGTGCCAGTTTATTTCAAAAATGATATTCCGCACCTTTTGGAAGACAAAGATTTGCCTTTGGAACTTCCTAAAATTGATAAATATCTACCAACAGAAACAGGAGAGCCACCTTTGGGACGTGCTGAAAACTGGAATTTTAAAGAAAAATCAACAGAAAATAATAACACTAATGAAAATCAATATGAATACGAACTCTCCACAATGCCTGGTTGGGCGGGTTCTAGTTGGTATTGGTTGCGTTATATGGACGCAAACAATGAAAACGCCTTTGTAAGCAAAGAAAAAGAACAATATTGGAAAAATGTTGATTTGTATATTGGTGGTGCAGAACACGCCACAGGGCATTTACTTTATAGCCGTTTTTGGAACAAATTTTTGTTTGATATGGGCTTTATTAGCTCCAACGAGCCTTTTACAAAACTTATCAACCAAGGAATGATTCAAGGCAGAAGTAATTTTGTGTATAGGCTTAAAAATGAGCCTAATAAGTTCGTTTCCTTCAATAAAAAAGACCAATACGACACAACAGAAATGCACGTAGATGTCAATATTGTAGAAAATGAGATTTTGGATTTGGCTGCTTTTCGTGCTTGGACACCTGATTTGGCTAATGCTGAATTTATTTTGGAAGATAACGGAAAGTACGTTTGTGGCGTTGAAATAGAGAAAATGTCTAAGCGTTGGTACAATGTCGTTAATCCTGATGCTATGGTAGCACGTTATGGTGCAGATACGCTACGGTTGTATGAGATGTTTTTAGGTCCTTTGGAGCAGTTTAAGCCTTGGAATACTAACGGCATTGATGGTACACATAAGTTTTTGAGGAAAATGTGGCGTTTGTTTCATAATGAAAAATTCTTGGAAAATAATAATAATGGGGAGTTTTTCGTAAGTGAAATTGCGCCTACGCCTGCAGAACTTAAAGTTTTGCATAGTGCAATAAAGCGTGTGAGTGATGATTTTGACCGTTTTTCTTTCAATACGCAAGTCAGTAATTTTATGATTTGCGCCAACGAACTTACAGAACTAAAATGCAATAAACGGGCTATTTTGGAGCAATTTGTGGTGTTGGTTTCTCCTTATGCGCCTCATATTACGGAGGAATTGTGGGAACTTTTGGGACACAAAACAAGCATTAGTTTTGCGCAATTTCCTAGTTTTAATGAGGAGTATTTGAAAGAAAGTAGCGTTAATTATCCTATTTCTATCAATGGGAAAGTGCGTGCAAATAGGATTTTTGACATAGAAACATCAAAAGAAGACATTGAAAAAGCCGTTTTGGCTGATGCAGACGTGATAAAATGGTTGGAAGGCAAAGCACCAAAAAAAGTAATTGTCGTGGTAGGGAAAATTGTTAATTTGGTGGTTTAAGGCGTTTTTATGTCGTTTTTTCGTATCTTTGTAAAGATAAAAAACTGTTTTTAAACCACTTTTAAACACTAAAAAAATGTCTTATAATAAATTCAAAAAACTGGAAATGTTGCGTACACAGTTTGGTATCAATGATATTCAAACAGCGTGGTTGCCTAAAAATTTGCCACTCAAAACGGCTACTGATTTGCTTTTGACAACACTCAAAGAAGCGGAATTAGAAGCATTAGGAACAGAAAAAGCAAAATCAGAGTCTGTAGTTGTACCTATTTTGAAGGAACTTAGGCGCACGAATTTGAATAATTTTAATACTTTTTCAGGTTTTGAATTTAATGTAGATGCTAAAAGCGGTTTAAACGGTTTTTGTGATTTTATTTTATCATCAGAAATCCAAAAACTAGAAATCTCTGCGCCTATTATTTGCCTAGTGGAAGCTAAAAAAGGTGAAATAGAAGAAGGATTGGCACAATGTGGTGCAGAAATGTATGCAGCACAGATTTTTAACGAGCAAAAAGGCAAACCTCGCAAAGCTATTTATGGGTGTGTAACAAATGCTTTTTTATGGTGTTTTATGAAATTAGAAAACAACAAAGATTTGCTTATTGACCCCAATTATGTGCCTCTTACATTCACGGAGCCAGAAAAGGTGCTTGCTACTTGGCAATGGATTTTGGATAAAAGTTTAGCAAATGAATAAAATTAAAACGTTTCAAAAATAAAAGGTGTACTAAATTAAAATTTAGTACACCTTTATTAAAAACTTTAACTAAACGAATTATTTACCTTTTTTCTTCTTTTTAGGTTTATCTGTTGTTTCTTCTGGTGTCTTGCCCTCAATAGTTTTTGCTTCTGAGGTTTGCACTTTGCCGCTCTTCATAAAGTAATCTATCATTTTGAGCGCAACATAAAGGCTATTTTCTTTTTTGTTTTTGAGGTCAATAGTTGCTTGGTACTTAGCTACTTTTCCGTTCATTTCTACACCTCTAAACTGCAACTCCCCAATATTATTTTTGAGTTCTTCAATGTTTTTCTTGTCTTCTTTGCTCAAATCTTTGGTTGTTTTGAGAATAGTTGTAAAAATGTTAGGAAAATTAGTAAAAAATACTTGTGAATTAGCCTTAGTCAAATCTTGCAAACGGCTTTCCACTGGTTTTGCGACTGTCTTGCCTTGCAAAATACGCCCCAAAACAAGGTCTTCATCATTAGAAACAATCAGCATACCATCTTTTAGAACAAGATATACTTTTGCCATAGTCATTTTGCCTACAAATTCATAGTACCCTTTTTGCTCTTTTATTATCTCAAAATTAACCAAAGCACGTATTACAATATCCACATTTTTCTGATTTCCTATGCTAGACATAGCCATAAATACGGGACTTTGCTCCTTTTTAGTTTTTTCAACCTCACCAACGTACTTATCTCCGTCATATTGAAAATCTTTATAAGTAACATTGACTTCACGCACATCAGTAATTGCAATCATCAAATCACCTTTAAAAAGATTCAAAATAGCATCTTCATCAGTACCAATTCCTGCAAGTTCTATGGCAGAAATAATTTGCTTTCCTTTGGGTACTTCTTGCAAAAATGGGATATAAAGCCCCATAAACATATCATAATACTTACGCATATCAACGGCAACCGCCAAAAATCCAAGCGTATTAGCACCATCTACATAATCAAAAAACTTAGGATTGATGCGTTTGTCGTACATTCCTTGTGAAAGATTAGTCATTTTCTCGCCCATATACGTATCCACAGAAAACGTAGCATTGCCTTTATTGAGGTTGAAAAGCATATGCAAATAATTGTCTTTCATAACGCTAGAAAATTTTTCCATCATTCTCTTTTCTGACCCCATAGATTTTCCAAACTCCTTAAAAACTTGTGAAAAAGCACTATTAAACAGTTGATAATTTACCCAAATGCCTGCATCAAAAGTCTGATTATTAAAGAGTTGAAAGTTTGCATTACTCGTAACATTACTTTTTTGCCCTTCCATTACTACCTCAATTTGTTTTGCCATTATATCACCTTTTTTTTGTGTGTAAAGGCGTTCTTTTTCCTCTTGTTTGGCGTAATAATCTGGGTCGTCATAGTTTTGAGCTTCTGTTGAATTGTATTTTTGTGTGCCTTCAATGCCCATCATCACCGCAATCTGCCCATTCCAAGCCATTGTTGTCTTATTATCAGAGAAAAATTTGAAACCTTTTTTCTCTCCAACAAAGATTTTTTCTTTGCTATCTGCTACAATTTTAGCCGCAAGTTCGTCAAGTTTTGATTTATCCGACACATTGAAAAGGTAGCCAAAAGCGGTCAAACTATCCAAATTAAGCGCAAAAACATAAGATTTTGGGAAAAGGTTAATCCCTGCTTGCTTAGGATTTTTGTAGATTTTTGAAACCATATCATAATGATTTGGGCTGCTTTCTTTGAGCTTTTTGTCAAAATCTTTCATAAAATCAAGTTCCATCAATTTGTCCAAATTACCTTTTTTAGAGTAATTTTCAGCATTGATAGCAATAATGCCCATTACATCTGTGGGCAAGCGTTGCACCAAATTTGCGCCATCTTGCGCCAAAATTGGACTAAAAAAACCGCTAAGCACTACGCTTGACAAGCAGAAAAACGACATCATAAGCGTTTTTTTGAACATTTTTTCTGACATTTTTTTCAGAGTTCTTAGGCTACTCATTTTCATAATAAATAATTGTTTGGTTTGATAGATTTGTATAGATTTGTTTGGAGAGTTAGATACAGTAAATAACATTTTTATAGAACATTTTTTTTCAAATTACTAAACTATTATGACTTTCACAAAATTTTAATAAGAAAAATATGTTTTTGATATTTTTTAGATGAAATATTACAACAAAAACTCACTAGGAACAACCATAACGACACTTTCTTTGTCCACCATTACTTGCCCATCTGCCATTCCTTTGGGTTTTCTGACAAACTTTTTGGGCGTAACAATCACAGGACAAAGTGTATCATTTTTGCGTTTTGAATAATAAGCTGCTAATTGGGCGGCTTTCTCTATTACATCACTCGGAAATGGCTTCCCTGCCCTAAATTTGATGACTACGTGCGAGCCACTCACGTCTTTTGCGTGCAACCAAAGGTCTTCTTTGTAGGTATATTTTTGTGTAAGTAAATCATTATTTTTAGCACTTTTTCCTACCAAAATAACAAAATCTTTAAACTCAAATCTTTTAAATAAATACGTGGTTTCATCTCGTACTTCGTCAAAAAGTTTGGTATTTTCTTTGACGTATTTGCGTAAATCTTTCAGCTGGATTATGCCTTCTATTTTATCAATATGCACTAAAAAAGTCTTTAGTTCTATTTCTTTTTGTGCAATATTTTTGTTTAATTGTGCTATTTCTATCTTTTCATTTTTGGCTTTTCTGTAATAAACTTCTGCGTTTTTTTGCGGAGAAAGGTCTGCTTTGAGTTTGATAGTTTGGTCGTTGTTTTGATAAAAATCAAACAAAGTAACAGCAGTTGCTTTGGCAGGAATAATATGCAAATTTGCCATCAAAACATTGGCTATCTCCTCATTACGAGAGCTATCCAGAAAAGAAAGCATTTTTTCTTCCGTTTTTTTGAGATAATTTTGAGTCTTTGTTTTGAGTTTTAGGAGTTTTTTCAGGACTTCTGCCTTTTCTTTATCAAGTGATGTAAGTTTTGAGTAAGAATAGTAAAAATCATTGATAGCAATAATGGCACTTGTGTAAATGCGTGTATTTATCAGTGTATTATCTTGGAAAAGTACAAGTTCCGTAATATTATTTTTCTCTCCTACATAAAATTTATTTTCATCTAATAGGCTAAAAAAATGTTGCAGAATTTCCCATTGTTTTTCTGTATTTTGGGCAGAAAAATCTTTGGTTTCCAAATAGTCAAAAACTGTTTTATCAAAGGTTGGAAAAGTTTTTTTGATGCCATTTTGCGCAAAAAACTCATAATTTTGGGTGATATTTTTGGCTATGTTTTCATAGATAATGTCCCAGTCAGCTTGTAGTTTTTTGTGGAAAGTTTCAATGATTTCATACTTAGAATTATCTTTTTCTGAATTTGTTTGTTCGTTTGTTTCTATATTTTTATCCGCATTTTCTGTTTCTAGATTTTCTGATTTTTCTTTGAAAAGTACAACATTAGACCTATTTCCATACATCTTGAAAAGCAACTCAAATCTTTCGTTGGTGTGTTGTTTAGAATTATTTTCTAAGCAAATACTAAAACTCCTATCATTGTTTATCTGCTTGACTGCTAAGACTTTACAATCAAATAAATCTGTAAACAAATCAACAGAATTTTTTTTGGCGCGCTGAAAATCAGTAACCACATTCAAACAAGCAAAATCAGAAAGCAAACTAGCACGTATATAAACGTCTTTTTTTTCATTAGAGGCGGCAAAACCTATGATAAGTTCGTCTTTATTTTGAGAAAAACAAGTAAAAACACGCATTCCTGCAAGTTTTTGGGCAAGTTCTTGGGAAAATTTGCGTAAAAAATAAAAGTTATTTTGCATCATTTTACTATTAGCCAGACCTACAAGGTTTTAAAACCTTGTAGGTCTTAGGAAGGAGAAATATTTAAAATCTCACAAATATACAAAATCTTACACGTAAAATAGAACTTTTTGCAGAATATTGTAAATTATTATTACTTTTGTACTACAAACAACAACTAAAGTATGCAAGCAAATTTTCTCAAAGATAACACACAATTACTAGATATCTTCATCAAAGAGATGTTAGACGGGCTTTTTGTGATTTATTGCCATCAACCTATTCTCTGGAATGATGATACTAAAACTATTGATAAAGAAAAAATACTGGAAAATTCACTTGAAAACTTGTATTTTGAACAAGTAAACGAACAGTTTTGTGCGCAATATGGCATTTTGGAAGATATTACAAAGAAAAATATTAAGCAAGTATTTTCTGATAACTTACAGGAATGGAAAATAATGATAAATAATATTTTTGATAATAGACAACTCAAAAATATAGTACACGAACATAAAATAGATAATTCTGATGTTTGGCTGGATAGGAATTACATCACACTACGCAACGAAAACGGGCTAATTGTAGGCATTTGCGGCTTTCAAAAAGATATTACAACACTAAAAAAGCAGAATTTAATCTGCAAAAAAACACTAGATGGCAGGCAAAAAGACCAAGCAAATATGGTTTCAATGCTTGAAAACACAGAAGATATTGTTTGGTTTATAGATAAAAAGTATTGCATTATTGCCAGCAACTCCTCTTTTAAAAAAAGAATTTTTGTAAGGAACGAAGTAGATATAAAGATAGGAGATAATGTATTGGAGTTGGCAAAAACAGAAACTGAAAAGATTCTTTGGGCTAGTTTATATGATAAAGCCTTCACTGGTGAGCGTTTTATGTACGAAAGCGACTATATTTCAAATGAAGAAACACGTTATGTACAATCTTCTTTTAATCCTATTTTAAATAAGGAAAAAGAAGTAATAGGTGTTACTATTTTCAGCCGTGATATATCACAAAGTAAAAAATATGAAAAACAACTTTTGCAAACCAACTATGAATTAGATAGTTTTGTTTACCGTTCTTCTCACGACTTACGTGCGCCTTTGCGTTCTATTTTGGGTATTGTAGATTTGCTTGCTAATACCAGAAACGCAGAAAAAGACATTAGGGAGTTTGTACCACTCATAGTAAAAAGCATCAATAAACTGGATACTTTTATTGCTGATATGGCAGACTTTTCACGCAATAGCAGACTAGAAGTAGAACACAAACCAATTGATTTTCATCAAATTATCAAAGAAACTACTGATAATTTGGCGTTTATGCCTGATGCACAAAATATTGAAATAATCCTAAATAATAATCTTAAAACTACCTTTCTTTCAGATGAAAAAAGAATGATGATTATCTTCCAAAATCTGCTATCAAATGCTATCAAATACCAAAATAAACACCAAACACAGCAATATCTCAAAATAAATATTGACGAAATACCACAAAAAGATACAAATAAACGCAAAATCTTACTTAGTAATGTCTTGTAAATAAAGTTCTAATTTAACCGCAAAGGCGCAAAGTTTAAATACACGCAAAGAACGCAAGGTGGTAGTAAGTTTTTTGTATTTCTTTGCGTACTTTGCGCCTTTCCTTTGCGCCTTTGCGGTTAAAAATAGCTATTAGAATGCTGAAACTAGGATATTATTAACAAATTATTCCTAATTCACTTTAAATGCCTTATAACCAATAATATGGTCGTACCTCGCACCAACTGGGCGGTAATAAACAATAATTTCATAATCATTTCCTGTCGCCTGAAAACTGCCCTCAAAAGTAGTTTCAGAGATTTTATTATCTTTTTTTGTGGCGTAAGCATAATTATAAATGCCTTGTTTGAGTAAAAAATTGCCTTGATATGCGCCCGTTTTGTCGTCATACGTGAGTTTGTGTGTGGCATCTGGCGTAAAATCATTGAATTTGCCCACCACAAACACATCTTCATTGATATTAGGCGTTTTTAGAGAAAAATACACTTTTACATAATCACTGCTGATATTGCCTGTTTGCGTTTCATACTGATTTATGAAAAAACCACCGCTCAAATCCTGCAAACGGGTATAACTCCTGCGCAACTCGTCTGTTTGTAGTTGAACAGTTGCGAGTTTTTGTGCGGGCATTTTCCCAATAATATTGGCAACAGAATCCAAAATACTAATTTTTCTTACATTAAAACCCGTAAAAAGTAGGCTTTGCGCATCAAAATAACGGTATTCGTTGTTTCCTTTAAAATTATTTTCTCCCTTAAAACTCGTGAAAATCATTAGTTTCTGAAATTCATTGATATTGAAGGCATTAGACATTATCACGGCATTGTCCCAACGGAAATTTTGCCTCAAAACTACTTTTACGGCAGCTTGCGGATTTACAATTTCGTAATTGGGATATGAAATATCAAAATCAATTTGTTGATTTTCAGCACGTTCTGAAACTATATTACTGAAAACTCCTTTTGAGATAATATTTACAGAATTTTCATAGACTACAAAACGCTTGCTCAAAACTATATCTGCTTCATTACCATCACGATATACTTTAATAATATAATTTCCTGATACTTTTACTTTGGGTACAACAAACTTGTAATGCGTGTAACTGACCAGCGTTCCAGAGGAAAATTGGTTGTCTAAAATGCGTTGTTCGTTGTAATCAACGGTATATTCTGCTTCTACGAGTGCGGAAGGTGTCCAGTCTGCGTTATAATGCGAGAGTTTGTAATAATATGATTTTATTTTAGTAGAAATCTCATCAAATTCCAAGATTAACGGAATATCTTGCGCCAAAGAAATAATGGCAGGTTGTATGCTTTCTGTTTTTGTGTTGAATTTTGGGTAACATTGTACCGTTTTGATGCTGTCTTCATAAATTTTGTCTTCTGCAACAAATTTTTTATTATCAAAATTACTCTGCGTGTTGCTTGTGAGTGCAGGCGTACAACTCACCACAAACAAGAGTAGGATTAAAAGATTACAAGATTGTAGGATTTTTTTGATATTCTTTTTGATGTTTGTTGATATTTTCATTTTTGCACGTTTTTATTTTTTATAAATACTTGATAATAAGTTTATAGTTTTCAGCTACTATAGATAGCTTTTATTCCTCGTTCCCCACGTTCCACGTGGGGTTATGATTGTTAAACCCTTTCAGGGTTTTTAATACAGTTTTTTGTACAAATAACCCCAACGGGGTTGAACTATCATAGCCCCACGTGGAACGTGGGGAAACGACAAGCAATGTATAGTATATCTTCAACTACCACAAAAGTAAGGTTTATTTTCTTAAGGGTTTCATAAAACTTTCATAAAAAATCTTCAAAACTAAAAAAAAGTCTTATTTTTGTATTTAACTAACAATTCACAATTCATAACTTATAACTAGATTAAATGCTCAACCGTTTACAAGCACCTGCTTATCAGCCAATTAGTAGTATAGATATTCTTGAAGCGCAGAGTTCTACGCTAAGCAATGGCATACCTTTCCACGCCGTAAATGCAGGGGAGCAAGACCTTTTGAGGTTAGAATTTGTTTTTTCTGCGGGAAGTTGGTTTGATACCAAAAGTGGACAATCTTACTTTACGACAAAGATGCTTGCAGAAGGCACGACTAATTTATCTTCTCAAGAAATCAATGAAAAAATAGACCAATATGGTGCTTTTTTGGACTTTAATAGCGGTTTTGATAGAGTTGGCGTAGTTTTATATACGCTAAATAAATATTTGGCACAAGTGCTTCCTACACTAAAAGAAGTGCTTTTGAATGCTAATTTTCCAGAAAATGAGCTAGAAAATCTCAAAAACCGTACTTCTCAAAGTATTAAAGTGAATATGGAGAAGGAGAGCTATGTGGCTGCACGCAGGTTTAGGCAATTAGTTTTTGGAGAAACACACGCTTATGGCAGAAATTTGGAAGAAAATGATGTGCAAGCTATCAAAAAATCAGATTTAAC
>JAYVGJ010000031.1:0-3540 GCA_043772375.1 Raineyaceae bacterium | reverse complement strand
TTGTTGATATTTATTATTAGTATAACTACTTGATTATCAGTTATTTTAAGCGGCATATTTTTGCAAAAGGTCAATGATAATTTCTTCCTTATTTAGTATCCTTTGTAGTGCAATAAACCCTTTTTTCTCAAAACATTTTACTGTTTTTCTGATAGTTTTGATAAGTTTTTGTACGTGTAAAGCAACAAAGAAAAACCTTAAAAGTTTGATTTCAAATGCTTGCTTAGTTTTGGTGATAGTTTGCTGAATTTTTAAGACGTGTTTTAGTATTTTGAAAAATTGCTCTATGTAAGTCCTTGCAAACCAATGTCTTCGCAACGTTTTGGCTTTCACTTCTAACTGTGTTGTATAAATAATAGTTACTTTATTAGAGTGATTTAGTCTAAAAATAAGTAAAACTACTTTTTTGTTATTTTGAGAACAATACTTGGCTTTTATACGAAGGTAAAAAGCTGTTTTTTCATTTTTTGCTAAGTGTTTTTCTTTGTCTTGATGTTGCTTTTCTTTCTTCAAAAAGGTGTTTTCTATCAAATTAGCTGCTTTTATTTGTACACCATTGACTTGGAAATTGTGTGGTTTTTTGACAACACTAATATAGTATGAGTCATTATTTTCACAGATTTTGGCTAATAGTTCGTGGCTATAACCACTATCACAACTAAAGTAAAAAGGGGGTAATAAAATCCCCTTTTTTGCTAATTTTCCTTTCCAAGCAACAAAACGTTTAACGAGTTTTATAGCCACAGAGATAGCAGAATCCACTTTTTCACCAGAAAATACCAATAAATCATCTGCTGTTTTGAGTGCTTTTTTTTCTTTTGTACAAATCACAAGTTTTGAAACTTCTACTAATGAAGGCAAATTACTGTTTTTACTATTTTTACTGTTTTTAGCCTGCTTAGGCACTTTTTTAACTTTTTCTTTAGCAGGTGATTTTTTGACTAATTCATAATAAAGTGGATAAAAGACCTCACTAATACTCACACCAAGTGTTACCACTTTGAAACCAAAAACAGCTCTACCGCATTGTCCGCTGAAAAAACGACCATAAAAACCTTCAAAAATATCTGATGTTTTACCACCAGTAAGCCATTGTCTGAAAACACTATCATCTAAAATAACCGTCACAGGTTCTCTTGAAAAACAACACGTATGTTTTTCACTTAATATTTCTAAGCTACTTCCTAATTGTTGCTCAAATAAATCTTCAAAAATAACCTTAAAAGTAGATAGAGATAGTTTTTTGCATATTTTGTTATGATTTCTCTGATGTTTACCATTAGAAATACCATAATTTTCCAAAATACTGTTAAGTGTCGGTAAACCAACTAATTGACCCAGAAAAAATAACGAAACTAGTCTTTTTAGTTGCTGTTCTTCTTTTTCATTAAAATCACGAGTGCCCAATTTATTTTCTAAGTCATCAAAGACACTAAAACTTTCTGTGTAAACTTCTTTGAAATAGTTTTTTACTATTTCGGCTATTATTCTGTTTTTTTTTGTGTATTTTTGTGTATTTTTGTGTTGCATTTGATAATGTATGTTGATGTTTTGCAACGCAAATATACACCTTTTGCAATAAAAGTGTGTCATAATATTCTGAATTTCAATTTATTATGACCACTTTCTTAACAACAAGTTAAAATTAATTTTAATGCACCATTTCATTTTCTATATTTTCAAATATTGCTATTTTATTATCTGCTATTTCTAATGCATCTAAAATTCTTCCTGCAACGGCTTTTATGACAGGTACGACAACCGTATTTCCTAGTAAATCATAGGCTAAACTGTCTTTTAGTGGGATTTCGTAGTTTTCTGGATAACCAAAAATCCTTAATCCTTCTCTTATTGTTAATTTTCTAACGCCTTTACCATCAGGAACAACAATTTTAACCATATCAGTTGCCACCAAAGTAGGTGCAATATCAAATGGATTTAAGATTTTATTTATCTCAAAACTTAATTTTCCTGTAACAATATTGTAGCCTTTTGGCTTTGTGTTGTCATATACACGAGCCGTAATTGTCCCATTTTCAGTAAGTTCACTTACTAATTTTTTAGGATATTCAAATTTTATATAGCCTTTTTCAACTAAATCATCTAAAAGTGTTTTTACATCAATACTTTCAAATAAATTATTGACAGGAAAAAAAGACTGAATTTGAGATAAAGTAAGTGGCATTCCGTCCATCCAATCAATACCAATTTCATTTGCCCATTGTTTTTTCCTGCGTTCCTTAAAAAGCCTATTGAGTAAGTTTATTTGTTCTTTTGAACATTCTCCTTTCACGCCAATATCCCAACTATGAATATTATTTTCTCCGCCACGTTTATCTTTAATTGATTTTCCATAAAGTTCTTCTATTGTAAAATATGAAAATAATTTTTTAGTAAAATCAGTATCCATAGTAGGTTTTCCAGTTTCTAAAATATCATTTAGGACTTTATAAACAGGCTCAAAATTATCTAATGATACTTTTTCATTTTTTGTACCAACAATAAAAACTCGTTTTCTAGACTGCGGAACGCCAAAATTCACACTATCCAAAACTTTCCAAGATACTTGGTAATTTAGTTCAGTTTCCAGTTTGTACAAAATTGTTTTTAGGGTTCTACCTATTTCATCATTTTTATTTTCTAAATCATGTTTTACCAAACCCTCTACATTTTCAAGGATAAAACCTTTGGGTTGATGATATTTTATGATACGCTCTATTTCAAAAAATAAAGTACCTCTCGTGTCTGCAAATCCATTGCGCTTACCACTTGCGCTAAAAGGCTGACAAGGAAAGCCCCCAAATAAAAAATCAAATTGTGGTATTTCTTCATTTTTAACTTGAAAAATATCTCCTACAAAATGCTCGTGTTGATGATTATGTTTTAGCGTCTGAATGGCATAAGGTTTGATTTCAGAAGTCAAAACACATTCAGTTTCAATTCCTCGCTCCTTACAAGCCTGCTCAAAGCCAAGACGAATACCACCAAGACCCGCAAATAAATCAATAAATTTTAATTTGTTTTTCATTTTTTAGCAAAACTAAGATAATATAGCAAATATATGCTTTTTTTAGTTTAAATTTGAGTTTCTTTTTTCAAATAAGACCAAAACAATAAATATTTTTTACCCTTGTCTTTCTTGCATTTGCAGGTATTAAAGTAATCATAGTTCATAAAAATAGAGATTTTATTTTAAAACATTGGCATTGCTAAAATATTTAACTCCTAAAATTAGGTTTAGCCTAAAATTAGGTTTATTTTGCAGTTGTAAGCATTTAATCAAACAAAAACAGACACTATTAATGGTATTAAATTTAGAAACATTAAGAACAGGAATTTTAGGTTTAACGCCAGAAGCATGTGCATTTTACTTACAAGCGTGTACTGTTTGCCTTGTTCATTCTAATCATATAAATGGAGTAAATGCAATACTATCAGAAACTTAGGAATGTATTGTAAATAAGTTCCTGATTTAACTAGTTGCCACATAGTTCCATTTTGGTAAAAAATCATCAAACTGAATAGCCATATTTTGCTTAT
>JAYVGJ010000030.1:0-5407 GCA_043772375.1 Raineyaceae bacterium | reverse complement strand
ACGACAAAAAGCACGCATAATAAAGCATAAAGTCAGATTTCAAACCTATTCAAACAGGGCGACCACAAGGGTCGCACCCTACAAAAATACAACTTGTCCTACACCCACGAATAGGTTATAAGTTTTTTTCAATTACGAATTACGGATTATCAATTACGGCTTACTTTTGTAATTAAAATACAGAAGTAAGCCGTAATTCGTAATTTTTAATTCGTAATTGACATTAAAAACGTATCTGCATTATGTAAATGGCTTTTTAGCAAATCTTTATCCATTTTTTTGACAAGATTTACAGGCAAACTCATACGAATATTTTTAGCAAAAATTTCCCTGTTTTGCCAAATATAACGCCAATACAAGCCGTCCCAGACTTTTTGCCACTCTCCTTTTGGGAAATCACTCATTTTCATCAGATAATTAGAGCCTGAAATATAGGGTTTTGTGGTCATCAGTCCGCCATCTGCATATTGGCTCATACCATATACGTTTGGCACCATTACCCAATCATAAGCATCAATGTACCACTCCATAAACCACTTATAAACCTCATTTGGCGCAAAGTCGCAGAGATGCAACAAATTTCCTGCAATCATCAAACGCTCAATATGATGCGTATAAGCATTATTTTCAAGTTTTTTAATCATTGTATCAAATGGCACAATGCCTGTTGTTCCTTTCCAAAAACTTTCTGGAATTTTGCGGTCATACTGAAAAAAATTAGTGGTACGTTGTTTTACGCTTTCCAACTCATAAATTCCCCTAATAAACTCTCTCCAACCAATAATTTGCCTAATAAATCCTTCCAAACTATTCAGCGGAATGTTGTTTTTTTGCGCAAAATCAAGTGTTTTATCAATAATTTGTTGTGGCAAAAGCAACCCAATATTTAGCGCAGGCGTAAGCAAAGAATGAAATAAGAAAGTTTCATTTTGGAGCATTGCATCTTCATAATCTCCAAAAAGGCGCAATTTATTTAGCAAAAAATCTTCTAAAACTGCTTCTGCTTCTTCAAAAGTCGTAGGATAATTGAAAGTTTTAGCTATGCCATAATTTGTGCTAAAATGCTCATTAACATACATTTGTGCCTCTTTGATATACTTATTTTCTGTGATTATTTTGTTTGCAGGAATAAAAAGATTTTTTGGTGCTTTTTTGCGGTTTTCTGTATCAAAACTCCATTTCCCTCCTACAGGCGTGGCTATGGGCGAGCTATCTTCTAACAAAATACCTAATTTTTTGCGTTGTTTGATATAAAAAGAAGCCATAAAATAATTTTTATCAGCTTTTAGCATACTTTTTATATCATCTTTTGAGGTTATAAAATTGGGATTTTCATAACGTATAAGCGTTATTTCACATTTTTTAGCAAGTCTTTCCAGCCGTTTTTCCAACAGAAAATCAGTTGTATCTGCATAATGAATTTCTGTAATATTTTTTGAAGATAATTCTTCAAAAATACGCACTAAATCTATCTTAAAATCATTATAAACGACTTTTTTAGCATTATCTTGGAGATAATTTTCATAAAATTTCATAGAAGCCCTATGCAAAACAATTTTTTGCTTGTGGAACTTATATTGAGAAAAATACAACGCATCTTCTACCAAATAAACGGTTTCAACGTGTTTAAGGGCATCAGCGTGTTTAAAAAGCTGATGAGGAAAAACTAAAGCAACTTTTGACATCTTTTTGAGGTGTGAAGTGTAAGGTGTGAAGTGTGAAATCAAATACAAAACACAAACAAATCAAAAATGTTTATTGTATTTAACTAATTGATTATCAGTTTATTGCATTCATTCATAATTCATAATTCATAATTCATAATTATTTACAATTGGAAAAGCTATGTTTTTTCGTTATTTTTGTCTATTCTTAAACAACATTTAATCAGCTTTTGATAACCCGCATTTGACAAATTAAATGCCACCAAACAAAAAACATCTATGAAAAACATTCAAAACAACTACGTTGTCATTATGGCTGGTGGTATTGGCACACGTTTTTGGCCTTTCAGCCGCACCAACAATCCAAAGCAATTTCACGACATTTTGGGAACAGGTAAAACCCTTATACAGCAAACTGTGGCACGTTTTGAAGGCGTTTGTCCGCCTGAAAATATTTTTATTGTCAGCCACAAAGATTATAAAAATATTATCCAAGAACAAATCCCGTTTATTACTGATAATCAGCTACTTCTAGAGCCTGCACGCAAAAATACTGCCCCTTGTGTAGCGTATGCTTGCTACAAAATCAGCCAAATAAATCCTAATGCTAATATTATTGTTGCACCTGCTGACCATATTATTTTGAAAGAAGAGGAATTTAAGAAAATAGCCCTCCAAGCACTCCAAAGCGCAGAAACAAAAGAAATTTTGATAACTTTGGGCATCAAACCAAGCAGACCTGACACAGGCTACGGCTACATTCAATACGACAACAAACGTGGACTTAAAAACTTAATGGGACTTTTGAGTTCTCCGCTAAAAAAAGTCAAAATGTTTACAGAAAAACCACCTTTGGAGATGGCAGAAGCATTTTTGAAAAGTGGTGATTATCTTTGGAATGGCGGAATTTTCATCTGGAGTGCAAAAACCATCATTAAAGCAATAGAAAAATATGCACCAGAGTTGGCAGAAATTTTTACAGATATCAAACATCATTTTGGCACGCTAAATGAAGAAAATGCCATCAATACCGTTTATTCTATGTGCAAAAGTGACTCTGTTGATTACGCCATTATGGAGAAAGCAGACAATGTTTACGTTATTCCTGTGGATTTTGGTTGGTCTGATTTGGGTACTTGGAAATCTTTGTACGAAATTTCAGAGAAAGACCACGCTCAAAATGTCGTTTCTGGGCATTATATTTTGGAAAATACCACTAATTGCATCATACGCACACATAAAGATAAACTCGTGGTTGTCAGTAATTTAGATGGTTTTATTGTGTCTGAATATGATAATGTTTTGATGATTTGCAAAAAAGAAGATGAACAAAGAGTAAAAGAATTTGTCGCAGAAGCAAAGAAAAAAGGAAAGGAATTTATTTAGGAAAATAGGAAATCAGTAGAACTTAACTACACAAAATTATGAATACCAAAGAATTAGTACAAGAAATAGAAATCCTGACACTTGATAAAAAAGTTTGGCTTGTGCAAGAGGTCTTAAAATCAATTAGAAGGCAAGAAATAGGTAATTCTATGAGAAATGCCGCTGAAAGCCTTTATGAAGACTATAAAAATGACAGAGAATTAACTATTTTCACTAACCTTGATTTTGAAAATTTTTATGAAACAAAGTGAAATTTGGCTCATCAATTTAGACCCAACAATTGGCGCAGAAATTAAGAAAATACGCCCTGCCATTATTGTCAATGATGATGCACTTGGCAAACTACCTCTACGAATAATTATACCTTTGACAGATTGGAAAGACCGCTATCAAGTTGCAAATTGGATGGTAAAAATCTCTACAAACTCAAAAAACAATCTTAGCAAAGATTCTTCTGCAGACTGTTTTCAAATACGCTCTGTTTCAGAAGACAGGTTTGTAAGGAAAATAGGCGAAATAAATAACGAAATTTTAGAAGAAATTAAAGATGCCCTAAAAAAGGTACTTTCAATTGATTAAAACCAATAAAAAATGATTGAATATATTGAAATTGAGGGTTTTAAATCTATCAAAAAAATGCAACTACCACTATCTCATATCAATATTTTGATTGGAAGTAATGGAAGTGGTAAAAGTAATTTTGTGTCGTTTTTTAAAATGGTCAATGCTATTTCTAATCAAAAATTTCAACAATTTGTAGCAGAAGAAAAAGTAGATAATTTGCTTTATTTTGGAAAGAAAAATACAGAAAATTTATGTGGAAAATTAGAATTTGACAATGAAAATGGATATTTCTATAAATTTATTTGTAAACAGACCAATGAAAATGGATTATATCTTAGTCAAACAGAAAGTGGTTTTCCAGAAGAAGAGGGTAATAAAGATACAACTACCATTTATAGTTTACAACAACTTGAAAGCCAAACAGTCAAATCTGATGAAACTTTAAGAAATTATTTTGAAAACATCAAAGTTTTTCATTTTCACGACACTTCCTCTACCTCTTATTTGCGTAGCGAATGTGATGTAAATGATAATATTTACCTAAAACCTGATGGGCGAAATTTGCCTGCTTTTTTGTATCTTTTGAAAGTAAATCACCCAAAAACATATATAAGAATAGAAAAAATGGTACAAACCATTGCGCCCTACATAGATAAATTTATTTTAGAGCCTAAACTACTCAATACCAACGAAATAGAACTGCGTTGGGTAGATAGTGGAGATAGTGAATCCAATTTTTCTGCTTACCAACTCTCTGACGGAACATTACGTTTTATTGCCCTTACAGCACTTTTGATGCAACCAAATCCGCCTGCTGTTATTATTATTGACGAGCCTGAACTTGGTTTGCACCCTTTTGCTATTGGAAAACTTGCAGGAATGATACAAGCCACCTCAAAACAAACGCAAATAATAGTGGCTACACAATCTCCTGGACTGGTTAATCATTTTTTGCCAGAGGATATTATTGTCGTGGATAGAGATGCAGAAGAAAAACAAAGTGTATTTAAACGCCTGAATTCTAATGATTTAGCTATTTGGCTAGAAGATTATTCTTTGGGGAGCTTGTGGGAAAGAGATATGATAAATGGCGCACAACCATAGTCAATTACGAATTAAAAATTACGAATTACGGCTTAAATAGTTTACAATCAGTTTCTTATTTCAAAAAATATCTTTAAATTAGTATGAAAAGTATAAAAAATCAGAAAAAATGGCACTAATTATTGAAAATTCAACAAAATGCCCTTTATGTGGTGAATTTTTGAATAATGAAGAAGAGTTTACAGGATTTCCGCATTTTATTGCAAATATGAAAGATGTTTTGGCTATTTTTACAGATAGTGGAATTCATATTGAATGTCTAAATAATCATTCACTCAAAAATGAAGCACTTTTTTATAGAGATAAATTTCGTGCTACTATTCCATCACCAAATTCTAAATGTTGTATAGATAATAAATTAATACTAAAATCTGTAGATATTTTCTCTATACCAATGCTTACATCTGATGTAAATGAAGTACTTTTTAGATTTAATTTTTTAACATTCAACAAACATAATCTATCAAAATGGAAAGATAAATTATTGTTTATAAAGACTGCTAAACAATTCATTAAAGACGAAAAATGGCTTAGTTTATCAGATTTTAACGTGTTAGAATATTTTATTAAACAGTTTGAGTTAAGTTAGTTTGGTTCTACTAAGATTTATACGGAAACCTGATTTTCTTAAATTGTTGTTTTGTATTCAGCCCCAGCGGGGCGAGATATTTATAGCGAATAATAAATAT
>JAYVGJ010000029.1:0-2409 GCA_043772375.1 Raineyaceae bacterium | reverse complement strand
TAAGTAATGTCTTGTAAATAAAGTTCTAATTTAACCGCAAAGGCGCAAAGTTTAAATACACGCAAAGAACACAAGGTGGTAGTACGTTTTTTGTATTTCTTTGCGTACTTTGCGCCTTTCCTTTGCGCCTTTGCGGTTAAAAATAGCTATTAGAATGCTGAAACTAGGATATTATTAACAACTTATTCCTAAAAATAAATAAATGATTAAAAATTTTTTGAAAAATTCGTAATTGATAATTCGTAATTCGTAATTGATAAAAATGGACGACAAAGAAATCTTAGAAAAATTTAGAAGCGAGGACACCAAAACCCTCGCTTTTAATCATTTGGTCAAGAAATACCAACAAAAAATATACGGACTAACTCGCAAAATGGTCATTGACCACGAAGACGCAGACGACCTCACACAAGAAACTTTTATCAAAGCGTGGAACTCCCTAGCCAATTTTAGAGGTGAAAGTCAAATTTTTACGTGGCTCTATCGTGTCGCTACCAACGAATGTCTTGCCTTTCTCAACAAAAAAAGAAAACGCTTTTTCCTTTCTACAGATGATGTAGCCAATGAGCTAACCACCAAATTAGAAGATGGAAACCTTATCACAGGTGATGAAATAGCCATAAAACTCCAAAAAGCAATCCTTACTTTGCCTGACAAACAACGCCTGGTATTCAATATGAAATATTTTGAAGAAATGAAATACGAACAAATGTCGGAGATTTTAGGCACAAGCGTGGGCGCACTCAAAGCCTCCTATCATATTGCAGTAAAGAAAATAGAAGAAATTTTGTTGAGGTATGAAGTGTGAGGTATGAAGTGTGAGTTATGAAGTGTAAGGTATGAAGTGTAAGGTATGAAGTGTAAGGTAAAATACAAAATACCAATTAAACCATTTTATTTTTTTTATATCAAAGAACAAAACGAAATATAATTGTATTCATCTGTGTATCTGTGGCAACCAAAATGAAAAAATTTAATTTAGAAAATATAGACAAAAAACACCCTTTCAAAGTGCCTGATGCGTATTTTGATGGGTTGGGGGAAAGAATACATCAAAGAATTTCAAATAATTCTTTGGGAGATAGTGCTGAAAATAATCTTGAAAGTAATTTATTGAAAAATATTGATAAAAAAATGCCGTTTGGAACACCAGAAGGCTATTTTGAAGATTTTTCAGCAAGATTAGACGAGAGAATAAAGCTGCAAAATAATCACCAAACTAGTAAGCAAGAAATCAAAATATATACGCCAAAACCTTTTTACGCTAAATGGAGTGTTTATGCAAAAAAAATGGCTATTGCGGCGGCAGTAGTGCTTGTAGGTGGTTTTGCTTATGTGATTTATGATAATAATCAACAAGATAATCAACAAAATAATATAGAAAATTTTCTTGCTTTTAATGATGTTCCTAAAGATATTTCTAACAACGAAATTGTAGAATACTTCAAAGAACATCATACTGATAATAATGAAAACTACGTTTTGGAACATATCACAGAAACGCATATCACAGAAACACATTTGGAAGAATTAGGCAGTACAAAAGAAATTTCAAAGGATATTTTAAAAGAAATTCCAAAGGAAAGTTCACAAGAAAATACAAAAGAAAAATCATCAGAAAATAAAGATAAAAATAAGATTCTCAATGATTTGCCAAAAGAAGAATTGCAGGAAATGCTTAATAATGGAGAACTAGAAGAGGAAGAAGTTTTAGACCAAAACAATAATAATAAATAAATATGAAAAATAAACAAATTATCAAAAATCTTCTTTTTATTTTTGTGCTATTTTGTGGGATTTTTACGCAAATAAATGCGCAAGCGCAAGGAAAAAGAGGTGAAAAAATCAAAAAAGCACGCCAAGAATACATCAAAAAACGTCTTAATCTTACGCCAGACCAAGATAAAAAGTTTTGGGTTGTGTATGAGGCATACATAGAAGAGCATCAACTAATCAATAAAGCCAAAAAACAAATGCGCTTAGAAATGCCTTCTCTGACCGCCACAGATGAGCAACTAAACGCAAGTATTCAGGAAATGCTCAACCTCAAACAAAAAGAGGTGGACATTGAAAAAAACTATATTCCTAAGTTTAAAGCTATTATTTCGGTACGACAACTCGTAGAAATGTATAGCGCAAGCAAGGATTTTAATAAACTTTTGCTTGATAAATTGAAAGAGTAGCCTCTGCCTTCCCAAAGGAGAATTTTAAAATAAGCTTATTCAATTATTTTAATCTGGTTACTTTTCTCTTTGTTCCCGTATAAAAAGCATACAAAAAATATTTTTTCGTATGCTTTTTTTTATTTAATTTTGTACTATCTTTTACATTTGCTACCGTACACAGTTTTTGAGTTTGTGGTAAAAAACTAAATATTCTATGAAACAGCGCAATAATATAGTAACTTTG
>JAYVGJ010000028.1:0-6044 GCA_043772375.1 Raineyaceae bacterium | reverse complement strand
TACGTGAGCCAGAAAAACGAACAACTGTATCAGAATTCAATTCAGCAATACCCTTGGCTATGGTTTTATAGTCACAACCAAGTAATTTATGAAAATAGGTTTTAGCTCCTCTGCCTTCTTTTAAACATTCTAAAGCAACATAACGGCGTTTAGCTATTTCTGGCAAAGAATTATAAAATAAAACTGTTTTTTCTGATATATCTTTCATAAATTTGGAAGTAAGTTTGCACAAAGATAACACTTTTTTACAATTATCTAAACTAAGAACTTATTTACAATGTGTTCCTAAAGGTAAACACAAATCAACCAATTGTTTGGAAGACTACCTAAACAGTTACGAAAAATTAATACCTAAAGTTGCTTCACTTGACAAAGAAAAACGCTCGCTCAAATAGTATTTAAGCCCAATTATAGGTTGAAATCCAACAGATGCACCTTTATTTATGATTGTGCTTAAAAACATCTGACTACCAATTGGATTAAGAGTAGGAGAAAGTACACTTATAGTTTTTTCCTCGCCAGCCCAATATTTAAGCATCACATCTACACCATAAAATATTTCATATTTTGCGTACACTATACTTTTTTGATAACCTAAGACCAGAAATGGAGAAATTGCATATTTCTTAGTTTCATCAATAATATTTGTTAATGTTTGGGAGGAAACCTGTCTATCAAAATCATAGGAGGTTTTCTTGTCGTAATCAAAATCCCAGCCCAGTCTCATTCTTAGGGCAACATTTTTGCCTTTTTTGGTTACAAAATGCCTACGCACAAAGATAGAGCTTGCAGGTATATTGTTTTTGTTGATGAGCCAAAGCAGGTCTGTTGCTACTTCCCATTTGTAGCGTTTTGGTGCGGTGGTGTCTGTCTGCGCCTGTGTGGGCAGGTATAGCATTAGGCAAATGCCCAAAGCTAAGAGAGTTTTGTTTCTCATTAAGTAGTGGTTTAGTGGTTAAACATTGATTAAAAAACTGGTACTGGTAATATTTTTTACAAATGTAAGAAATTAAAAGTTAAAAGAAAAATAAATGGTAGTTAAAATTTTCATAAAAGAAATTTTTTTTAGTTTTTATGGTGATTTTTCTAAATAGCAACAATTTCACTTCATACAAAAAAGCCTTTCCAAAGTTTGGAAAGGCTTTTTTGTAGCATTATTTATTTCGTACCTCGTACTTATGCGCCTACTTTTGCAATCAAATCAGCAACACGAGCAGAATAGCCTGCCTCATTGTCGTACCAACCAATTACTTTTACAAGCGTACCATTTACAGAAGTTAGTTCTGCATCAAAAATGCAAGAATGAGGATTTCCAATAATATCAATAGACACAATTGGGTCTGTTACATATTCCAAAATACCTTTCATAGCACCTTCTGACGCAGTTTTCATAGCCGCATTGATTTCTTCAACAGTGGCGGCTTTTTTCAAAACAACAGTCAAATCAGTCAAAGAACCATCAGGCACAGGCACACGCATAGCCACGCCATCAAGTTTGCCTTTCAAGTGTGGAAGTACCAAACCAACTGCTTTAGCTGCTCCAGTAGAAGTTGGCACAATAGAATAAGCGGCAGCTCTAGCCCTACGCAAGTCGCTGTGGGGCGCATCTTGGAGGTTTTGGTCAGCCGTATAAGCGTGTATAGTCGTGATGTAGCCACTTTCAATACCAAACATATCATCTAAAACCTTTGCCATTGGCGCAAGGCAATTAGTAGTACAAGACGCATTAGAAATAATTGTTTCTTTTCCTGTAAGAATATCATCATTTACGCCCAAAACCACCGTAGGAATATTTCCTTTGGCAGGTGCAGAAATAATAACTTTTCTTGCACCAGCCACAATATGCCCACCTGCGCCTGCTTCATCAACAAAACGCCCAGTAGATTCTAGCACAACATCAATGCCCAAAGTGCCCCAAGGTAAGTTTTTAGGGTCTTTTTCAGCATAAATTTTGATTTTATTTCCATTAACGACAATACCATCAGCCTCGTGAGTGACTGTGCCAGCAAATTTGCCGTGAACAGAGTCATATTTGAGCAAATGCGCAAGTGTAGCCGTATCTGTGAGGTCGTTGATAGCCACGACTTCTACGTTTGATTTTTGTAGTAACGCTTTGAAAGAAAGCCTCCCAATACGTCCAAAACCATTAATAGCAACTTTTATTTTTGACATTGTTGATTTTTTGGTTGATTTCTGAATGAATTTTTTTACAATTATGACTTACGCAAAATCTAACAAAACCACCCCTAACCCCTCCTTTCAAGGGTGGGAACAAACTCTCCTCCTTCCTAAGGAGGGGCTGGGGGTGGTTATATGACTTTTGTTATAAATCTTAACAATATTTGCGCAAAAATACAACATTTCTTAGGAATAACAATGTTAATTTTAAGGTTTTGAGATAATATTTAGTTTATTTGTATTTTTTAGCAAAAATGTAAGAAAATATAGGGAAATAACGTATTTTTGCACAAAATTTGATGCGTAAAATTATACTACTATACATTGTTTTTGTTTGTCGTTCCCCACGTTCCACGTGGGGTTATGATTGTTGAACCCTTTCAGGGTTGTTTTAACACATTTTTTTGTATAGAAACAACCACAACGTGGTTGAACTATCATAACCCCACGTGGAACGTGGGGAAACGAACAAGCAATGTATAGCAGTATGTTCTAAAATGCTTACAAAAAAATCTCATAAAACATAAAATAACTATTGTGCCTAAAAAATTCTCCTTAAAACCGCTTTTTTTGTCTATTTTGTTGTGTTTTGCATTGTCTGCGTGCATAAGTGATGGCAATTTGTGTAGTAGTGCCATAGAACAAACCACACTCATACGCTTCAAAAGAAAGATAATACTAAAAAAACGCCTTACTTTTGCGGATTCTATTGTATTTAAAGATACACTATTGATAGTAAAAAATCTTAAAATAGATGGTACTACCAAACCTTTTCATATAAAAGATACCATTCGTAGCACAAAACAGCTCACAATGAATGCGGGCGCAGATTTTACGGTTTATAGTTGTCTTCTCAATGATACTCTGACAAATTTTAGACTGGATTATACTCGTGAGGTGCGTTTTATCTCGCCTGAATGTGGCACAAAAACCCGTTTTTTAACCCCAACTTTTACGCCAAACAGAACTCCTGCTTTTGATTCTACCAGTTTTAAACAACTTACCAATGATAATTTTGAAATTGAAACCTACTTTTTTAAATAATATTTTACACTTTAGCAAGGGGGCATGCCCCCTTGTAATTGCTTGTATAGGTGTTTTGATAATGTTTTTATGCCAGAATATCAATGCTCAAAATGTCCCTAAAAAAGAAGAAGAAAAAGCTGTTATTTTGAAAGATAATCAGAAAGATACTTTGAAAAAAGATTTAAAAAATCCGCCCAAAGATAATTTAAAGAAAAATGATACTATTCCATCAGTTAAAATTAGCCCTAAAAAAACAAAAAAAGGCTTTAAAAGTCCGTTTGGAAGACTAGAAAATGTCCGTTTAGGCGTGAATTTGATAGGGCTTGGCTTGGCTTTTGCACCAAAACAACCACTTTTATTGGAAATAAATGCAGAGGCAGAACTAGGAAAATGGCTGGCTAATTTGGATATTGGGACTTCTACAAAGAAACAAACTTATCAAGAAACCACTTCTAACGGACAATTATCCACTAATTACAATAATAAAGCATTCTTTTTTAAGGTTGGCGGAGATTATAACGTGATAAAGAAAAACGTAAAAAAACATTTGCTTTTCTTTGGTTTTAGGTATGCCCACGCAAATTTTACGGAAAATATTCAGCAAGAAAAATCTGATACACTTTTTAGTATTGCAAAGCAAGATTTGACTAATAAAGTAAGTGCTAACTGGTTGGAAGGCACTTTTGGAATGAAAGTTAATATTTGGAAAAACTTATATGTAGGCTACACTTTGCGCTATAAAACTGCTCTTTGGACATCTGGAAGCAAAGAATTTTTGCTTTATGACGTGCCTGCTTTTGGCAAACCTAGCAAAAATGCTAACGTGAGCATTAGTTATTATGTTTGGTATTGTTTTCCTGTCAAAAAGAGGTAATTCTTATTTCTTCCGTAATTGCCTTTCATAAAACACAAAACCGCCTTTTTGGTGCATTTTTTTCACGCCTAGTGGCTCGTGCATTCTCATTTCTAATGTATCATTGACTTTGATAACGAAATAAGCAGGTTTATCTACATCATCACCACGCAAAAGCCACTGCTCAACCATAAATTTTTCTTTATAATTATAGGCTTTTGCGTGTGTATATTTTGGCACTTTTTTGTAAAAATATTGGGCATAACTCTTAAACTGAAAAGGAATAGCATAAACATCTTTTTGTGCAAGATTTTCATAAAAATCTACCATTGGCTTTTGAAAATAAGCCTCAATTTTTGGCGCAATAATCACAGTAAGGGCTGAAAGGAAAATTGCCGTACTCAAAAAAAGCGTTAAAATAGCTTTTTGAAGCATCTTTTTGGAAAAATAATACACGCCCAACCATACACAAAACAAATAAAAAGCTCCTATCAAAAACTCCCAACCACTCCAAAAAATATCTTGCGACAAACACGCCACCGCAAAATTATCTTCAATTAAATAAAAAAACTTCTCTTTATATTGAAAAGCAATAGGCAAAATAGTCAGCGCAAGCCCAAAAATACTACCCAAAAAAGCCACAAAAAACACACTCCAACGGCTTACAAATACGTTTTCTTCTAATAAATGATACAACGCATAAGCACACAAAAACGACAAAGGAAAATACGCCATTGATGAATAATGCACTATTTTTGTTTGTGCAATAGAAAAAATAATCATCACGACCCAAAAAATACACAGCATCATCAAACGAAAACTATTGCCTAAACCGCCCCTAACCCCTCCTTGCAAGGTGGTGGAAACTACTCCCCTACTTCCTAAGGAGGGGCTGGTTTCAGTAGATATTGTGTTATTTTCTGGTAGATTTTTATAATAAAAAGCCCTCAAACCAAATGCAGACATAGGAAAACAACCTACCAAAACTACGACAAAATGATAAAAAAATGGTTGCTCGTGTCCTGCATCTGGCGTAGTGAATAACCTAATTTGATACTTGACAAATTCTGCAAAATAGCCAGCTCCACGCTCAAAAACGTCAAGAGCAAACCACGAACATGACACCAAAAACACTACCAACGCATAAATAAGCACACTTTGCCAGTTGCCTACACGTATGAAAGAGAATTTTATTAGTTGCTTGAAATTCTGCTTGCTTATCCAAAAAACTATAAAACTCAAGAAAACCAACAAAAACCCAACAGGACCTTTGGTAAGCACCGCAAGCCCTGTGAAAAACCCTGCAAAAACCGCATTTTTGACACTTTGAGCAATTTTTTTGTCGTCTGCACTCCAAATACATTGCATCAAAAAATATAATCCTAAGAAGATAAACAGATTAAAAACGGGGTCAATAATGGCTGATTTGAAGTAAAGATTTGGCAAAAAAGAGCCAATATAAGCGAATGCCCACAGAAAACCAAACAATCCATCATACAATTTTTTACCAATTTTGTAGAATAAAACTAGCGTAATCACGCCACAAACAGCATTTGGGAGACGTGCCGCAAATTCATTTACACCAAAAATTTTCATACAAATCACCTGCAACCAGAAAAACAAAGGGGGTTTTTCTATAAATGGTTCATAATTTATTTGTACGTGCCTATAATCCCCACTTGTGAGCATTTCACGAGCGGATTCTGCAAAATTTATCTCGTCCCAGTCAAATAAATGCACTGCACCAAGCGCAGGAAACAACAATAAAACCGCCCCAGCAATCAGTAAAGGCAAATGATATGGATAGTTTTTATTAAATAAATTCACTTTGTGAGTTATGAGTTATGAATTATGAATTGTGAGTTAAATACAAGATGTTGAATATTTTGTTACTGTAAAAGTTCCGTTGCAAAAAAGTGTAGGGTGCGACCCCAACGCCATTAAGTTAAGAAATTATGCCTATTAGGCTCTTTATATTCATTTTTAT
>JAYVGJ010000027.1:0-5117 GCA_043772375.1 Raineyaceae bacterium | reverse complement strand
TACGACCTACGGCTATTAATATTAAACCCTTTCAGGGTTTTAATACAATAAATAAAATATTAATCATTTTTTTAAAATCAGAAATTAACATTACTGCCCTCCTTCCCAAGAGAGGGGTTAGGGGGGATTATTTCCAAAGTGTAGAAAGTTGCCCTGTTGCCTTCAAATAATTGAGCCAATATGCCCATAATTGTTTTTTATTTGTTTCATATTCTGCCTGCAAACTCTGCAAATTTGCCTCATCTAAATTAAGTGTAGAAGCGGTTTCCTGCCCTTCCTGCACACGAGCCTGAATAATCAGCATAGATTCTAGGCTAAGAACTAAGTTTTTTTCTTGCGTTTTTAGTTTTGATTGTATATTTTCAATTTTCAGTTTTGAAGTCAAAGCATCTTTTGTGTATTGCGTAGTTTTGTCTTCTTTTTGCAAAATATATTGGTCAGATTGGAGCTTAAATTCCTGTAATTTATTTCTTTTATTTTCACCAAAAAGTAAAGGTAATTTGGCATTAAGTCCCACATAACTAAGTCCAAACCAAGAATTAGCTGCCAGCGGGTCAAAAGTATTCGTAAATTGGTTTGCCCCAATAAAGCCTTTTATTCCTATTGTAGGCATATATTTAGCTTTTTCTGATTTTGTTTGCAAAGTTGCTAATTCACTTTGTAAAGCTAATTGTTGTAGTTCTGGTATTTGGTTTGCTAACTGTTCTGTTTGTTGATTTGTAGTTGAAATATTTGTTTGCAGGTCTTTGAGCAAGTAATTTTCTACAAAATCAGTATCTATTTCAAAATCAGCTTTTTCAATATTTTTCTCACCCATTAAAAAAAGCAAATAAACTTTATTTTCTATCAATAAAGAAACTGCATCAGCATGCTGTTGAAGGGCATTATTATGGTTGATAAGAGATTTATTCAAATCAGATTTTAGCAACCGCTTTTCATCAAATTTATTTTTCAGTAATTTATAGCTAATAAAAGTCCTGCTGGTGTCTGCAATGGCAGTTTTTATCTTTGCTTTTTGCAAAATAACGTCAATATAAGTTTGGGCAACACTCGCTGCAATTTCATACTCTGATTGCGCCTGTGAGGCATTTGTAATGCGTTCTTGTAGTTTTGCGACATTGATATTTCGCTTGACAGAAACATCTAATAAAGGCTGATAAACCGTTAGTCCAATAGACTGCGACCATTTTGTGCCAAATTGTACACTTTTTGTGGCATCTGGCGGAAAAGTAGGGTTAAAAATGCCAATAGGCAAAATGGACGTTTGCAAAATAGGATTATACAAATACGTGTATTCAGCAGAGATTTGTGGCAAATATTTGCGGTAAAGCGTTTGCGTTTGGAGTTTTCTGATGTCAATATCTAATTTGCCAGCCGTTATATTTTTCCTGTTTGAAAGTCCGTTGTTGATAGCCTGTTTTAATGTAATTGTATTTTGCGCAGTTGCAGTGATTGATAAAAACATCATCAATAATATTATCAAAATCAGAAAAAGATATTTTGAGAAATAAAACATTTTTTTAATTGTGAATTGTAAATTATGAATTTTGAATGAATACAATTTATTTTAATACGCAGGGTATAAAACCCTGCGTTACTGATGTTAAATAGACATTATTAACCAAAAATCAGTAATGTGGGGTTTTATACCCCACGAAAATTAACCTTACGAACAACCTACCTAAACACCGTTGCAGGCTCAACGCTTCTAATTCTGCTTAATGCAAATGATGCACCACCCAAAGAAATCAGCCCTATTGTGGTGAACATACCCAAAAGTACCAACGGAGAAAATGAAAATATCAGCCCAGATTTAGCCACGCCAATCCTAAAACCTTCTAATAATAATATTCCAATCAAAAACCCGACAATAGAAAATAAAAGTGCTTGCATAAGAATAAGTTTGCTGATGTAGGCATTTCCTGCGCCAATGGCTTTTAAAGTGCCGTAATCTTTTAGGCGGTCTAGGGCAGAAGAATACATTGTCAGCCCAATAATGAAAAAACCTGCAATCAGCGCAAAAACAATCAATGTGCCTGTACTTAATGCAATGCCACTACTTGATAATATTTTTTTTACGGAAGTGGTGGCAAGTTTTTCAGATGTCCAAGCACGAACGCCTTTTACGTTGTTGTTGATGTGTGCTACAATAGCATCAGCGTTTTTGAGGGTATCCACATTCACCAAAACGGCACTAATATTATTGACAGACTGATTAGAAAAAAACCTAGCTCTTTCAATGGTTGTAACGCAAAAACTACTTCCAAACCCTCTAAAACCCTTTGTTTGCAGGGCAAAAAAAGCTCTCTTACCATTCACCTCCAAACTTGTTCCTACGTTGATGTTTTTTCCTAAATTTTTCTCTTCAAAAAACTCTGCACTTATTGCACCATCTAACTGCAAATCTGCTATATTTCCAGCCATTATTTTCTTACTAAGCAAAGCCTTTATATGGCTTGCATCAACGCCTAGCAAAGTAATTGCGCCACTTTCTCCATTAGCAAAATTGCAAGCTGCCCCACTAATCACAAGTGGAAAAGCCTCTTTTACACCACTTATGCTTTGTACGGCTCGTAGGTTTCTTACATCAATTTTTCCTAGTTGGTTTACGTTGTCCGTTTTGTCCTGCACGACCCAAATATCCGCTTTGACATCTCTTGCGAGTGCGCCCATAAGTCCTGTAAGAAAAAAGAAAACACCTAATTGTTGCCCAATAAGAAACGTACTAATGAGAATTCCCACAATCACACCAATACTTTTAGCTTTGTCAAACTTGATAAATTTCCACGCAATTTTTAACATAGGTTTTTAGTTGTAGGATTATTTAGAAATATCAATAACACATTCAACTCTTGCGTTTAGAAGTAGTTTTGCAGGTTTATCAAGGAGGATTTTTATTGTTCTGACACGTCTATCTTCTTTTTCTCCTGATTGGTCTGTAAATAATGATTTCTTTTTGAGGAAAGACGCCGCAAAATAGACTGTTCCTGTGGATAAAGTGTCTGCAGCACTCACTTCTCTAATCCAGCCTTTTTGTCCGACTACAATTTTTTCTGCGTATGCTTCATCAATTTCGCAAATAGCAATGGTTTTTCCTTCTGGGCTGATTTGACCAAAAGCCTGCTGAATAGCCACAGAACCACCAATTAAGACACTTAATTCTAATATTCTGCCACTTATGGGCGAGGTAATTATTTTCTGATTTAGTTCAGTTTGGGCAAGTTGCAAAGCGGCATTTGTTTCTTGTAATCTATCTTTGGAAACAACTACAATAGCTTTTAATCTCTGAAAATTAGCCTGAAATGTTTTTACATTAGTGCGCATATCATCAACTGCTTGTTGTGTTTCCGCTCCTTTTTCTAATAAATGTTGCAGGCGTTGAAGTTCTACTTTTGCATTATTGTATTTTGCTTCAAACTCGCCCACGCTTGCGGCATCTACGTTTATTTGTGCGGCTTGTGTGGCAACTTCACTATTTAATTGTATTAGTTTTGCATCTTCCAAATGATGTTCTAACTCCAAAATAACCATTCCAACGCTTACTGTGTCGTTTTCTTTTTTGTAGATTTTCGCTACAATCCCGTTCACAGGAGAAGAAAGTTGTATAATATCATTTTCAGGTACTATTTTCCCAATACCCACTATTTGCGTAGTTGCAAGGGCTTTTTTGGCATTTTCTTTCTCCAACTTTTCTTTTTTTTCTTTATTATTACAAGAAAAAAACATTGGAGTAATCAAAAAAAACATCAAATAATTATTAAAATATTTTTTCATATTGTAGATTTTTATTGTCCCTAAATCCCCAAAGGGACTTTTAATACATTTTTTGTTGTCGTAATAATGTATTAGATTTTTTATAATTTGATTATCAAGTATTTAGCAATAAATAATCACCAAAAACCGCCCCAGCCCCTCCTTTTCAAGGAGGGGTTAGGGGTGGTTTTGAAGTATTTATAACATAAATTATTCATTATCAGGATATAAAAACTCTTTTTACTGTCGTTTGCCTCTTGGCAAGTGACGACTATCAAAAAGGCTTCCAGCCTTTACGAAAGTATTATTTTAATATGTTTAGGCAAGATGCCTAATTACAGTCGTCACTAGCAAGGGCTAGTTAGCTGGAACTAAGCGACAGTATATTTACTTCGTACTTTCTCACTTCGTACCTCCGACTTATTTTAGGGCTATTTCTTCCTCTACTGGTTTGTCTGATATTGCGCCATCAAGGACATAAATAATTCTGTCTGCAAAAGGGCGTAATCTTGTGTCGTGGGTAACTACGGCAACTGCTTTGCCTTGTTTGGCAAGTTCTTTGAGTTCTCTCATTACAATACCTGCGCTGGCGAGGTCAAGAGAGGCGGTTGGCTCATCACAGAGCATCATTGCGGGGTTTGTTACTAAGGCTCGGGCAATGGCTACTCTTTGTTGTTGTCCACCACTCAAATCATTGGAAAGATTGTTCATTCTGTCGCCCATTCCAACCTTTTCTAGGGCTGCGGTTGCTTTTTCTTTGGCTTCTTTGTCGCTAAAACCCTGTAATATCAACGGCATCATCACATTTTCTAGCGTTGTGAGCGGTGCTATCAAATTAAAACGCTGAAAAATAAAGCCTATTTTCTTTAGTCTTAATGCTGCTAATTTGGTTTCGTCCAAATCATTGACTTTCACGTCATCTATCCAAACCTCGCCATAAGTTGGGTAAATCACACAACCCAATAAAGAAAGTAAAGTAGTTTTTCCAGAGCCAGAAGGACCAATAATAAGCAACATTTCACCTGCTCGTAGTTCCATAGAACTTGCTTTGAGCGCAATAATGGTCGTATCTCCTACTTTGTATTCCTTACCTGCATTTATAACTTTTGCAATAATTTTATGCTCACTTGTGGCTTGTATGGCAGGTGATGTAGTCGTTTGTTCCATATTGATAGATTTAAAAACAAAATTGCGCTTTATTTTTATCTGAAATATTACATAATTATTGGAATAATTTGTATGATTTAAAGATAAAAGCAAATATTTTGTTACTGTAAAAGTTCCGTTGCAGATTTATAGAAATTATTTTGGATAATATAATCACTTGATTATCAATAATATAAATTAAAAAATAAATTTTATAT
>JAYVGJ010000026.1:0-2142 GCA_043772375.1 Raineyaceae bacterium | reverse complement strand
TTTGAAATAATGCCTTGCCATTACTACTCAAAGTATTCCATTTAAGCGTGAGCCTATATGCCCATCAACCAAAAAGCTAGCAATTTCTTACTAGCTTTTTATGCAACTTAGGCGTTTTCTTCTCTCCACTCAAAAGAAACCTGTTTTTTAAAATCAAAGTAATCTATTGCCTGATAACGCATTATAGCCGTATTCCAAGTAGGAGATAAAACACCTTTCAATTCACCATTATTAGTTAGTTCATAAATATCTTCAAAGCGTTTTATTAGATAAATGCTTTCATCATAAGTTATATTTTGAATAAGCACAGCATAATCTGTTGTGATTTCACCCGTTTTTAAGACTATTTTCAAAGGCTGAATTTTGCCTTCTTGAAAAGAAATGCGAATTTCTATGCTATCCCAAAGCGTATCATTATGGTAGTTTCTATCCAAATAAAGAGGTACTTCATCATATAAAAATGAAAAAAACGTATCAATATCTAGCACCAAGTAATCTGAATGGGCCTGATTATCCCAGATAAACTCGCTTTCATACAAGCCTGACGGGTAAAGAGTAAACTCCCAGATATTATATTTTGTATCCTCATTAGTTAATGTTCTCAAATCTATTGTGGACATTCCCATTTGAATATACTTTTCATCAATTTTTTTAGCACTTTCAGTCTCATTAGATTTATATTCTCCCTTTTCATTGATGTAGGGAGTTATTTTAATATCATTTTTGTATAAGTCATACTTATTTCTTTTTGACCCAAACATAGTGCTATAATCTGCAACCATTACAAACTTATCCCAATCATATTCTTTGAGATAATTCACCATATTTTCAGCATACCATTGAGAAGCTAAGTCACTAAGTTTTTTAAATTCTTCTTTTGTCATAAATTTAGAGATTTGGAATAATAAATGTTAAACTGTTGGGTGTATTAGGAGCTACTGCATTGGGAAGAGTTCTTTGTGGCACACCTCCATAGTGATAACTAACATTAAACCTATCAGGTCTTTTACTACCTGCTGGGAAATCCGAAGGATTAATTGTTATTACTATATTTGTTACTGCCCCAGCTCCATTTGCATTAATTTGATTCGCCCATTGGTTTTCCATTTGCTTCCAAGCACCATTTTGGTTAGAAAATAACTCTTGTGCGTGGTAGTAAATAAGCTCAACAGGTCCGCTAAATCTTGCTCCTATCATATGTCCGCCGTTGTCTAAACTTGCGCCCCGCCCATCTCTTGCTGGTCCACTGTTAGCTAAACCTTGTAGCGTTCCATCTCTTGGGTGATTTGCTCCAGGAGGTGGTAACAATCTCAAAACGGGGCATTCTATTCTGCTTACTCTACCTTCATTATCAATGGTATAACTGACATAATTATTATTTCCTAAATTATCCGTTACTTGATAAACTGCTCCTCTAATAAGTTCAGGTACATTTAGTATTTGGTTACGTGTTGTTCTGTCACTTTTATCACCAATCATATAATTACCACTTCTTGCAATAATGGTATTATTATCAAAAGTAGCCCAAATTTTGCCACCTTGTCCGCTTGCACCTGAACTAATTACTACATTTTTAGTACCAAGAACTGTAACATCATAATCAGTAACAGTTTGATTATAACTCAAAGTGCGAATATACTCAAAATCTGTTTCAAAACCAGAAGTATAGAGTTTTTTCCAAGCTTCTACTTGCGGCACACCAAAGGTAGCATTAATATTGTTAGAAATGTGTCTAGGTGGTAACGGAGGAGTAGGTGGCGTTGTGCCTTGAATATGTCTCAAAAACGCCTTTATTTCTGTGTTTGAATAGCTAACAAGTTTAGCATTTACCCCAGTTTTGTCTGTTACGGTACATAATTTAGCAATAGCAAGATTGATGTCCACGACATTCATAGGTGCAGGCAAAGTATTTGCCCTAGTACGAAGGGCATCAAAATCAGTACAATTAGGTGGTGTAGTGGTTTGTATTGTAATTGTATTGATATTCACAGCTTGTCCTTGTGCATTTGTTGCAGCAATTAGCCCTGTAATAGGGATATTTGCTACATTTAGCAAACTAGCCGTTTGTGTAGCAAAAGTAAGCAGATAAAATTTCTGTGCATTTGCGCCCACTATTTCCCAAGCCTGCATTATGCCAAATGC
>JAYVGJ010000025.1:0-5272 GCA_043772375.1 Raineyaceae bacterium | reverse complement strand
CAAAATAATGTGCAAAATCAAGTTTTTAGGCTATTCAAAGAGGGCGACCACAAGGGTCGCACCCTACATTTTAATACATTTTCAAACTTGTCCTACACCTAATGTAAAGTGTGAGGTACGAAAGATATTCCCGTAATTGTTAATTCGTAATTCGTAATTGGTTATCTACTAACGACATAACCACGTACAGAAAAATAATCAGAGGAATAGCTAAATATTGCAAAAATACTAATAGTAACACACTGATTATCAAAAAGATAAATTTTATTTCGTTGTTTTTCCAACCAAAAGTTTTAAATTTTAGAGCAAATAAAGGTATTTCTGCCACTAGCAAACCCGACATCAAAATTATCAAAAAAACAAGTACGCTTTCGTTCAAAATATAGCTTTTATATTCAGGATTATTTACCAATATGAGCGGAAATGCCGCCCATAAAATTGTGTTTGCAGGCGTAGGGACACCAATAAAAGACTCACTCTGACGAGTATCAATATTGAATTTTGCCAAACGCATCACAGAAAACATTGCTATCAAAAATGCCACATAAGGTAACCAACCAAAACTAGGATTACTCTGATTAAGTAATGAAAACGCCAACATTGAAGGCAAAATACCAAAAGTACAAGCATCAGCCAAAGAGTCTAATTGTTTGCCAAATTCTGACTGTGCATTTAAGGTACGAGCCACAAAACCATCAGCAAAATCTAGTACCGCAGCCACAGCAACCAAATAACTTGCCATAACAAGATTACCTTTGAATATCTCTACGATGCCCACACAGCCACACAAGACGTTGCCTAGTGTAAACAAATTAGGGATAAATTTTATTGCTTTTTCCATTGAATTTTAATAGTTAAGTGTTTTTTTATGATGTAGAAATTGTCTATGGTAACAAAACAATTGAAAAGGAGTTTTGGAATATCAGACACAAAGGTACATTTTTTTGCTTTTTACCCAAAAATATAACATTTTTTTGAAAACTATTTATCATTTTAAACAAACTACTCTTTTGGAATGATTTTTGACAAGTTTTCATAAAAAATAAAAAAATACTATCATTTTTTTTGTATCTTTGTGCAAATTTTTAGATAAAGTAAAAATCAGTAAAAGTAATCAATATCTGTTTATGCAAAAATATCTGTTTTTAATATTATTGAATGTTATTTTTCTTGCTTCTTGTAGCAAATTTGGGCGTTTGCAAAAAACAAATGACCCTCTCAAAAAGTACGAAGGTGCTATGAAATATTACGAGAAAAAAGATTATTCTAAAGCATCATTGCTTTTAGAAGAAGCTGTACCTCTTTTACGGGGAAAAGCTGAATATGAGCCTGCACAACTTACTAACGCTTATTGCGTTTATTATATGAAACAATATGAAACTGCTTCGTATTTTTTCAAAAAATTTACAGAAACTTTTGCTCGTAGCGAAAAAGCAGAAGAAGCCTATTATATGTACGCTTATTCACTTTACAAAGATTCTCCTAGTTATAACCTTGACCAAAGTAGCACCTTGACTGCCATTACGGCTTTGCAATCCTATCTCAATAATTATCCGCAAACGCCAAGACTTGAAGAAATAAATGGCTTAATCAAAGAATGTAGGGCAAAACTAGAACAAAAAGCCTATGCAACTGCCAAACTTTACTACAAGACAGTTAGTTATCAAAGTGCCAATTATAGAGCGGCTATTGTGGAATTGGGAAATTTTCAGAAACTATACCCAGATTCTGATTATATAGAAGAGATTACTTTTCAGAAAATAAAAGTGGCGCACAGTCTTGCTAAAAAAAGCATTGATGAGAAAAAAACAGAACGCTATAATGAAGCTATTGGGTTTTTTGAGGAGTTTTTATTGAAATATCCCAAAAGTTCGTACCTCAAAGAAGCCAATAATATGTATGATAATAGCGTGAAAAACCTTGCAAGCATCAAAAAAGCACAAGAAAAAACACCTAAGAAAGAAACACAAGCAGAACCAGTGCAAAAAGCAAACTAAATTTTCAATTACGAATTACGAATTATCAATTACGTTTTATGCGTTAAACTTTTCACTAAATAAGCAGATTTCTATAATTAGTTTATGTTTTGGTAATGTCAGAATGATACAGAATAAGCTGGTTTTCAGTCTTTTGTATTCATCCACAATTCACAATTCACAATTCACAATTCACAATTACTTAATTTTATATAAAAATGGCTATTAAAAGCAACGTAACAGGAAGTGCCTCTATCATTACTCGTGATATGCAATTAGTTACCAACAAAACAGGTAATGTTTATGAGTCTATCAACATTATTTCTAAGCGTGCTAGACAAATAGCGCAACAAACCAAAGATGAACTTGCAGGAAAGCTAAACGACTTTTCCTCACCTGTGGATAATTTGGAAGAAATCTTTGAAAACCGTGAACAAATAGAAATCTCTCGCTTTTATGAGCGTTTGCCTAAGCCTACACTTATTGCTATTGAGGAGTTTATGGACGGAAAACTATCTTGGAAACGCCTCACACTTGAAGAAAGAGAAAAACTCGCTGAAAAAGCAGAAAAAGACAAAGAAAAATTCCACGAAAGACAATAAGGAAAAGGTACGAAGTGAGAGGTACGAAGTACGAATTTAAGAATAATATTTTTAAATTCGCACCTCGTACCTCTTATTTCGTGCCTCTAAACAGGTTTTTAAGTTTTTTGAAAATAAGCATAAAGATATAGGATAAAATTACTACTTTTGTAACAATTTTAAATATCTACATAAATCCGTTTTGGGAAACGCTCAAAACACAAAAATCTGTTCTTTTTTATGAATATTCCAATTCCAATAGTCCAAAAAGTAACCCTTTCTGATGGACGTGAAATCAGTGTAGAAACTGGTAAACTTGCCAAACAAGCAGATGGCGCAGTTGTGGTGCGTATGGGAAACACTATGCTACTTGCTACGGTGGTTTCTGCACACAAAGCTGGTGAAAATGTTGATTTTTTCCCCCTTTCTGTGGATTATTTAGAAAAATTTGCGTCAGCAGGCAAAATTCCTGGCAGTTTCCAACGTAGAGAAGGCAGACTATCTGATTATGAGGTACTTACAAGTCGTTTGGTGGATAGAGTTATCCGCCCACTTTTCCCTGATGATTATCACGCAGAAACACAAATAAATGTGTATCTGATTTCTGTTGATTTTGATGGCGTTCCTGATGCACTGGCGGCACTTGCGGCATCTTGTGCTTTGATGGTTTCTGATATTCCTTTTGTAGGCGGACCTATTGCAGAAGTACGTGTAGGACGTGTGGGAGGCAAATATATTGTTAATCCTACCACAGCACAAATGGCTGAATCTGATATAGATATGATGGTTGGCGCATCTTACGACAATATTGTAATGGTAGAAGGTGAAATGAAAGAAATTTCTGAAGCTGAAATGCTAGAAGCCCTTGCAGTAGCGCACACAGAGATTAAGAAACTTTGTGCTATGCAAAAAGAACTAGAAAAAGCAGTTGGAAAGACTGTCAAACGCCTTTATAGCCACGAAAAAGTGGATTTAGATTTGAAGCAAAAACTTCAAGACGAATATTATACAAAAATGTATGCCGTTGCTCGTCAGTTGAGCAACAATAAAGATGTAAGAAAAGCAGGTTTTAAGGCAGTTGAAGACGAATTTATGGCTACTTTGCCTGCAGACCATACTTACGACAAGTTTTTGATAGGTAAATACTTTCACGACTTACAACGTGATGCAGCCCGCAACCTTGCCTTAGACGAAAAATTGCGCCTTGATGGGCGTTTGCCTGACCAAATCCGTGATATTTGGTGCGAGGTAGATTATTTGCCAATGACTCACGGCTCATCTGTCTTCACTCGTGGAGAAACACAATCCCTTACAACTGTAACGCTTGCCACTATTTTGAGTGCAAAACTCATTGATAGGGCTTTGCTACGTGGTGAGGATAAATTTATGTTGCATTACAATTTTCCTGGTTTTTCTACTGGCGAAATCAAAAGAAATGGTCCTACGGCACGTAGAGAGGTTGGACACGGCAATTTGGCGGAGCGTGCTATCAAAATGGTGATGCCTTCTGCTGAAGACAATCCTTATGTTATTCGTATTGTTTCTGATATTTTGGAGTCAAATGGCTCATCTTCAATGGCTACTGTTTGTGCCGCTACGCTGGCACTTATGGACGCAGGCGTGAAAATCAAATCTCCCGTTTCTGGTATTGCAATGGGTATGATTTCTGATGAGAAAACGGGTAAATACGTTATTTTGTCGGATATTTTGGGAGATGAAGACCATTTGGGAGATATGGATTTTAAGGTTACGGGAACAGAAAAAGGCATTACAGCGTGTCAAATGGACATAAAAGTAAATGGACTTTCTTTCCAAGTATTGGCAGAAGCATTGGCACAAGCAAGCAAAGGACGTTTGCACATTTTGGGTGAAATGAAAAAAGCGTTGGCTGCTCCTCGTGAGAATTATAAGCCTCACGCACCACGTTTGGTAACTATTCAGATTGATTCTAGCCAAATTGGGGCTATTATTGGACCTGGTGGCAAGATTATCCAAGAAATCCAAAAATCAACGGGCGCAACCCTAAACATTGAGGAAAAAGGTGATTTTGGTTTTGTTACGGTGGCAGCAACCAACGGAGATTCTCTGGAAAGAGCTTTAGCACGAGTGAAAGCTATTGTTGCTGTTCCAGAAGTAGGAGAAACTTACACAGGAAAAGTGAAGTCTATTCAGCCATTTGGAGCTTTTGTAGAGTTTATGCAAGGAAAAGATGGTTTACTACATATTTCTGAAATCAAATGGGAACGCCTAGAAACAATGGACGGCGTGCTAGAAATTGGTGAAGAAGTAACCGTAAAACTGGTAGAAGTTGATAAAAAAACAGGCAAATACAGACTTTCACGCAAGGCACTTTTGCCAAAAGCGTAACTTAATTGTGAGTTTTAATTAAATACAAAGTATTTATAATCAGTAATATAAAAAAGTCTTCTAAATTTTTTAGAAGGCTTTTTTGTTGAAATTTAACTTAAAAAATTCCCATAAAATGTGTATCTTTGTTTTATGAAAAATATGATAAAATTCCCTTATGGCGTGAGCAACGCTGAAAAAGTCATTACTGAAAACTATGTTTTTATAGATAAAACGCCCTTCATTGAAAAATTAGAGGAATCTGATAGCTTTGTTTCCTTTTTGCGTCCACGCAGGATAGGCAAAAGTTTTTTCATTTCTCTTTTGGAATATTATTATGATATTAGGCAAAAACCAAAATTTGAGGAA
>JAYVGJ010000024.1:0-2059 GCA_043772375.1 Raineyaceae bacterium | reverse complement strand
AGTAGTTTAGGTATTGATTATCTATAATTGTGGTAGCATTTTTGTTATATGATTATATTTTTTTATATATTTAGGTTACTAATTCGGTTGCCCAGTTCTTGTATAAGCCCAAGAACACGCAATAAAACAAAGTATAAGCAATATTTAGGCTAAAAGTTCGGAAACCTCAACTCCCACACTTTTAATTTTTATTTTGTAAAAACGTTATTTTAGTGCTAAAAAAGGCTTTACCGCAAGGTAAAGCCTTTTTTTGTTGTTGTAAATTGTGTTTGAGAGGGTGCATTTTTAGGTGTCCTAGTAATTTACATTCGGTGTCCTAGTATTTGTATTATATTTGAATTATATTTTTATGAATTATATTTTTATGAATTATTTTTAAATCATTTTCAAATCATAGGGATAGAACTGAAATAAATATTCATATTACGTGAGTATCTTAAAAGTATGAAAATCCTCTTTTGGCTTCGCAAGGCAAAGCTAAATAAGGCAGGGATTGCGCCCTTAAATTGCAGAATAACAGTTGAGGGCATACGTTCTCCTGATTTTTCCACCAGTATACGTGCCACGCTAGAGGAGTGGAACGCTAAAACCCAGAAATTTAAGGGAATTTCTGATGAAAATGTGTTGAAAAATGCTAGATTGAAAGAGATTGAAAACAGGTTGAGCATCATATACCTTGACTTAGAAAAAAACCGCAAACCGTACACCACAACGACTATTTACGAGTTGTACCACCAGAAGGACGAGGTGATTTTATTCAAAAACTTGTTTGAGCAGTATAGAGAAACCCAAAAACTCAAGAAAAATAGCACAGAGCGGAAAATTAGTAACCTGCTGAACAACATTGAGGAGTACGCAGAAAAAAACTTTTTAGCAAAAAAATTGCTCAAAGAAATAAGGAAATCTGACATTGAAAAAATGTTGTTGCAATTCAAAAAAAACGGCTGGGGAAACAACCACATTGCAAGCCATTTGGTTTATATCAAAGACATGTTTAAACTTGCGCTAAAATTGGGCTACCTTGACAAGTCCCCAACGGAATACATAGAGTGGAAAAAAGACCCAGACAAGGAAATTATTTATCTTGATACTGATGAGTTGCAGGCAGTAGAGGACTTTAAAACCGAAATTCCAAGACTTGAAAAAGTGCGTGATTTGTTTGTTTTGGTTTGTTATTGTGGGCTTTCTTTTGCTGATTTGAAGGCAATTAAGCAGTCGGACATTGTATTAGGACCAGATGGCAGAGATTGGATTGACCTCAAGCGGACTAAAACTAGAGGAGAAACACAAGTACCAATACTAGAAAAAGCAGCAGAAATAATTGCAAAGTATGGAGGTATTGAAAAATTGCCTTTGCTGACAAACCAGAAGTATAATAGCTATCTTAAAGAGATTCAGGATGATTGTAAGATTTCCAAGAACATAACCACCCATTTAGCTAGAAAAACCTTTTGTGTAATGGCAGTAAACGTATGGAATGTACCTATAAATACGGTGCAGGTAATGGCAGGGCATAAAAACGAAGCCACTACACGAAAATACTACACAAAAGTTTTGATGAAAAGAGTTGCTAATGATATGAAAAACATTAAATAATAATTACTAAAAATTATACTTATGGGAGATTTTGACAACTATGATAAGTTAAGAGATAACCCAAAACCTATGATTATTATTGGTTTAGGTTTAGCACTTGTCGCAGGACTAGCAAAGGGACTTTATGAACTTTATTTAGTAGCGTTTCGCTAATTTTTTATTGATTTTATTATTAAATTTTGTTTTTTAGGACTAATATTAGCTTTATACCTAGTATTAGTTCTTTTTTCTTTTTTTGGTGACAGTTTTGGTGAGCCATCTAGAAGGTCATAAAATAACTTTACTGTTTTGGTCGCCATCTAGAAGATAAATTAAATTCATTTGGCTAGCAGTTGCTAGTGTACGTCATTCGGTTAAATTTACCCTTTGCTACCGTACACAGTTTTTGAGTTTATGGTAAAAAACTAAATATTCTATGAAACAGCGCAATAATATAGTAACTTTGTGTTCTCAAACTCACTTA
>JAYVGJ010000023.1:0-14961 GCA_043772375.1 Raineyaceae bacterium | reverse complement strand
ATCAATACAGTCAAAAAACATGGAAGAAATGTGTTCCAAGAATTACTAAAGGTAAACACAAATCAACCAATTGTTTGGAAGACTACCTAAACAGTTACGATTAACATTTGGTAGGCTTGTGTTAGTGATAGTAACGTTGGTGCAAATAATAACATTACTACTTAAAATAGAAACACCTGCAATACTTGTGCTTGTAACAATACATCTGTATAAGCCTGCATCAGCATCAGTAATGTTCGCTTTGCTATAAACGGCACTTGTAGCACCAAATATAATTGACCCATTTTTTATCCATTGATATACATTTGCACTTCCTCCAATACCACCATTGATAGTAAGTGTATTACCTGAACTAAGGGTTTGGGTAGCTGGTATAATTGTGTAATTTTGTGGGCTTGCCTGATAAGAAGTATTAGGACGTATAGCCGCTTCCAAGTCTGAAAAACTTAATAAATTAGACTTGCATATTAGGTCGGTTGTGGTTAGAGGCATAGGTGGTAAGCTCGTCAATTTATTAAAATCACACCAGAGGCGTTGTAAACCAGAGGGTAGAGTAGGCAGACTTGTTAATTGATTGCTTGCACACGTTAGGTCATTTAAAGTACCTGGAAGAGTAGGCAAACTTGTTAATTGATTCCTTGTGCATACTAATTTATTTAAAGTAGTCGGAAGAGTGGGCAAACTTGTTAATTGATTATCTGGACATGCTAACACTAGTAAGCTATTAGGTAAAATAGGTAGAGTTAGTGATTGGTTATTAGCCCAAAATAGCTCACGCAAATTTGGTGGTAAAGCGGGTAAAGTCATTAATGGGTTATTACTACAATACAAAGCAATTAGGCTTACAGGCAGAATTGGTAGATTTATTAAAGGGATTGAATTACACTCCAAAATTTGCAAATTAACAAAGTACTCAATACCACTCAGATTGGTAATATTAAGACCAGATATAGTAAGGAGAGTAGCAGATGTAATCCCAACACAAGTAGTTTCCATTTGTACACCCACAAAACACGCAGGATAAAGTGTTTGAAGTCTTGCTCTAAAATTCGCATCTGGGATATTGACCAAAACGGCTTTTGCAGGCGTACACAAGCCCACAAACGCAAGCAACAACAAAAAGTACATTTTCTTTTTCATAGAAAAACAATTAAAAGGTTTATTAAAATGATTTATTTTTACAAAGATAGGGAAAATTATGAATAACCTATTTATTTTTGGGAAACTTTGTACCATTATTTTTGCTATCTTTGTAGCGGAATAGAAGTAAAACAAAACTAGAAAATAATGAAAAATTTTGAAAATTGGGAAACCCAAGACCTAGAAATAGCCTTTGATTTGGAAAGAATATGGGAAAGTAAGCTACTAGATAACTGGTTGGCTGCAAAAACTACTTTCAAACCCCACGAAAAAGAACAGCTAGAAGAAATACAACAACGTACTTTTCAATTTGCGGATTATTGGAACGAAGACGAACTAAAGCTGCAATGCATCAGCAAAATGGTAGATTTGGCGGCTTATTACAAAGATACTGATTATAATATATTTTCTCAACGCCCATTATCTGCCACCATCAATGGCATAGAAATAGGAGGTAGGGTTGATTTTGTGCTGGCGAAAGGTAAGCAAAAACCAATGAAACCTTATTTTTTTATCCACGAATACAAGCAAGAAACCAAAAAAGGTAGTTCCGACCCAAAAGGGCAACTACTTTCTGAACTTTTGGTAGCGCAAGCAAAAAACGACATTAAAAACCCTGTTTATGGTTGTTATGTGGTAGGCAGAAGTTGGTTTTTTGTTATCCTTCATCACAAAGAATATGCGGTCAGTAATGCCTATAATGCTTCTGATGAAGACATTTATACTATTGTTGCTATTTTAAGAAAAATAAAAGAGTATATACAAAAGACAGAAGAAATAGCCAAAAAAGCAGAAAAATAATCATACATTTTGTATTTCTATGTGCCTATGTGGTAGAAAAAATCAGTTTTTCATCATTTCTGAAATGCTATTTCCAGCTTTCAAACCGCTTCCAGTAAGCACAGAAACCACTACTTCATCATCAGTTGCTATTTTCAGGTATTCACAAGCACCTGCAAAAACAGCGGCACTTGTAGGCTCAACAAAATAGCCTTTTTTAGCTAAAAATAGCGTTTTTTCTTTGATTTCTTCCTCATCAATAGCCAAAAAGTAACCCCCAGTAAGTTCCACATATTGGATAATTTGCATACCACGCACAGGTGCAGCTACCATCAAACCTTCTGCATAACTTTTGCCTATTTTAATGCTTGGAATATGTAAAAGTTCTTGCGTAAATGCTTGATACAAAGGCGCACACGCAGCTACTTGCACACCAATAATTTTAGGGATTTTTGCGGTTATTCCTGCTTTTAGAAGTTCTCTAAATCCAATATATGCCCCAATAATAAGTGTGCCGTTTCCTGCGGGCAAAATCACAGTATCAGGTGCTTTCCAACCTAATTGTTCGCAAATTTCGTAAGCAAAAGTTTTTGTTCCTTGAAAGAAAAAAGGGTTATAGGCGTGGCTTGCATAATAACTATTTTTGCCCTCTGTAGCTTCTAATGCTGCAAAAGTAGCATCTTGCCTAGTTCCTTTGATAAGTTTTAGGTTTGCGCCATAAGCTATTATTTGTGTCAATTTGGCAGATGATGTGCTTTCTGGCGCATAAACATCTAATAAAATGCCTGCTTTGGCACAGTAAGCGGCTATTGCTGCGCCTGCATTGCCTGAAGAATCCATTATGGCGTGTTTTATGCCTAATTCTTTCATTTTGCTCACCAAAACAGATGCACCTCTGTCCTTGTATGAACCTGTGGGGAACATAAAATCTAGTTTTAAAATCAGCTTTTGTGCGCCTAATTCTATGGTTTGCAAAGGCGTTGCACCCTCTCCAAAACTAACAATATTGCTATCAAAACTAATAGGCAAAGCCTCTCTATAACGCCACATATTAGCGGAGCGCATACGGATTACGTTTTTATCAAATGTTGGCATAAAGCGGATATTGAGCGGAGCGTCTGCCTCACTTTTCCAGCGCAAATCATTTATAGAGTATTCCTGCCCTGTTTTGCTACAAATTAGCGCATTTTGTTTACTCACTTTTGAAAAATTATTTTGAAAAATTATTTTGGTTAGTCTGTATTTTTACTGTTAAGGCATTTTTTGCTTCACTAACAGATTGTAAAATTTTTGCCTTAAATAACTCAAGTTATTGTACTTTTCTCTTTTTCAAGTACCATTATCTCTTTTTGGTTCTACTAAGATTTATACGGAAACCTGATTTTCTTAATTGTTGTTTTGTATTCAGCCCCAGCGGGGCGAGATATTTATAGCGAATAATAAATATGCCACCCCGCTGGGCTGAATACATTTTTCGTGTTTTGTTTTTCTATAAATATGCCGTCCCACTGGGACTTAAAAACTTGTCCGTATAAATCTTAGTAGAACCCTCTTTTTCAAGTGCCATTATCTCGTGATTGCCGCTTAATGCAAATATTTGATATTTTTGTTCTTTCAATGATAAAATAAAATCTATTACTCCTGCGCTATCATTTCCTCTACTAACATAATCTCCTAAGAAAAAAATTTGGTCATCAAAAGTCAGTTTTAATTGCTTCAAAACAAGAGCTTTAAGTGTTTTTGCGCAACCGTGAATATCACCAATAGCAATTCTTCTACCTTTCCCAGTTTTTTGTAAGATTATATGTTTTTCTATCATATTTTTGATTATAAAATGCCATTATTCAATTTGAGGTTAATTTTTACCTACTTTTGAAAAAATGCTACTTAGATATTTGTATTACTGAATAGGTAAAAAGCCTTTTTCTCCTAACGCTTTAATTATCCCTCGTAAAAGATAATTATTATCAAATCTGATGATATATTTTCGTGTTCCTTCACTTTCTGGCATAATCATTTTTTTATCAATGAGTTTACGTATTTGTCTTGATATTTCGGAATCTGTCTTTCCTACAAAGAACTCTTTCAAATCAGCAGCTTGTATGAGTTGTTTTTCAATAATTTTTTTAAGTATTTCAGTTTCATTAGGCGTAATATATTTTCTTTCCAAGGAATATGAAATAGCAGGCAATAAGATTTCTTTTTTCAGAAAATTATAATCTAAAAGTTTATCTATTTTCTCTATTTCTTCTTTTAGACCTTTTAAAACGTATTCTATCCAAATTAAAATACCTTCATCTGTTCCTTTGTCGGCTTCTGCTAAATAAGAATAATAATCATTTCTATTATTACAAAATACCGCCGTAGGATTGATTATTCTGCCTAAATCAACATTAAAACCTGTTTTTACAAGCATTGCATAAGTAAATAAACGAACTGTTCTTCCATTACCATTTCCAAACGGATGCACCCAAACAAAACGGTGATGCGCTATTGCAACTTTGAGCAAATCATATTTTGGACTATCTTCTACACTAATAAAATCAAAAAGTTCTTGCATATAATCATTTACTCGCAACCATTCAGGAGGTTGATGTTTTGATTGATTTATTTTGATGTTTGTTTGCCTGTATTCTCCTGGCGTGCGGTCACCTTCACCATCAGGCGGAGTTTTCAAACCATCAACTATCATTTTATGCAACTCGCTAATAAAAAGCCTATTTATTGGGTATTCTTTGATATTATCTTCTATAAAAGTCATTGATTTCTCAATGTTCTGAATTTCTTTTATTCCAAATGGGACATTCTCATTCGTTGACTTTGTGTCAATCTTTGTTTCTATATATTCTGCTATTGTTGTGTTATTGCCCTCAATTCTTGCAGAGCCAATACTTTCTAACATGTGAAATATCTCTTTTAACTGAAAAAATACTTTTTCGTGAGTAGAGCCACTAAGTTGTTTTTTACGTAGATAATCCAATTCAATAATTAAATCCGTAAGTTGTGCGCTGAAAGATGGTGCTACCAACTTTAAGTCATAATGAATAAATTTTGCTTCTGACATTTGTTTTTTTAGATGTACTGCAAATATACAGAAAACAATTAACAAACACAAATTAAACAATTAACAAATTTTATTTCAAATTGCTATTTATCAGTTATTTATGTCAATAATCTAAAAAAAAGAATTAACAAATGAATTAAAAAGAATTAACACATTTTAACACTTTTTGACACTTTTGGTATGTTTTAACATGTTTTGGTGTATTTTGGTGTATTTTCAAATAAAACATAAAAAAGTCCTAAAACTTTCATTTTAGGACTTTTTTTGCTGAAATTAGCTGAAATTCTCTTTATTCTTTCTTTTTCTCTTTTTTAGGTTTCTTTTCTGTTTTCTCTGCTACCTGTTTCATTTCATCATCTAAAACGTCATCAGCATCATCAACGAGGTCGTCTGAAAGGTCATCAACTACATCTTCTAGCACTTCTTGCGCTTCCAATGGCACGAGTGCATCAAGGTCAGAAGGCTCTTTTTCCTCTCCCTCAACGTAACCAATTTTAGTGATAGAAGCAATTTCGTCACCTTTACCCAATCTAATAAGTTTTACGCCCTGTGTAGCACGTCCCATAATGCGCAAATTAGCCACACTCATACGAATAGTCATACCAGATTTGCAGATAATCATCAAATCATCTGTGTCTATTACATCATTGATAGCCACTACTTTACCAGTTTTTTCACTGATATTTAGGGTACGAACGCCTTTACCGCCACGTCTTGCAATTCTGTAACTTGATACTTCAGAACGCTTGCCATAACCGTTTTTAGAAACTACCAAAAGTTGCGTATTTTCTTCACCCACACATACCATTCCAACCACTTTTTCTATTTCAGGGTTTAGTCTTATAGCTCTCACACCTGTCGCACCACGTCCCATAGCACGGATTTGGCTTTCATTAAAACGTACAGCACGCCCAGAATCAGTTGCAATTAAGATTTCATCATTTCCAGTCGTCAAACGCACTTCCAAAAGCATATCTCCTTCATTGATATTAATGGCATTGATACCACCACTACGAGGACGAGAAAACTCTTCTAAACGTGTTTTTTTCATTGTACCATTTTTGGTACACATAATAATATAGTGATTATTGATATAATCAGCATCTTTCAGGTTATTGACATTGATAACCGTTCTTACTTTGTCGTTTTTTTCTATCTGAATAAGATTTTGGATAGCACGCCCTTGTGCTGTTTTGCTACCTTCTGGGATTTGGTAGCCTTTGAGCCAGAAAATCTTGCCCAAATCAGTGAAAAACAACAAATAATTGTGCGTTGAGGCTATAAACAAATGCTCCGTAAAATCATCTGTTTTTGTTTTTGCGCCACGTGAGCCTGTGCCTCCTCTGCTTTGTGTACGGTATTCTGTGAGAGAAGTACGCTTAATAAAACCATTGTGAGAAACCGTAAACACAACTTGCTCATCAACAATCATATCTTCATCTGTAAACTCGTCAGCTACATAAACAATTTCCGTACGGCGTTTGTCAGCATATTTATCACGGATTTCCGTTAGTTCATCTTGCAAAATAGTCTTTCTACGGCTTTCATTGGCAAGAATATCTTTCAAATCAGTAATAAAAACCTGAATTTGGCGGTTTTCCTCCACAATTTTATCTCTTTCCATACCAGTAAGGCGTTGCAAACGCATTTCCAAAACGGCTTTTGCCTGCAAATCAGAAAAAGAATAAGACGTAATCAGTTCATTTTTAGCAGTTTCAGGGTCTCTTGCCTCACGAATAGTTTTTATAACGGCATCAAGATTATCCAAAGCAATTAAAAACCCTTCCAAAATGTGCGCTCTTTTGAGTGCTTCTTTCAAATCATACTGTGTGCGCCTCGTGATTACCTCGTAGCGGTGTTCTACGTAATGTTTTATCAAATCTTTCAAATTAAGCGTATAAGGTCTGCCTTTTACCAAAGCAACATTATTCACACTAAAAGAAGACTGTAATTGTGTATATTTATACAAATTATTCAAAACAACATTGGCAATGGCATCACGTTTGAGGTCATAAACCACACGCAAACCATCTCTATCAGACTCATCTCTCAAATCAGAAATACCTTCTATTTTCTTGTCATTGATAAGTTGTGCCGTTTTTTCTATCATAGATGCTTTATTGACCATATATGGAATTTCCGTCACGACAATTTGGTCTTTGCCAGATTTTGATGTTTCAAAACCAACTTTTGCACGCATCACCACACGCCCACGACCAGTTTCAAGACCAGCTCTCACACCATTATAACCATAAATAATGCCACCAGTAGGAAAATCAGGTGCTTTTACGTGTTTGATAAGTTCAGAAATAGCTACATCAGCATCATCAAGATACAAGAAAATTCCTTCAATAAGTTCACCCAAATTGTGAGGAGCCATATTAGTAGCCATACCAACGGCAATTCCAGATGTTCCATTCATCAAAAGATTAGGAATTTTGGCGGGAAGTACGGTTGGTTCTTCCAAAGAATCATCAAAATTAGACTGAAAATTAACAGTTTCTTTGTTCAAATCTAATAAAAGCTCTTCTGCAATACGAGAAAGACGAGCCTCTGTATAACGCATAGAAGCGGGAGAATCACCATCAACAGACCCAAAATTACCTTGTCCGTCCACGAGTGGATAACGCAACGACCAAGGTTGCGCCATACGTACAAGCGTGTCATACACAGAGGCATCACCGTGAGGGTGGTATTTGCCTAGCACATCTCCCACAATACGAGCAGATTTTTTGTAGGCTTTGTTGTGATAAACGCCCAATTCAGACATACCAAAAAGTACACGTCTATGGACAGGTTTTAGTCCATCTCTTACATCAGGAATAGCCCTAGAAACAATCACAGACATAGAATAATCTATGTAAGCGGTGCGCATTTCATCTTCTATATTGATGGGAATAATGTTTGAAAAGGGAGTTGGGAGGTCAGTTTCGTTTGCCATTTATTTTTAAAATGTTTTCTTCTTTTTTCGTTAAATCCTATATATTGATTATGATGCAAGATAGTTCTTTTTTATGTAAAAAACTAACTTTTTTTGAGAGAAAAATGAGGATTTAACGTAATTTCTTAAAGTAATTTGAGCATTTTAAAAACATCTTCAATATTTTTTTTAAAATCTTGATAAGAAGATAATTTATCCAATTCTTTGAGTGAAATAGCTTGTCCTAGTGGTTCGTAAAGTTCTGCAATATTTAGGCTTTGGTGGCGTTTTGAGGTTTTTTGTACTATTCTAATGGCATTTTCAATTATTTCTTTTGGGTCAGCTATTCTTTCAGGTTTTCTGTTGATTTTCAAGTCATTATCTGACTTATCCGTACCAATTTCCTTTTTTAAAAGGGACTTGTCTGCAAGCATCCACGCTTCTATCATATAAATTGGCACTATTGGCACAAGGATTTTACAATGTGTTTGCTCACTTGCCTTGTCTAATGCTTTTTTGGCTGGATTTATACTGTTGTTATATGCACCTTTATTACTTGCGTTATCTGCATCAGCTTGTACACAAAGCACATTTACACCACTATTAAATGCTTCTTGTGAGGCTTTAAGCACATTATTTGTAAAACTTCCTTTTGATTTTGTTAGTGGTACAACATCAATAATAGTAATTTCTAATTCAAAACTTTCAAAGGTACGCTGAATGATATTTTGGAGAAAACGCTGGTCTGTTGTGCCTTCTGTGAGCAAACCAATAATAATTTCTTTTGACATTATTTTAATTTTTCAATTACGTTTGTAAAATTTGAAGTTTCCAAATATTTTCTAATAATTGATTTGGCGTACTTTTTCATTGCTTTTTGGTCTTCTGCACTATCTTTATTTTCTGGATATCCTTTGTATTCAGAAAATAAATCAGTAGTATTTGTTACGTTTAAAGTCATTTTTTTGTCATTGATAGTTGTCGTTTTGCTCACCATTTGACACAAACTTATACTCACGTCTTTATTTCCCATATACGCCTTTAAAACCTCTCCTACAAGTACAGGCGAGTGGGTATTCACAATCACCTGACGTAAAGGCATTTGTGTATCTTCAACATCATTGGTACTGAAATCTTTGAGAAGTTTTGTCATAGCTACAATACGAGAAGGGTGAATACCATTTTCTGGCTCTTCAAAAGTCAAAACACCATTATAGCTTTCATCATAAAGCAGAATACACAACGCCAAAATGCGTAAAGTACCGTCAGAAAGCACTCTTGTGGTATATTCTCTTTTGTGTTTGTCTTTTAGTTTGATGATAAATTGCTCACGAGCAAAGTCATCAAAAACATCAACATCAACAAAATCAGGCACAAAAGCCTGTAATCTCCTTGAAATTTCACGTAAAATATATGCATCTCCATATTTGATACGAAGCAAAACTCCTGCTAAGTATTTGCCTGTTGAGGTTAATTTATCACCACTGTTTTGCCTAGTGGTGGGTTGTCTTAAATCTTCTATATTAAAATCTAAAAATTTCCAACTACGCATTTCTGACTTTACTGCACGAATATGAAGATCTTTATCATTACCATAACTTAAAACAGTTTTTGTATTAGATATATTAGTTGTTAGAAATGTATTATCATCTTCATTGAAAACATCTTGAGAAACAAATAAATTTTTAAATTCTTTTCTCTTTGATTCATATATTTTTATATAGATTTTTTGCTTGTTTTTTTCTTCTTCTATGTTTTCTAATAATTCACTCACTAATACAGGTTCTTCTATTTTAAGATAGTTGATAATGCGTTTTATTTTTAGGCTATATCTAAATCTTGTATGTGCTAATTTTTCTACTTTCAAAAATGTAGTAATATTTTCATTGAGCAACATTTCCACACAAAACTCCATTTCTGTTGCATAATCATTTTCTCCGTATTGCGTAAAAAGCTCCAAAAAACCGCCTCTTTGCCCTTCAAAAGCATCTTTTATATTTTCTGCAGCCAAACGCCCCAAAAACCGCAAAGCATCAAATAAATTGCTTTTCCCAGACGCATTTGCGCCTGCAATCACCGTAAAAGGCGTAAAATCCATTTCAAAATTATGAAAAGATTTAAAACCATTTATTTTTATATTTGTAATCATTTTTTTAGGTTAAATATTCAGTCAAATGATGCAAGATAGTTCTTTTTTATGTAAAAAACTAACTTTTTTTGAGAGAAAAAAGAAGAAAAAACAGTTTTTGCAAACTTTTTTTAAGGTGTGTACGTTTGGTATTTTGTATGACAAAGAAATTTCTTATATTATTGCTAATTGTGCTGTTTGGTAGCTTTTTGTTGCCTAAGCAGGTACTTGCGTGTAAGAAAAAAACTGAAAGCATAGAAGTTGAAAAATCTTGTTGTAAAAAAACTTTAAAAGAAAAGTCAAAAGAAAAGCCAAAAGAAAATCAAGAAAATAACGCAACAGAAAAAAAATCTTGTTGTGAGAAAACGCTCAACAGTATTAAAAAAAGTGCCTGCAAAGGAGAATGCGCTGATTGCTGCTGTGATAACACTTGTTCAAATATTGCTTTGATGCTTCCGTTTGCAACAGAAATTGAAAAACTATCTTTTTTCATTATTCCTAGCAATTATTTTGAAACTAAATCCTATCTTTCCACAGGATTTATCTCTATTTGGACTCCCCCAAATATATGCTAAAACTTCCCCAATAGCCAAAAAACCGTTTATTTTCAAATATTTGAGGCTCTAAAACTTTGAATATTTAGGGATAATCATTTTCAAAAAAACTCAAAACTCAAAATTTTTAACAATGAAATCAATAACAAATTTGTTGATGGTAATCACTGTATTACTTTCAATGTCAGCGTGTTATGCGCAAATCAAAGATGCCAAAACGGAAACCGTAAAAATCTACGGAAATTGTGGAATGTGCAAAACAACCATAGAAACGGCAGGAAACAGCAAAAAAATCTCCAAAGTAAGCTGGGACAAAGAAACCAAAATGGCTACGCTTACCTACAACCCAAACAAAACTTCACAAGACGCAATTTTGAAAAAAATAGCGCTTGCAGGTTATGATAGCGACAAATTTCTTGCGCCAGATGACGTGTACGCAAAACTTCCTGATTGTTGCCATTATGACAGAGCCAAAAAAGAAATGTCAAAAATGGAAAAAACAGAAAAAACAGAAATGAAAGAAGACCATTCTGGGCATAATAACGAGGCTAAAACAGAAGTGAAAACAGAAGCAAAAACAGACGTAAAACAAGAAGGAAATCAGTCAAATAACCAAATGAAGGCGGTTTTTGATAATTATTTTGCATTGAAAGATGCGCTTGTAAAAACTGATGCAAATACTGCTTCTACGGCTGCAAAAGCACTTTTAACGGCTATAAATGCTGTCAAAATGGAAAAACTCGCAACGAAGGAGCATACAGTTTTTATGGCAAATATGAAAGATTTGAGTTCTCATACAAAGTTTATTTCAGAAAGTAAGGAAATAGCCACACAAAGAACGCATTTTATGGCACTTTCAAAAAATATGTATGCACTCATTAAGGCTACAAAGCCCGAGATGCCCGTTTATTACCAGTTTTGCCCAATGGCAAATGATGGCAAAGGCGCAAATTGGTTGAGCAAAGAAAATACCATAAAAAACCCTTACTATGGCTCTCAAATGATGACTTGTGGTAAAACAGTGGAAACTATTAAGTAAAATGACGTTCTACATCAAAAATATGGTATGTAGTCGTTGCAAAATGGCGGTAAAGTCTGCATTTGAAAAACTCGGACTTTACCCCGTTTCCGTAACGCTGGGCGAGGTACAATTAGACAAAAATAATATTGAAATATTAAATAACGAACTTATTAAGAATCATCTTGTTACAAGCTTGCATTTGCTTGGTTTTCAGTTTATTGAAGACAGGAAAAGTAGGTTAATTGAGAAAATAAAAAACTTAATTACAGACTTGGTTCATACCAAAAACAACGAAATCAATATAAATTTGTCTGAATACCTGATACAACAACTTTTACAAGATTTTTCGCAAGATTATAATGCTTTGAGTAATCTTTTTTCAGAAATAGAAAATATTACTATTGAACATTATTTTATCAGCCAAAAAATAGAAAAAGTAAAAGAACTTATTACTTATAATGAACTGACTTTGAGTGAGATAGCTTTTCAACTAAATTATAGTAGTGTGGCTTATTTGAGTAATCAGTTTAAGAAAATCACAGGTTTTACACCTACACAATTTAAACAAATGAAAAACAATACAAGAATACAACTAGAAGATTTGTAAAATAAAATTTTGTAGAGTAGCGTTTATGAATAATTCCATTTTTAACCACTCCTAACCCCTCCTTAGGAAGTAGGGGGCTTTTCAAAGACATTTTTGAGTTATTCATAAACTCTAATATAAAGTTTTATAAAGCAAAAATCTAGAAGTTACAAAATGTTACACAATATTTCCAAAATTCCGTAACACCTAAGCCCAAATATTTTGGAACTTTGCGAGGTAGAAATTCATCTACAAATAAACTTTATTAACAATGAAAGATTTGCAGAAATGTATTGATGCCTGCTTTATGTGCGTGGCTGATTGCGAAAAATGTAGTACGGATTGTATCAATGGAGGAAGAAAAGAATGTGCTTTGTTGTGCCGTGATTGCGCAGACATTTGCGCACTTTGCGCAAGATTATGCGCAAGAGGCTCGCAGTTTTCTGCGGAAATATGCGCTTTGTGCGTGAAATGTTGTGAGGCTTGCGCCAAAGAATGTGAAAAACACGCAGCACACCACGACCATTGCAAAAAATGCGCTGATTCTTGCAAAAAATGCGCTGAGGCTTGTAAAATGTAAGTAGTTGAGTGGAAAAATGATAACAAATACTTATATATTTTTAATGTATAAGTATTTGTTAATCAACTATCTAAATAATAAAACTTCAAATTACAAGACAATGACACATACCTATCAAGTAACAGGAATGACCTGCGGAAATTGTGAGGCAAAAGTAAAATCAGCCTTGCTTTTGGTGGAAAACGTGACGAAAGTGGAGGTTTCAAAAGCTGAAAATACCGCCACAATCACAATGGATAAGCACGTTTCAATAAATGATTTTCAGAAGGCACTAGGCGGAAATGAAGGGAAATATCAAATTTCAGCCATTAGCCACAATGAAGCAATAGAACAATCAAAATCTTGGCTGGAAACCTACAAACCGCTTTTATTGGTTTTTGGTTATATAAGTTTAGTGAGTGTTTTAGTACAAATAAATAATCATCATTTTGATATGATGCAACTAATGCGCCATTTTATGGCAGGCTTTTTCTTGACCTTTTCATTTTTTAAGTTATTGAATATCAAAGGTTTTGCTGAAAGTTATGTAATGTATGATGTTTTGGCAAAAATAATTCCTGCGTGGGCGTATGTATATGTTTTCGTGGAATTGGGCTTAGGAATAGCATTTTTAGTTGATTTTAATCCATTTGTTACTAATTTGGTGGCACTTGTGGTAATGGTTGTCAGCATTATAGGCGTTTTGCAGGCAGTTTTCAATAAGCAAAAAATACAATGTGCGTGTTTGGGAGCGGTTTTTAATTTGCCAATGAGTACGGTAACCGTTATTGAAGATGCTTTAATGATTGTAATGAGTGGTTTTATGATTTTTTCAATGAAATAATTATGAATTGTGAATTGTGAATTAGATAGCGACATTGATAAAGTATATTTATAAATTTTTTCATTTGTATTGAAATCCTGAAAGGATTTAATGTTCATAGCCGTAAGTCGTACTTACGGAATGTGGTAACAATGTCTTTGCCTAAATTGAGATTAGTAATGAAAATTTTAACAAAAGTATTTCAATTTTTAAAATGGATATTCAAAAAAATATTTATCAAAAAATGTTGCCAATAATATTGTCAATAATACTATTTTTGGTGCTTTCAACGACTGTTTTTGCACAAAAAATAGTTCGTTATGATTTGTACGTCAAAGATACTATTGTCAATTTTTCTGGGAAAAACAAGCGTGCTATTGCCGTAAATGGGCAAATTCCTATGCCTACACTCACTTTTACGGAAGGTGATATTGCGGAAATATACGTCCACAATCAGCTAAATGAGGCAACTTCTTTGCATTGGCACGGCTTGCTGCTGCCCAACAAAGAAGATGGCGTGCCAAACCTTACGCAAATGCCCATAAAACCACATACAACCCACAAATATACTTTTCCAATTATCCAAAATGGTACGCATTGGTATCATAGCCATAGTGGCTTGCAGGAGCAAATAGGAATGTATGGCTCTTTTATTATGAATAAAAAAGCTAATGATGTTAGTTTTAGGGCTGGTATTGATGATTTACCTACTTTTCCTGTCATTTTGAGCGAGTGGACTGATATGAACCCAAATAATATTCACCGTATGCTTCACAATGCTACTGACTGGTTTGCTATTAGAAAAGGTACAACACAAAGCTATGCAGAAGCTATAAAACAAGGATATTTTAAGACAAAAGTCAAAAATGAATGGAAAAGAATGAACGCAATGGACGTGAGCGACATTTATTATGAGAAATTTTTAATAAATGGAAAAAATGAAAGTGTTTTTACGCCACCTTCAAAAAATAATAAAATTGCTCAAAAAGTGCGTTTAAGGGTTTCTAATGGTGGTGCATCTACCTATTTTTGGCTCACGTATGTAGGCGGAAAAATTACTGTTGTGGCTAGTGATGGCAATGATGTTGTGCCTGTGGAGGTGGATAGGTTGCTTATTGCGGTTTCTGAAACTTATGATATTATTTTAAATATTCCTGCTGAAAATACTGCTTACGAGTTTTTGGCAACGTCAGAAGACCGTACAAAATCCACTTCTCTGTATGTGGGTGATGCAAAAGGTGCAAAACAACTCATTTCTCCACTTCCAAAATTGCAGTATTTTGAAAATATGAAAATGATGAACGGAATGATGAAAATGAATGGAAATCTTGATGATATGGGAATGCAAATGTCGCTTAATCAGATGGATATGAACGTGGTAATGTA
>JAYVGJ010000022.1:0-2033 GCA_043772375.1 Raineyaceae bacterium | reverse complement strand
AAGAGCTAAACCCCTATCCCTAAATCCCACTAGCAACTGCTAGCCCTGCTGGGAAAGGGACTTTAATACACTTATCCGACTTTCGCAGGAGGTCTATTACAGAGATAAGGCACTATCTTATCTATATAGCAAATACATCAAATCAAGCTCCTACTTTATCTTTCTTTTGTTCTTGTGTATTATTGATATTTTCTTCTATGTATTGAATAATAATGCTTGCAATATCTTGTTTGGTGGCTTTTTCAATGCCTTCAAGTCCAGGAGAGGAGTTTACCTCTATCACGAGTGGTCCTCGTGTGGAAGGCAACATATCCACGCCTGCAATGCCCAAACCCAATGATTTTGCGGCTTGTATGGCTACTTCTTGTTCCTCTGGTGTGAGTTCTATAACTGTACCGACACCTCCCCTATGCAAATTTGAACGAAATTCTCCTGTTTTTCCTTGTCTTTTCATTGCGCCAACAACCTTTCCTCCAACCACAAAAGCACGTATATCAGAGCCATTAGCCTCTTTTACAAACTCTTGTACCAAAATATTAGCATTAAGATTATAAAAAGCCTCCAAAACAGATTTTGCGGCAGTTTCATTATCAGCAAGAACAACCCCCAAACCTTGCGTACCTTCCAATAGCTTGATAATCAGAGGAGTACCCCCAACTTGTTTGATAAGGTAATCAATATCACTAGGATAATTAGCAAAAGCAGTTTTTGGGATGCCTATGCCTGCTTTTGAAAGAATTTGCAAGCTACGCAACTTATCACGTGAGCGTATAAGAGCCAAAGAACTAACAGGCGTAAATACTTTTTGCATCTCAAACTGCCTTATAATAGCACTTCCATAAAACGTCACAGATGCGCCAATACGTGGAATAATGGCATCTATTCCTTCCAAAGAGTGGTCGCCAATGAAAACGCTAGGATTATCTCGTTCCATCACCACATAGCATTTGCAATGGTTAATAACACTGACCTCGTGTCCTCTTTGTTTTGCAGCCTCAACTAAGCGTTTAGTAGAATGAAGGCTTGCTTTGCGTGAAAGAATGGCAATTTTCATAAAAATAGGTTAAGATTAGCTTAAAAATGAGCTTTAATTTTTGGTCAGAATTTGATTAGATTATTCTTTTTTGATAATTATGGCAAAAATGCTTTTAATTCTTTCAAAAAACAAGAACTATTTTCACTATTGACAAAATAGTTATCTAAATCATTTATAATCAAATTATTAGCATTGCTATTTATATCATTTAGAAACAATCTAATTTGTCCTTCCTGCATCATTTCGCCAATGTGCAGAAGTTCTGCGTGGTTGGGTACATCAACGTCAAGCGGAATTTTGAGCAATCTTTTATCAGTTTTTTCAAAAACTGGAGCTACTTTTGACTCAAAAAGCATATTCCAAAGTGGGATAGACGCACTATAAAGCACTTTCCTACATTCATCAATAATTGCCCATTCGTCTATTTTTTGGTTGATTTCCTCAAAAAAATCTAGCGTTTGCGCTAAACGTATGCGTGAGCCAGCCTTAGATTTTCCACGAGTTTTGAGATAGGTATGTTGCGCTTTGCCATTGCCACGCACCATATAACGAGTGATTACCTTGTGCAAAACAAGTTCATTTTCTTCAAAATAACCTATTGCAGCGTGTCCAGCCTGAATAAGAATTACTAATGTAGGTGCAAATGCCAAAAAATCTTCTAAACTATTTTTTAGATTATTCTCTAAATTTTTATCATTAAAATCTGGTAGATTTGGCAAGCAGATAGGCAAACGAAAGTCTAATATTTTCTGATTTTCCGCTGTTTCTATGGTGATATTATGGGCGGAAAGCGTGATTTTTTCAGAAGTATTTTTATCATTATTGCTTGCTTTTTTTACTAAAAAATCAACTAATAATAATGATTTTTGGAAAGAAATGGGAATTATTTTCATTGATTTTTTGTACTATCTTTTACATTTGCTACCGTACACAGTTTTTGAGTTTGTGGTAAAAAACTAAATATTCTATGAAACAGCGCAATAATATAGTAACTTTG
>JAYVGJ010000021.1:0-2199 GCA_043772375.1 Raineyaceae bacterium | reverse complement strand
AAGAGCTAAACCCCTATCCCTAAATCCCACTAGCAACTGCTAGCCCTGCTGGGAAAGGGACTTTAATACACTTATCCGACTTTCGCAGGAGGTCTATTATTTATTTTATTTCACTTTATCTGCGACTATTTCAAACTTCAAATCAAAGATGTTTTTAATGGCATTATCTCCTAAATCCTTGAAAAAGTTTTTAGAATTATAAGTAATCCCAAAAAGTGTTCTATCCACAGGAATAATGCCATTTATGGTTATTTGGCTGCTTTTTTGATTGTCTTTTGGGTCATTTTTTTCTGTCATATTGATAGGAAAAGAAATGTTTTTTTTGATATTTTTAATAGTCAAAAAACCAAAAGCATTGCCTTTTTGAATGCTTACAAGTTCAAATGTTGCGGTTGGAAATTTGCTTACATCAAAAAAATCTTCATTTTTCAGGTGATTTTCTAGGCTTTTTTCTGTGTGCGAAATAGTAGTCATATCAAAAACAAAAAGTCCTGTAAAAGCATCATTAAAATTGTTGGCTCTTGCTTGTTTTCCATCAAATTGCAATTTCCCAGTTTTAAGTTTTATTGTGCCTGTGAGCGAGTAATCCCCTATTTCTCCGTAGCCAGTCCAATTTATTTTACTCAAATCATTATTTACTTCATAAGATTTTTGATTGGTATTGAGAGGATTTTTTTCAGTATCTTTTGTATTGATTAGTTTGTCTTCAGTTTCAATAATTCCCATTCCTTTATAGATTTTGCCATTTTTATCTTTTGCCAAAACAAACCACAACGCATCTCCGCCATACAAATTATCTCCAAAACGAAAATTATTTTTAAAACAATACACCTCTCCTTTTTTGAGAATACCATTTTTGCAGGCAAATTTGTCTGCAAAATCTTTTTTATCATATTGCACGTTCGTAAACCAGCCTTTTTCAGAAAACCAAATAAAGCTTCCTGCCGCCACGACTTCCAAATCTTCTGTTTCAGCACGTACAAAAGTGCTATGTTTCCAAACATATTTTCCATTATTTGTGGTTTTTGTGTCGTTAATTTCTGGATAATTTGGGTTGGGTGAATGATACAAAGTGATGCCCACAGGCACACGCCTAAGGGTGTCGGGCAAAATACGGGTTTTGTCCGACCAAGCATTCTGCTGAATGTTTTGTTTGGTATTTTGCTGATTTTGAGCAACTATTTTGTTGTTACTTTGAGAGAAAAAACTGATGATGCTAAAAAGCAAAATTTGGGAAATAAGATGATTTCGTTTCATTTTTTTGGTGATTTTGTTTGAGGTAATTTTGTGACTTGACTAAGTTTTGTTTTTTGAACGACACAAACATACACAACAAAAATAACACAAACGCTCCAAATTTGTTTAAAACTGATTTTGGAACGTGCCAAAACGTGATTTGGGACGTATTTTTAGATTATTTTGGAGAATAAGAAGTTTTTTGTTAGATTTGAGAGAAAAACACGCAGTTATGTATATGAATAAAATCACTACAATTTAAAGGAAACAATAATGAAACAAATCCAAAAGCCTATTTTGATATTGATAATATTGATTTTATTTTTTTTCGGTAAAACTTATGCTTGTTTAAATGGAGAAATCCTTCGTTTGAAAAATGGAACAATTTTGTTTGAAGATAGAGAAGGACTTGTACCTTATGGACATATATTTAATACTGACGAATGGCTTAGAGATGAAATAAAAACTCTTGATAATTTATATAAAATAAAAAAAGACCTAGATTATCTTTCAGATAAAGGGCTTCTACTAATTTTGCTCAAACAATATGACCAAGCCATAAAACTTTATCTTGAAATTGAGAAAATGCAACCCAACAGGTATTCAACTGCCTCTAATATTGGAACAGCGTACGAACTTATGGGGCAAAATGAAAACGCTCTAATGTGGATAAAGAAATCAGTTAAAATTGACCCAAAATCACACGAAAACTCAGAATGGATACACGTCAAAATACTAGAAGCGAAAATTAAAGGGCAACAATTTTACACAACTAACTTTTTGCTTAACACAGACTTTGGAACAGCACTTTTGCCTAAGACAACCCTTTCAACATCATTTCTATTAGACTTGCATATTGCGCTTTATTATCAGCTAAATGAACGTATTTCATTTGTAAAACCAGAAGAGAAGATTGTTGCGCAACTTTTATTTGATTTAGGAAATATGGCATTTATATTTGGA
>JAYVGJ010000020.1:0-16160 GCA_043772375.1 Raineyaceae bacterium | reverse complement strand
TTTTTTCATAGATAATAAAACCCAAAATTTAGACCTTGTTTTGCAAGATTGTAAGATTTTGGTGGCTGATAGTTTGCGCCACAAACCACAATTTTTTGTGAGTATTAATAGCTCTGTTTTTAGTAATATTCGTTTGATAAACAATATTATAGAAACTTCTATTGATATGGAAAACTCTGCTATTAGTAATAATTTTCAGCTAGAAAACACCAATTTTAAAGGCAAATTATTTATTTTTGGTGTGAATATCAACCCACTTGGCACACGTTTGGATTGGAATTTGGTTACCAAAAAACTTGCCGTTCAAGACAAAAAAACAAAGCAAAATTTCAGTTATAATGATAAAGAAATAATGCCTGTGGGCATGTTTAACGAACTTTTTAGCGTTTATTCTGTTATTTATACGGCTTTCAAATCACAAGGAAACAGGTATAGTACAAATCTTTGTTATATTGAATGGAAAAACCTGGAAACTAAATATCTTTCCAAATTACAAGAACAAAATCACGAATTTAGTATTTATTTCACTTATTTAATGAACGTATTTTTGGACGCTTTTTGTGATTATGGTACAAATCCACTAAAATCTTTATATATATCTTTTTATGTGATGCTTTGTTTTGCGGTTTTATATTTTTTCTTACCTCATAATTTTGGGCATTACAACGAGAGTTTTTACAAAACTTTATCTGGTTATCTTAGTCAAATAAATAGCGTTACAGACATCAAAAACACGCTTATTTTATCAAAAACACAATATTCTCGTGAAACAAAAAGCGTAGTAGAATATATCAATACGCTTAAAGCAGAAAAAAAAGCATTTTATTATTACATTGTAGCCGTTCCAGACCTTGTGAGGCATTATGTGAGCAGAATTTTTATGAGATTTTCCTTTTATTTGGGACTAAAAATCACTACTTTTTCAGAAAATAAACGCTATTTGGCAGAGCCCGTGATGTTTTTGGTGATTTTATGGATTGTAATGAAAAAACTTTTTATACGTACCTTAGACTGCGTTGCGCTAAGTATGAATATTTTTACAACACTAGGTTTTGGTAGTACCGAAATGATAGGTCTTCCTATGTATCTTACTGTAATTGAAGGTTTTATAGGTTGGTTGTTGCTTAGTTTTTTTAGTTTGTCGCTGATAAGTCAGTTGATAAATTAGTGGTATAAACTAATGGTATTGGGATTTACGAAACTTAATTAAGTGCTATTTAGTTATTGGAGTAACCAAATCTGAATTGACACATAAAAAATGAGCATTATTACTGCTATTGCAACGGCTACACCGCCTTTTAAACACAATCAAGAAGATATTTTAGCATTTATGCAAAATACTTATATAAATACTTATCAAATTGATGAAAAAGAACAACGAAAAATAAAAATACTTTATAAAAAAACAGGCATCAATACACGTTATTCTTGTATTTCAGACTATTCTAAGCCCCAAAATGAATGGGAATTTTACCCAAAAAATGCTCAACTTACGCCTTTCCCTGATGTGGCTTTGCGTATGAATTATTTTGATAAATATGCGCTTCCTCTCGCACTAAAAGCTATCAAACAACTCCCTGATTTTCAAGAGGATAATGCAGAAATTCAACAAAAAAACCAACAAGAAAATATAAAAATAACTCATTTATTAACAGTGAGTTGTACGGGACTTGCTGCGCCTGGTCTTGATATTGCGCTTGTCAATGCGCTTAATCTTCCCACAAATACGGTGAGAAGTTCTGTTAATTTTATGGGTTGTTATGCTGGTTTTCACGCCCTAAAACAGGCTGATTATATCTGTAAGGCAGATAATAAGGCTCGTGTTCTGGTGGTTTGTGTGGAACTTTGCACCCTTCATTTTCAAAAAAACTATGATACAGACAACCTAACGGCAAATGCACTTTTTGCTGATGGTGCTTGTGCGTGTATTGTTGCGCCTACACCTGCGGTTGCATCTACGCCTACAAATGTGCCTGCAAATGACGTACAAGGACTTACAATAGAGAATTTTTATTCAGAGATTTTGGCAAATGGAGAGAAAGATATGGCTTGGCGTATCACGAGTAGCGGTTTTTTGATGACTTTAAGTGGTTATATCCCCCAACTTATTGGAAAAGATATGAAAACTTTATTTGAAAAAGTGCTTTCAAATGCTAATTTGGCACAAAATGACATAAAACATTGGGCTATTCACCCTGGCGGAAAGAAAATTTTGGAAGCCGTAGAAAATAGCCTACAACTACCTCAAAATGCCTTAGAAATCTCTCATAATGTCCTAAAAGACTTTGGTAATATGTCGTCTGTTACTATCTTTTTTGTCTTAAAAGAGATGTTAGAAGAAAAAAATAATAGAAAAAATCAGCAAGAAAAAACAGAAGAACACCAAAAAGAATACATTTTTGCGACTGGTTTTGGACCTGGTCTGACTATGGAAACCGCTATTTTCTCCTAAAATAGCCGTTTATCCCAACTTTATACCAAATATCACAACATTTAATACAAAAAAGAATGATAAATGTACTAAAATTACTCTTATTTGTATGGTTAAGTACCTCATTTGTAGCTACTGTACCCATTGTTTTGACAATGACAGTAAAAGCTTACTTTGAAGGGCTAAAAAAATCAGATTACGAAGCCACAGGAAATGCTATTGTTATCTTTATTTTTAGTTTTTTGATAGGTTTTCTAAATGTTTTGTGCTATACTTTCCCTTTTTTACTCTTAATTTGGCTACCTTTATGGTTATTACGCAAAAATATACCCATTTTTGATAATAATATACTCTCCGTTGTGGTTGGTTGTGTCTTAGGGCTTGCTTATTGGCTGCTACTTTCACGTTTTGACCCACATTTTAGAGAAACACTTAACAGAGAAACATCTTCAAAATGGTTATTTTGCTTTGCAACAGTAACAGGAGGCGGATTTATGTTTTGGTTTGGATATAACAATTAGAATATGCTACCTAAAACAGCAGTTGGATATTTTTTGAATACTACCAATTTACCAATTTTTTTATTTTTTTTCAATTTTTCAATTTTTTGGTTAGATTTTTGCTACCTTGTAGAAGTGTTACCAAAGTTTTAACTTAAATTTTACTTAAAACCTTCATTAAACTACAAAAATTATGAACAAATTTATCACCATACTTGCCTTATCCGCTTTATTATTTGTCGGATTTTCCTACCAGGCAAAAGCGCAAGAACCCGCCCTAAAGGTCGCAGAAGTGCAACCAGAGCCTGTAGGAGGCTTAAAATCTTTCTTTGAATACCTAGAAACCAACCTACAATATCCGCAGGAAGCCAAAAATGTACGCCTTGAAGGACGTGTAATGGTGCGTTTTGTTGTTGAAGTTGATGGAAGCCTAAAAAACATTGAAGTTGTCAAAGGAATTGGTGGCGGCTGTGATGAAGAAGCCGTTAGACTCATCAAAAATGCGCCAAAATGGTTACCAGGTAAAAATGCAGGAAAACCCGTAAGAGTAGAAGTTACTCGCCCAATAGCTTTTAAATTACAGTAAAACTCATTCAATTACGAATTACGAATTACAAATTACGACAAAATGACGTAATTTGTAATTGATAATTCGTAATTGATTACTCTAATGGTAATGTAAAATAAAAAGATGAACCTTGCCCTATTTCACTTTCCACCCATATTTCTCCGCCATTTTTCTCCAAAAATCCTTTTACAAGCAAAAGACCAATTCCTGCGCCTTTGTTATCTTCTCTCTCTGCCAAAAGAGATTTTGCTTGTGGTGTAAACAGTTTTTCCTGAATTTCTTTAGACATTCCAACCCCTGTATCTCTGACTCTGACAATCATTTTGTCCTCTTTTTTTGTAGCCGTAACGCTCACCGTTCCACCAATTTGTGTATGTTTGATGGCATTAGAAATGATATTTTGAAGAATAGAAAGGAGCATTTTACTATCCGCAAAAATCATAACATCTTCCTCAATTTCGTGGTGTAAACTGATAGTATTGAGGTTTGCATTTTCTCCCAACATACCAAAAACCTTATTGACATATTCTAAAAGAGGTACTTTTTTAGGAGAAAACGCTTCTGATGCGTATTTTATTCTTGCCCATTCTACCAAATAATCCAACATGTTTAGCTCGTCCTTAGAAGATTGGCACGCAAGTCCAAGCATTTCTTTGACAAGGGATTTATCCATTTTGTCAATATTGGTGTTTAGGTAATCCAGCGTGGAGATAATACTCGCTAGCGGGCTGCGCAAGTCGTGAGAAACAATAGCCATCACACTTTCTTTGTGTGCATTAAGGTCTTCCAAGTCTTTGACATATTTTTTTATGGCATCTTCTGCCTTCTTTTTCTCTGTTTGATTTCTCAAAATTTTGACATAGCCTAGTTTCTCCCCTTCAAGACTTAGTAACGGAAAAACCAGCCCAAAAGCGTAAAAAGTGCTTCCATCTTTGCAAATATGCCACCTGTTGTCTGTTGCTTTGCCTTTTAGCATAGAATTTTTGATTTCACTCTCAGGAATACCGTTTTTGATGTCCTCTTCCGTAAAAACTATGTTAAAATGTTCTCCAATAATTTCGTCTGTTTCGTAGCCAAAAATATTGGTCGCACCAGAGTTCCAACTATTGATAATAAGGTCGTTGTCTAGTGTGAAAATAGAATAATCTTGCAGACTGTCAATTACTTGCGCATAAAAATCAGCCGTAGGAATATACTTGCTTTTTAGGATTTTAGATTTATTCTGTTCTGATTTCATTTGATTTTAGTAGTTTTTAGCGTGATTTTATTTTCGTATTTTGTATCTCAAACTTCAAAAAATTTTTAATAGTTCATATTTTAGTTCTCTAAAAAGAAAACTTTCACCTACTTTTTTATTCATAAGTAACATTCCTATTGGTGATTGTGGCGAAATAACAAAGTATTTTTTGTTTTCTACTTCTAGTTGTCCTATTCCGACAGACACAAAAAAAGTACCCTGATTAGTCAAAACTAAACTACCCAAACCAACACTATTCACACTATCAACGTTTTTTACTGTTATTTCCGCAAGGATTTGATATTGTTTTTGTGCCTCTTGAAGACGCTTAGAGCAATTTTCTATTTCTATTTGCATCATTGCACGAGTAGTTTCGTATTTATCACCTGCGCTACTTTTTGTATCACTTTGCGAGCTTTCTTGTGCAACACGAATGTTATTTTGTAGCATTTCAATATTTTGCGCTACATACAACAAGCAAGCATTATGGATTTGATTTTTGAGGGTCATTTTTTTAATTGTGAATTTTAAATTGTGAATTGTGAATGAATACAAAATATTAGTAATCAGTGTATTATGTATCACAATAAAAATTAAAACGAAAAAAAACCATTATTTTGCCGTAATTGATAATTCGTAATTCGTAATTTTTTTAAAAAAACAGTTGTGCCACTCGCCCCATATCTAATGTAACAATAATTTTTTCTCCAATGGGCGTATAATTAGGATTTGAAGACGCAAAAAGTTGTGCAATAAGGCTATTTATTTCCATTGGTGCAAGTTTTATTTGTCGCATTGCGGTACGTTGTGCCAAAGCACGTGCTATATGTTGGTGCGTTTCTAGTGTTATTTCTGCTTTGTGCATCTTAAATTGTTCTATCAAACTTTCCAAAATATTTTTTTCATTTTCACTAGGAATGCCCGCAGGAATACCCAAAAGCAATATTTCACCCACTTTTATTATATCAAAAACAAATCCTAACGCTAAAATCTCTTCTTTCATTTCTTCCAAAATGGCAAAATCAGCAGGATTAAAGATGATTTTGATAGGAAAAAGCAACTGTTGCGACACACCTTTTTTATTGGTCAAAAGCAGCAAATAACGGTCATAAAGTATGCGTTGATGCGCCAAATGTTGGTCTATAAGCATCAAACCAGAACGGATTTGCGTAACAATATAGCGGTTATTAAGCTGAAAAGTAGCTTTTGTATCTTCTCCATCACTTGCAAAATTATCTATGCCACTCCTAAATGTAACCTCATTTTTGAAGCCATTATCATCATTATGCTGGTTAGTTTTAAAATAATTTTCTGCGTTATTCTCCTCAAAAAGCACATTTTTGGTGATATTTTCCTCTGGAATATTATCTTTAAAATTCTGATAAATTTTTTGCCAATTATCTATATTTGATTTTTGGGTTGTTGTTTTTTCGTAAGATTTTAAATCATTTTCGTTGTTATTTTCCTTTTTCTCTTGATTTTTCTCTTGATTTTCTTGTTTTTCTTGTGAGAGAATTTCTTTATAATTATCAGATGAAAAGCCAGACGAGAAAACTCTGTTATTATTACCATTATTGCTTGTATAATTTCCAAATTTACTGGAATTATTATATTTTTCAACATTATTTTCAACAATATTTTTATTATTATCTTTAATATTATTGCCAATAAGATTGTTTTTTTCTGCAAATTTCTGCAAATCAAAATTTACATCATTCTCAAAATCAAGCACAGGCGCAATATTATGGCTTCCCAAAGCCCGCCTAACTGCCGCCTGCACAATGGCATAAACAGTGCGTTCATCATCAAATTTTATTTCCGTTTTGGTTGGGTGAACATTTATATCTATATGAATTGGCTCAATTTCCAAGAAAATCACGTAAAATGGGTGATATTCTTTGGGCAAAAGTCCATCAAAAGCCGTCATAACTGCGTGATGCAGATAACTATGCTTGATATAACGCTTGTTAGCAAAGAAAAACTGCTCGCCACGAGTTTTTTTAGACTGTTCGGGTTTGCCCACATACCCGCTCACACGCACCAGAGGCGTTTCTTCGTTGCAATCTATGAGTTGTTCTCTATAACTTTTGCCAAAAATTCCCACAATTCTATGGCTCAATTTGCCTTCTGGAAGGTTATAAATTTCAGTATCATTATGGAACAAAACAAATTCTACTTGTGGGTGTGCAAGTGCCACCCGCTGAAATTCGTCCAAAATATGGCGCATCTCTACGGCATTGGTTTTGAGGAAGTTACGGCGTGCAGGCACATTGAAAAACAGATTTTTGACAGAAATACTTGTGCCAATAGGCGTAGAAATACTTTCTTGTTTTTTGAGTGTTGAGCCTTCAACTTCTATCAAAATGCCCATTTCGTCTATTGTGCGCCTTGTGCGCATTTCTACCTGTGCAACGGCAGCAATAGATGCTAATGCTTCACCTCTGAAGCCCATTGTGCGGATATTGAAAATGTCGTCTGTGGTGCGTATTTTGGAGGTTGCGTGGCGTTCAAAGCTCATTCTGGCATCTGTGGTAGACATTCCTAAGCCGTTGTCAATGACTTGAATAAGCGTTTTGCCTGCCTCACGTACCACAAGCTGTATTTTGGTAGCTTTGGCATCAATAGAATTTTCTAAAAGCTCCTTAATGACAGATGCAGGGCGTTGTACGACCTCCCCAGCCGCAATTTGGTTGGCAATAGCATCAGGCAAAAGTTGAATAATATCAAGCATTATTTTAGTTTAGATTAAGTTCTACTTACAAAAGTACGAAAAAATAACTACAAAAATCTAAAATCTTTGTATGGTAAAATTCCTGGTTTTTGCTTATATTTGTAAATCAAATAACAACAATAATTAAAATAATCATTTCAATAAACAATGAAAGTTACAGGATTTAGTTTTATTCGCAACGCCAACCGCTATGATTACCCCATTTTGGAAGCTATAAAGTCTGTTTTGCCCCTTTGCGACGAGTTTATTATTACTGTAGGAAATTCTGAAGATGGTACTTTAGAACTTATCCAAACGCTTATTGCTGATACCTCTCTTGAAAATTCTAATAAAGATTTTGCTAAAATAAAAATTATACAAACTATTTGGGACGACAACCTGCGTGAGGGCGGAAAAGTGCTTGCAATAGAAACCAATAAGGCTTTTGATGCTATTTCTGCTGATACGGATTGGTGTTTTTATATTCAGGGAGATGAGGTTTTGCACGAAAAATATATCCCAATTATCAGAAAAGAAATGCAAGATAATCTGCTAAATAAAGACGTAGAAGGGCTTTTATTTAAGTATTTACATTTTTATGGTAGTTATGATTATGTAGCAAACTCCCGTAATTGGTACCGTAATGAAGTACGTATTATCAGGAATGACAAACAAATAAAATCTTACAAAGATGCGCAAGGATTTAGGAAAAACGACCAAAAACTTAGCGTAAAACTCATTGATGCCTATATTTATCATTATGGTTGGGTGAAAGACCCATTTGTAAAAAGTGTAGAACAAGAAAAAAATAAGTTTTGGCACGACGACAAATGGCTGGCTGAAAACGTAAATACTTCTCCTGATGTACGTTTTGACTACTCTAAGATAGATTATTTGGATATTTTTGAAGGTACGCACCCACAAGTGATGCAAGAACGCATCAAGAAGGCTAATTGGGATTTTAAATTTGATACAAACAGCAAAAATTTTACCTTAAAAGGGCGTTTTTTGCATTGGATAGAGCAAAAAACTGGTTGGAGAATTGGAGAATATAAGAATTTTAGGAAAATTTAGTATTTCCAACTACATTTGTTACAAAAAAATTACGAATTATGGCAAAATACCGTAATTCGTAATTGATAATTCGTAATTGAAGAATTAAAGTGTGTCTAGTGCTTCTGTGAGGGCTGATTTTGGTTGTACGCCCACCATTTTTTTCACTAATTCACCATTTTTGAAAAACAAAAGCGTAGGAATACTACGTACTCCAAATTGTGCCGAGATAGTTGGGTTAGCATCTACGTCCAATTTAGCGACAATAGCTTTGTCTGCGTATTCACCTGCTATTTCTTCCACGACAGGTCCTAGCATTTGGCAAGGTCCGCACCATTCTGCCCAAAAATCTACTAAAGTTACTTTTTCAGACGCAATAAGGGCTGAAAAGTTTGCATCTGTTGCTTCTACTGCATTTTTTGCCATTGTTGTTTGTGTTTTATGTTAAAATTATATTGAATTTACATTAAAATCTTATACAAAAATAGTACATTTTTGAGTAAAAGAAAGTTCACAAATAATCTTAAATTATTTTTGTTTTCTGCCTAATCTGTATTAAATTGCAGAAAATACCTCACACCTCATATTTCACACCTCACACCTCAAAAAAAATATGCTTAATTTCCGTATAGGACAAGGTTATGATGTTCACGAGCTAGAAGAAGGAAGAGAATTTTGGCTTGGCGGCATACGTATAGCGCACACACACGGCGCAACTGGTCATTCTGACGCTGATGTGCTTATCCACGCTATTTGTGATGCACTTTTGGGGGCTGCGTGCCTGCGTGATATTGGTTTCCATTTTTCTAATACTGATGCTAAATATAAAAATATTGATAGCAAAATTTTATTAAAAGAAGTAATGCAACTTATTGATAATGAAGGTTATAAAGTCGGAAATGTAGATGCGACCATTTGTTTAGAAGCACCAAAAATAAACCCCTATATTCCGCAGATGCAGGAGATTTTAGCGCAAATAATGCAAATAACACAAAAAGATGTTTCTATCAAAGCCACCACGTCAGAAACGCTGGGTTTTGTAGGAAGAAAAGAAGGCATTACGGCAAGCGCAGTAGCTATTATTTACAAGTAATCAATTACGTTTTTTGTATTAAAATCCTGTTTTCTTGCGTTCATTGAAGTCAGGTGGAAACACCTGACTTCACAGGAAATGCTTTAATTGTGCTTTAAATACACTATTACCACGTTCCGTAAGTACGACTTACGGCTATTATTGTTAAACCCTTTCAGGGTCTCAATACAAAAAATGCGAGTACAAAATCCTGAAAGGATTTAATATTCATAGCCGTAAGTCGTACTTACGGAACTTGGTAATAATGTATTCATTCACAATTATTTAAAATATTATAATGGCAGAGGTAAGAGCAGACCGCCAAATACTGATGTATGGGCTTTTTGTGAGCGTTGGGCTGATTTTTTTGATGAGATTGTTTTATATCCAAGTCATTGACGACAGCTACAGGGTGGCTGCTGACGACAACGCTTTGCGCAGGGTAGTTTTGCATCCACACAGAGGACTGATTTATGACAGAAAAGGAGAACTTATTGTCTATAATGAGCCTATTTATGATTTAATGGCTATTCCTAGAGAGATAAAAATCCGTGATACCACCAAATTTTGTTCTCTTTTGAATATTACTAGAGAAGATTTTGAAAAACGTGTCCAAAAAGCACGCTACCGCCCAGCAGAGCCATTTAAGGCACAAATGTCAAAAAATGAGTATGCAAAACTGCAAAATTATCTTACTGATTTTCAAGGGTTTTATATCACACAACGCACCATACGCACTTATCCGCATACGAGTATGGCAAATGCGTTGGGTTATATTAGTGAGGTTGATGAGGAGCAACTCAAACAAGATAGCACAAAATATTATGAAAAAGGGGATTTTATTGGCAAAAGTGGCATAGAATCTAGTTATGAGAAGTATTTGAGAGGTGAAAAAGGCATTAACTTTCAGATGCGAGACAAGCACAACCAAAATAAAGGAGCTTTCCAAGATGGGCTAAAAGATAAACCTGCCGTTGCGGGTGAGTCTTTGACTACAGGCATTGATTTGGAACTGCAACAATATGGAGAAAAACTTATGGCAAACAAAGCAGGTGCAGTTATTGCCATAGAACCTGCTACAGGTGAGATTTTGAGCATTATTTCTGCCCCAAATTATAACCCTAATTTGCTTACAGGTACAATGATTTCAAAAAATTTCAATATGCTTAACAAAGATATTGAAAAGCCCCTTTTTAATAGAGCTATCCAATCTCGCTATCCGCCTGGTTCTACTTTTAAGACAATGCAAGCTCTTATTGCTATGCAAGAAGGGATTTTGAGTGATTCTATGCAGTATTTCCCTTGTAATCAGGCACTTGTAAAGTGTCACGGACACCCAAGCGTGGATATAAGTGGCTCTATTCAATATTCTTGTAATCCTTATTATTATCAAGTTTTTAGGCGTGTGATGTATAGAGGTGGAGAAGAAAGTTTTGCTACATTAGCTCTTAACTATGACAAATGGCGTGATTATACTTTGCGTTTTGGTCTTGGAAAAAAACTAGGCATAGACATTGCCAATGAAGGCAATGGGAGCATTCCTAAGGTGAGTTTTTTTGATAAAACCTACGGAAAAGGCAATTGGAAATATTCTAATATTTATTCTTTGAGTATTGGGCAAGGAGAAGTTGGTGTAACGCCTATTCAACTAGCAAATCTCACGGCTACTATTGCCAATAGAGGCTTTTATTATACGCCACACATTGTAAAAGCCATTGGAAAGACAGGAAAACCACTTCCGCAATATACCGTAAAACACGAAACAAATATCAATAAAAAGTATTATGAAGAAGTGATTGAGGGAATGGAATGGGCGTATAAAAGTGGTACAGTAGGTCCGTACGCCCAAATAAGAGGGCAAGATTTGCATATTTGCGGAAAAACTGGGACAGTGCAAAATCCACAAGGAGATGATCACTCCACTTTTATTGCTTTTGCCCCACGTGATAACCCTAAAATTGCTATGATGGTTTACGTAGAAAATGCAGGTTTTGGAGGCATTTGGGCAGCAACTGTAGCTAGTTTGATGATAGAAAAATATTTGACAGATACCATTAAAAGACCTGATATAGAAAAAATGACTATAGAAAAAGCATTTTCTTTGAAAATTCTTTTGCGTAGGGATAGTGCTTGGAAAGCTGAAAAAGCCCGTATGGACAGTCTCATCAAGGTAAAAATAGAAGAGGAAAAAGAAGACCGCAAAAATTTTCCTGAAAAATACAAAAAACGCCAAGATAGTCTGCTCAAAATTCAAGAAGAAAAACTAAAAAAATTACAACCAGCGAAGCCAAAAGAAGAGGAAAATGTTATGCCTGATGCGTAGGTAAGTTATTGATTTTTAAAGAACGTAAAATATTGGTAATCAGTTTATTTTATATCAAAACTTCAATATTTTGAAAATATTGAAGTTTTTTTGTTTTTGGAAGAAATCTCGCTCACAACTATTTGATTATCAAAGACTTTTCAGTCATTTCTGTTGGTTTTTGAAGTCCCATTATTTCCAAAATAGTTGGCGCAACATTAGTTAATTTGCCATTATCTAGCTTGATACTTTTCTCTACAAAATCACCTACCAAAATACAAGGTACAAGATTGGTGGTATGAGCGGTATTTGGCGTTCCATCTTCGTTTATCATAAAGTCAGAATTTCCGTGGTCTGCAATAATAAGGGCATAATAACCATTTTTAAGGGCATTTTCTACTACTTTTTGGGCGCAAGTATCCACCGTTTCACAGGCACTTACGGCAGCAGAAAACACGCCTGTATGTCCGACCATATCTGCATTAGCGAAGTTTAGACAAACAAAATCAGCTTCTTTTTTGTCTAATTCCACACAAATTTTTGTAGCAATGTCGTTGGCACTCATTTCTGGGGCAAGGTCGTAGGTAGCCACTTTTTGGGAAGGACACAAAATGTGCGTTTCACCTTCAAAAGGCTTTTCTTGTCCGCCAGAGAAGAAAAACGTCACGTGAGGATATTTCTCCGTTTCTGCTATTCTGATTTGCTTTTTATGATTTTTTGAGATGATTTCACCCAAAGTATTAACAAGATTATCTTTATCAAAAAGCACTTTCACATCTTTAAAATTATCATCATAATTAGTCATTGTGAGATAATGAAGGCGTTTTTTGTGCATTTGAAAATCAGGAAAATCCTCTTGTGTAAGCACCTGCGTAATTTCTCTTCCTCTGTCTGTCCTAAAATTAAAACAAATCACCAAATCATCATCTTGGATAGTGGCGAGAGGTTCGTTTTTTTCATTTGTGCAAACAATAGGCTTAATAAATTCATCTGTAATATCCTCATCATAAGATGTTTGGATAGCTTTTTTAAAATCCTGTGTTTTTATACCTTCCGCTTGCGTGAGTAGCGCATACGCAAGGCGCACACGCTCCCAACGCTTGTCCCTGTCCATTGCATAATAACGCCCAATGATAGAAGCTATTTTTACATTGTTGGCTTCTTTGTCTATAAAATCTTGTAAATCAGAAAGATACGCAAGCCCACTTTTGGGGTCTGTATCTCTTCCATCAGTAAAAGCGTGAACAAAAACATTATCAATACCATTATTTTTGGTAATTTCACAAAGCGCCTTTAGGTGCAAAATATGAGAATGAACACCACCGTCAGACACCAAACCAATCAAATGAACATTTTTCTTGTTTTCTTTGGCATAATTAAGTGCATCTTTAAGTATTTGATTTTGAGCAAGTTCACCACTTTTTATGTCTTCACAAGCGAGGTTGATGCGTACCAAATCTTGATAAACGACACGTCCAGCCCCAATATTCATATGTCCAACTTCAGAGTTGCCCATTTGCCCATCAGGCAAGCCCACAGCAAGCCCAGAGGCTTCCAAATGCGAGTGAGGATATTTTTTGTAAAGGCTATCTATAAACGGTGTTTTGGCGTGAAAAATAGCAGAAACTTCTGGATTTAAGGCTATTCCCCAACCGTCAAGTATAATCAGGATTAGTTTTTTGTTCATTTTGTTTAAGAATTTATTGATAAAATTGTGTTAACTTTACTCAAAAATAACATAATTTTAGCAATTTTACAACAAAAAACCGTTATATTTGTTATTATTTCCAACAAACAAAACCCTCATAAATGACAACGCTAAAACTCCCTGAAAATCAGTCTTTTAAAGTTATCAATATTCTTTCTTTTGCTATTCCACTGGCGGTAGGCGTGCTTTTGAGCATTCCTAGCGGTTACAAATTGCCACTTGGCGAGTGGACGAAAATCTTACCCACAGTAAGCGCAAGCATCAATTCTCTCACTTCTGTTTTGCTTATTATGGCTTTTATTGCTATAAAAAATAAAAATATTACATTACATAAAACACTGATGACTACTTGTTTTGGTTTGGGTGCGTTATTTTTGATAAGTTATATTTTGTATCACGTATCAAATCAGTCTACAAAGTATGGAGGAGAAGGTTTTTTGAGAGGAATTTATTTTTTCTTTCTGATTTCTCATATTTTATTGTCTATTGTGGTGGTGCGTTTTGTGCTAATGTCTATGTATTTTGCGTATATTGGCGACTTTGAAAACCATAAGAAAAATACACGTTTTGCCTTTCCAATATGGCTTTACGTATCAATTACAGGCGTTATTGTGTATTTTATGATAAAACCTTTTTATGTATAGTGATGACTGAAAACATAATTCCTGAAAAAATTTCAAAAACCATTCCAAAAGTAGCTTTTATCATCAATCCTATTTCTGGTGGAATAGCAAAAACTAATTTTAATGATTTGATTAAGAAGGTTTTAGATAAGAATTTTGTTGTTGAAATTTTCCTTACAGAGCGTGCCAATCACGCCACAGAAATAGCCCAAAATTTGCTAAAAACTGATATTTCTTACATTATTGCAGTTGGTGGAGATGGTACAATCAACGAAGTAGCAAAAGTGCTGACCAATACGCAAAAAATAATGGGAATAGTGCCTTGTGGCTCTGGAAATGGGCTTGCTAGGCATTTGAAAATTCCTTTGGAAATAGAAAGAGCATTGTCTTTTATCAATAAAAAGATTACTGAAATCAATAATTTAAATGATAATTTACAAGAAAAATCAGCTAGAATCACCATTATTGATACTTGCACATTAAATAAAAATTCATTTTTTTGTACGGCAGGAATAGGTTTTGATGCTCACGTAAGCGCACATTTTGCCAAAGCTAAGGCACGAGGATTTTGGAATTATATCAAAAGCACCTTTCATATTTTTAAAGATTTTGTCCCAGAAACCTATCATTTAGAAATGCAAACCGCTGATAATCAAGAAATAAAATTATCAAAAGTAGCATTTTCTTTAACTTTTGCCAATGCCGCCCAATTTGGAAATAATGCCTTCATTGCACCTCAAGCAAATATTTCTGATGGTCTGCTGAATATTTGCTTAGTAAAACCGTTTCCTAAATGGTTAATGCCTGTTTTTGGTGCTAGACTTTTTTTGAAAACTATAGACAAATCAAAATTCTACGAAAATTATCTTGTCAAAAAAGTTACTATTACACGCCAAAAAGCGGATTTTTGCCATCTTGATGGAGAAAACTATACTTTTGATGAGAAAATTATTGTAGTAATAAATCCACAAAGTTTGAGAATTTTAGCATAATTTCAATTACTTATTTCCAACTCCATATTTATTTTTTCGTCATTAAGTATCAAAATCCCTGTTTCTGTATTTTCAAAGGGCATTTTTCGTAATTCTGCCACAAAAAAATTCTTAATTTCTTGTAGATATTTCAAGTCGTTTTCTGTTAAATTTTTCCTATAAATAAATTTTTTAAATGCAATAAAGTTTTTAACTAAATCATCTTTTGTATAAATTTCAGTTCCTTGCCACAAAGCAAGCGTTTGACCAAGATAAAAAGCAATGGTTTTCCAAATATTTACGTCATCTGAATATTTTGCTTCAAAAGATTTAATCTGTTGAAAATCAATAATTTCCAAAGAGTTTATTTTATGAAAAAATGGGTGAATTCCGTTCAAAGTAGGTCTGATTTGGCTTCTATAATTGGTACGAGTACAAAAAGTCAAAATAGTACGAATACAACGGTAAGTATTCAGCAAAATATGCCTTTTAAGCCTATTTTTAATAGGAATATTGTGTTTTTGCTGGTGCAAATGATAAGTATCAAGCAAAGAATTATGTACGCCATCAATGGTTGCTTTTGAAGGAATTGTATTGATAACTTGCTGATTTTCAATAGTAATCAAGTTGATATTCCAATCTAAGGATAATGTTTGTTTGTAGGTTTGTATCCAATTATGAGCGGTTTGTTTGTCAGGAATACTGCTGCATTCCAGCAAAACATCTTTATCTTGGCTATTTTGTGAGCCAAAAAAGTAAAAAGGAGCATCAAGAGGCAACATTTTAGTCGTGAATTTTAAATTGTGAGTTATAAGTTAAACAACGACATTGATAAAATATATTTATAAATTCTATCATTTGTATTGAAATCCTGAAAGGATTTAATGTTAGTAATGTCTTGTAAATAAAGTTCTAATTTAACCGCAAAGGCGCAAAGTTTAAATACACGCAAAGAACGCAAGGTGGTAGTACGTTTTTTGTATTT
>JAYVGJ010000019.1:0-7180 GCA_043772375.1 Raineyaceae bacterium | reverse complement strand
GAATCCAATAGAACACCGTTTATTTTCACAAGTCAGCAAGGCTATGACAGGGGCTAATATGATGGATTTAGAAGAAATGGCAACTAGAATAGCGAGAACTAAAACGAAAACTGGACTTCAAGTCGTCGTAGAAATAAATGAAAATGTTTATATCAAAGGGCAAAAATATCATATAGACTATAAGCAAAATATGGCTATTCAGTTTGATGATTTTTTACCAAAATGGAACTATGTGGCAACTAGTTAAATCAGGAACTTATTTACAATACATTCCTAACAAGAGAAGACCTTATTAGAGTAGTTTTGGAGTGTTCTCTAGGAATGACCCCAGCGCAGATAACCGCTTTTGGAGAGTTACCTAGCGTGCTTATGACGTATATAAAGGAAAACTACACAGACCCCTACGAACAAGGGCAAATGGTAGCATACGTACTCACCAGTTTTATTCCTGTTGGTGGTCAGTTGAAATTTGCTAAATTGGTGGCAAAAGGTAATCCTAAATGGCTTAAATTTGTCCAAAAATTGGATAATATACCTGCTGGAAATATAACAGATGCAGTAAATTTGATTAAGGGGGAAAAGGATTTATTAACAAGATTAGATGCTTATCCAAATTTGAAAACTGCAGTTAATAATCTTACACCAACTAAAAAACAACAGTTTTTAGATGATTTTGTGGATGCTAGTGATGCTGCATTGACACGTATGAATAACGCCCCAATTTGCCTAAATTATTGGAAAAATAGTGCTAGTGGGGATATTATTGGAGCAAATGCAGAAGCGTTTGCAAAGCAATATGAAGCAATGATTTTGTTGAAACAAGGAAATTTTACTGGAGTGGCAAGTTTATACAATAAATCTTTTAAAACTGTTGAGTATGTCTTAGACGGTGCGCCTAATCCAACTGTTTTAGCAGAAGCTAGGCTTATTGCAAATAGAACAAATGATATTCCAGTTATTGCACAAAAAATGGGTGTTCCAGAAAATATCATCAGAGAGGTAAAAGAACATTTTTTTGTTACAGAACACTTTATGGAAATAAATGGTAACTTTCAAAAAGGACGTTTTGAACGAGAAGCAGAAGACATTGCTCTGTGGAAAGCAGCAGAAAGTGACGGTTTGGTTAATGGATATTCATTTATTGATATTACTGGTGGAACACAGTATGTGAATGCCTCAGATGCACTTACAGAGTTTAAGCGTCTTGTTGCCCACGAATACATAGAAAGTAAGCTAATGAAAGAAGGCTTTTTATATAGGAATTATCTAAATAACGGAGATCCAAATGAATTTAACTTTGGAGCGCACGACTTAAGTATTTCAACAAAGTGGAGGAATCCAAATGAGTATATAATGCTTACAAATTATGTTAAACCAAAGAGTTTTCCAACATCATTCAACAATGATTGGTCTAAACTTGATTTAATTGTCAATCAACTAATTCAAATGTTCAAATGAAGAATTTAATAATATCTGAGGAATGTTTTCAGCGAGAAAAATTGCTTCAAAACACACAATTCAGAATGATAGAGAACTCTTTTCAATTGGCAGAAGTATTTCTATTGAAAGAGATGTTAAGGAAACTTTATTTTGTTAATAAAAAAATTAATGAAAAAAAGGAAGAGGATGTATTTTCATTATTTTTTTCACAAAGAATAATAGAAAATTATGATACATTCATACAAAAGATAAACGAGTTTAAAGAAATGTCAGAAAAACCTAGATTAGGGGTACACCTAGGTCATTATGGCTTTCCAATAGCTTCTTCATATACGATGATTGAAATAATGAAATACAATGATATATATCATTATGATGAAAATTTATATGAGTATGGGATAAGATGTATGGAAAGAGGTTACCAAATAAATAAAGAAACATATCCAAAAAGTTTTGAAATAGGTGGTTTGTATAGGATTCCAATAGACTTGATGAGGTACACTCAAGAAGTTCCCTACATTATTAACACATCTGATGCTTATCTTGATGCTATCAATAATTATTATAAGCAATATAACACAACAGATTATGAAAAATATCAACCACAATGGCTGTTAGATGATAATCTGCGTGGGGTTATAAGCAACGAATATAAAAAATGGTTGTAAGTATTTGTGTATAGAAGCACTTGCGGAGTTTTACCATCAATTTGCCAGCATCAGATACGCATCTTAATAATCTTATAAGAAGATTTTTAAATATTCCTGAGACGAATTAACCCAAAAAATATGCCTTTAGCCTATAAAAATATGATTGGTATTAGCTCCTTCAATGATTTTGTGGGGGCAGAAGAAAACATAAAAGAACTACGTTTACGAGATACAATGAGTACCTTGTTTGAAATATTTGGTATTAAACATATTTATGATAATTTCCATAAACACAAATTTTTAGTTAAATCACAAACTGATACTCACAATAAATATCAGAGTGAATTTTCTGCTTATGATGCATACTGTTATCACGAAGATTTTCTGCCTTACTATGTAAAATTTGTTCTAGATAAAACTGCTATCCAAGCAGAACAATTATTTGTATTTAGAGATACGTACAAACAAATGCTAATGCTGATAGAAATTATCTGTAATGAGGATTTTTACGTTTTGGATATACATTTATCAAAACTTAAAAGATACTATGTTGAGCAACCTTGGCTATATCCTAAAAGATGGGAAGAAGCAGGATTACATAAAAAGAAAGATGAGGAACAAGATGCAGAAAGCCTTTACTTAGGTGATATATATAAATATACCAATGATATGTATACTTTTTTTAATACCTATTCAACTCCTGAATATTTAGTAACACATGATTAACTATATAAGAGGAAAAAAGCAAGCTATATTTTTGTAATTCCTTCTTTTACTGGTGGCGGTTTGGAGGGTTTTATGGTGCGTGGGCGTAGTGTGGGCTTTATTACGAGTGTCGCAGACAACCGCACCATTGCCCACGAGCTAGGACACGGGGTTTTTGGTTTGGAGCATACCTTCCCAGAAGTAGCAAAACAGACTACCAATAATCTTATGGATTATGGCACAGGCACGCACCTGACCCACGCCCAATGGAAAATAATGCACGCCAGAAAACCCGCTTATAGCTGGTTTGATAGTGAGGAAGATGGAAGTTTATATGATCAAGACTTAATTTTTATATCTGACATACTGACTGCGCCAACTTATACGCTTACAAATGTATCACAAGGCACTTATATTAACTATGTAACACCAACAGGAGAAATAAATTTAGCCTTATTGCAAAGCATAGCAACTGAAATATGGAACAATACATTGTTTGACGTAATTCGTTGTTGGTGTCGCTAACGCTAGAACACCAACAACGGCAGAAAAAAATTGAAATCAGATGAAAATGGGGGAAAATAATAAAAAGATGGCAGCTCTTATAATAAGTTTTTTAGCATTGATATTTTGGGTAATACTTGGTCATATTTATGGCAGTGGAGATTTTGCTATGGGGTCTCTCATCTTTTATCCTTTACTATTTATATTATTGTGGATTTTCATAAAGCCTCAGGTAAGTAGTTACATTTCTGTACCTTTTTGTTTTTTAATAATCTATTTAAATGCGTGTTCACTAAGATTGTTTGGTAGTGGTGACAATGATGATGTGGGTATAGCATTACAACATTTATTTTTTGGGATAACTTTACTAATGATAATGATATTTGCTTTTTTCATTATGCATTATGATTTTAAAAACAATGGTATTCTTATAAATCCATTAAGCATATTTAAGATAATATCTTACATTACATTGTGTAGTTTCGCATCAATAATTTTTTATATAGGAACAGCAAAGTTTATATATTTATACTTGCGTCAGTTGTAATTTCCCGCCGTTGTGGGTGTTCTAGCGTTAGCGACACCAACAAACGCACTAAAAAACGAAAAAGAATACATTTTTGCGACTGGTTTTGGAGCTGGTCTGACTGTGGAAACGGCTATTTTCTCATAAAAATACAGTTTTCTCGTTTTTTATGGTTAGTATTACATCACATAATAATAAAAAAATGATAAATATACTGAAATTATTATTATTTGTATGGTTAAGTACTTCGTTTGCCGTAACTGTACCTATCGTTTTGACAATAACCGTAAAATTATATTTTGAAGGGCTAAAAGAATCAGATTACGAAGCTGGAGGAAATGCTATAATTGGTCTTGTCTTTGGCTCTTTGATAGGATTTCTTAGTGCTTTGCGTGATACTTTTCCTTTTTTTCTTTTGGTTTGGCTGCCTTTGTGGTTATTACGCAAAAACATACCCATTTTTGATAATAATATACTTTCTGTTGCTGTTGGTTGCGTCTTAGGGCTTACTTATTGGCTACTACTTTCACGCTTTGACTCATATTACTCATCTTTTAGAGAAACAATTAATACGGAAGCATACTTAAAATGGTCATTTTGCTTCGCAACAATAGCAGGAAGCGGATTTATGTTTTGGCTTGGGCATAAGAATGTACTATTTAAATTCTAAATATAGTCGTTTTCATATTTTTTTCTTTCCTGTGGTGTCAGGTTTTTCTACCTGACACCAAACTACGTCAAACAATGTATTTAAGCACTTCTATACCAAAAAGCCACGCTATAAGTGTGGTTTTTTCCGCCGTTGTTGGTGTTCTAGCGCAGCGACACCAACAACGCACTAAAATATTTATTTTGGAAATAAGGATAAATTTAGCCTTATTGCAAAGCATAAAAACTGAAATATGGAACAATACATTGTTTGACGTAATTCGTTGTTGGTGTCGCTGCGCTAGAACACCAACAACGGCAGAAAAAGATACTAAGGGATGGAAAGAAGGTATTATGACTAGGACAAGTGGTGATGACAAAGGGTGGACTTTACATCAATTAAACAATAGGGGAACAGATGTTACTGACTTATATATTCAGTATCATCCAGGAACACGTAGACATTTTGATGGAAAGCCTTATTGGAAATTTTCCTCTGGACAAGGTGGAGTACAAAGATTTAAGGCGGCTGAATAATTAATTACTATGGATGAGCAAAGATATTATAAAAAAATAGTAGAGAGTTTAAAACTACTCTCATTACCATTCAATGAGCAAAAAAAATACTTTCCTGTATTCGTTGATGTACCATTTGAAATTTTAGATACATTTGATAAAGCATTTCTGCTACTACCAAAAGTTATAGAAGCAAGAAAAGTCAAATATGATGCTATAGCCAATCTATTAAGATTACATCACTTAATAAATTCTGTAGTAAATAACTCTGACTTTCAACATATGATGGAAGAACAAATTAACGAGTACAAAGAATGGATTAAAATAAGAGAGTTAGCGAAAGAAATTTTACAAATAATGAAAGAAATGCTAGATTTCCCCAATATTGAGTATATTTAGTTTCTTCGTGTGGTGTCAGGTTTCCTGTGGTGTCAGGTTTTTCTACCTGCCACCAAACTACGTAGAGCAACGTATTTAAGCACTTCTATAAGCAAAAACCACCGTATTTTATGGTGGTTTTTGTGGTTTTATAGCAGTAGTGCGTTTCTGCCTTAGTTGGTATGCCTGTTCTGCCGTTGTTGTGTGTTCTAGCGTTAGCGACACCAACAACGCACTACGTAGAGCAATGTATTATTTTCTACACCATTTACTCGTTATAGTGTGTAAGAAAGTCAAAATCCGTTTCATTTTGAAGATAAAACTTAGCAGATGAAAAATAATAATCTTCTGGTAATAAAGCTAATTGCCATTTTTCCTGAATGGGATTTTGATGAATATAAGAGAGTTTTTGTAAAATAACCTCCAAAGAATAGCAATAAATAGATAAGGGATTGCGCTCCCAAATCTGGTATTTTCTATCTGCTTGCGTGCTTTTAAACAGTCCCAATGTTGTCAAATCATTATTTTTTAGGTCTTTTTTGATTTGTTGCGCCGTGAATTTTAAGAAATCTCTTTGCACGTCTTCTCGTTTAAAAGGTGGCTCTATGCGCCATAATAAATGTATATGGTTAGGCATTAGCACAAAACTATACACTTTTACTCGTTTTTCAGACACAAGAAAACGTAAACTATCAATAATAATAGTTTTGTATTTATCTGCTTTGAGCAAGTGTCGCCAAGATAAAATAGTGGCAGTAAAAAATGATAAATGTTGCTGTTCAAACATCAAATATTATGGTTTTGGTAGTTGGTGCATTGCTTGACGTAATTCGTTATTGGTGTTGCTCACTGCTGTCAACTTAAGGATTTACTGTCGCTTGCCTCTTGGCAAGTGACGACTATAAAAAGGCTTCTAGCCTTTAAGAAAGTGATATTTTACTACGTTTAGGCAAGATACCTATTAGAGTTTTTATAATTTGATTATCAAGTATTTAGCAATAAATAATCACTAAAAACCACCCCCAGCCCCAGTAATGTTAATTTCTAATTTCATCTTACTTTGTATTATTTTCGTTTGTCGTTCCCCACGTTCCACGTGGGGTTATGTTTGTTAAACCCTAGCAACTGCTAGTTTTAGGGTTTCTAATACAGTTTTCTTTATAGAAACAACCACAACGTGGTTGAACTATCATAACCCCACGTGAAACGTGGGGAAACGGACAAGCATTTTTTAGAAATTAACATTACTGGGGGCTTGCCCCAGTAATGTTAATTTCTGATTTTAAAAAATGATTAATATTTTTATTTATTGTATTAAAACCCTGAAAGGGTTTAATATTAATAGCCGTAGGTCGTACCTACGGAACATAGAGCAATGTATTATTTCCACTTGGAGAATAATATTAATCAGAAATTAACATTACTGGGTTACCTCCCCTACCCTAAAGCGTTATGGGGTTTACGCTCAATTAGATAAAAATAAATTTTCAAATACCTGTTTACAAATATTTGTTTGATTTTTTTGTTTGGGATATTTGTAATTTTTAACTTTAATTATTAAAGTTGTTTATTAAATTTTTATTTTAACCATAAAAAATCCGCCATAAAAGCGGGTTTTTTATTTTATTTTTAATACTGTTTATTTCGTTACTGTAAAAGTTCCGTTGCAGATTTATAGAAATTATTTTGGATAATATAATCACTTGATTATCAATAATATAAATTAAAAAATAAATTTTATATGTATTTTTGTAGGGTGCGACCCTTGTGGTCGCCCTGCTTGAATTGTGCTTAAAAGCTGTTTTTTGCTCGC
>JAYVGJ010000018.1:0-25852 GCA_043772375.1 Raineyaceae bacterium | reverse complement strand
AAGAAATACAAAAAACTTAGTTTCAACCTTGCGTTCTTTGCGTGTATTTAAACTTTGCGCCTTTGCGGTAAATTAGAACTTTATTTACAACGCATTACTTATTGTACCAGAAAATAGAAATTCTGTGGCAGAAATGGGTTGCATTGTACCATCAATTAGTAAAAAATTAGCTTCATCTTTGCGTTGTTCTCCTTTCATACTGAGCACAGGTGAGCCCTCTTGTGCTTTTGTAATCACTTTCCCAGATTTTGCTTTTTTTGTGGCACTTTCATTGAGCCATTGAAGTGTCACTATGCGGTTTCCTGTGTACATTTTAAGCAAATTTTGATATGCTGCTGTTTTTGCCTTTTCTTGGGCAGTTTGCGCCTGCACTTGTACACAAACAAACATCAAAAACAATGAAAATAAAATACTTTTCTTCATAAAATAGGTTTTAAGAAATGACTAGAAATAATTAAAAACAAATTTTTGATTAGCAAAAGTAATCAAAAAATACTGTAAGAAAATGGGTTTTGGATTGAAGTAATTTGAAATATCTTATTTGAAAATCTTAAATTTCATTTTCATTAAACAAAACCAAAATATTTTCGTAATTTTGTAAGATAATTATGAATAGTTTAAACAAATAAAATTTAATACCAAAACTATGAAAAAAATACTGTATTTTTTTTTAGGAATGATTTTCTTGGTAGTTGTGGCTGCTTTTGCGCTTCCAATTATCTTTAAAGACGACATTAAAGCTGCTATTGATAAGAAAATAGCTGAAAACCTAAACGCACAAGTTAATTTTAAGGCTGATGATTTTAGTGTGAGTTTGTTCCGAGATTTTCCTAATTTGTCTATTTCGCAAACTAATTTTAGTATTGTGGGAAAAGAGCCATTTTTAGGTGATACGCTGATGTCTGCCAAATCTTTTAGAGCAAGTCTGGATATTATGAGCGTGATTACTGGTGACGAAATTCGTGTAAATGGTGTTTATTTAGACAATTTGCGTATGTTTGCTCGTGTCAATAAAGAGGCAAAAGCTAACTGGGATATAGTAAAACCACAACCCACAGACACAACCAAAAAACCTGAAAAAGAGCCTTCTAAGCTAAAAATTGCTATAAAAGAATGGAAAGTAACAGATGCACTTGTCGTTTATGATGACAAAACACTTCCTACTTTCGTTAAAATTGAAGGATTAAATCATAAAGGAAAAGGTAATTTGGAGGCTGATTTATTTGATTTGATTACAGAAACTACCGTAAACAAGTTTTCAGCTGATTATGCAGGCACTAACTATATAAATGAAAAAACATTAGATGCCAACATTACGCTTGGAATGGATATGAAAAACTCAAAATATACTTTCAAAGAAAATAAATTTAAAGTCAATGATTTTGAGCTAAATATGGACGGTTTTATAGCTATGCCTGATACCAATATTACAATGGATATCAAGTACAAAACGCTTAAAAACGAGTTCAAAACATTGCTTTCTCTCGTTCCTGGTGCATATAGTAAGAGTTTTGAAAAAGTCAAAACTGCTGGAACAGTGCAATTTGATGGTGATGTGAAAGGCGTTTATAACGGCAAACAAATGCCAGGTTTTCACCTTAATTTGAAAGTCGCTGATGCCAATTTTCAGTACCCAGATTTGCCAACTGCCGTTACCAATATTGCCTTAGACCTCAAAATAAATAATGATAATGGCGTTATTGATGAAACTATGGTGGATTTGCAAAAATTTCATATGGATTTGGGCGCAAATCCTGTTGATGCACGCCTACTTTTGAAAGGACTTACAAATATGGACATTGATGCAGACGTAAAAGCCAAAATGAACCTTGCAGACGTGATGAAGATGTTTCCTGTGGCAGGTCTTGATTTGAAGGGTTTGTTTGACATTGATGCAAAAGCCAAAGGAATTTATAATGCTGCCACAAAAGCAATGCCTTCTTTGAGCGCAGGTATGACACTTGTCAATGGTTATGTAAAATCTTCTTCATTTCCACAACCTCTTGAAAACCTGCAAGTTAAAGCATCTGCAAGTAGTGATGGTACACCAAAAAATTCTCAATTTAATTTGGAAGATTTCAAAATGGTGCTTGAAAATGAGCCATTTGAGGCGCACGCTTTTGTTAGTGATTTTGATGATATTAATTTCAAAGTAAAGGCAAAAGGAGCTATTGATTTGACAAAAATCACTAAAATTTATCCGCTAGAAAATATGAAACTTTCAGGGCGTGTAGTGGCTAATTTGCAAACAGAAGGTAAAAAGTCTTATATTGATGCCAAATTATATGACAAAATTCCTACAAGTGGTACGCTTGGGCTTCAAAATTTTGTTTATGAAACCAAAGAAATGCCTGCTGTGAAAATCACTAACGCAAAAATGAATTTTACTCCAAAAGAGATGATTTTGAGCCAATTTGACGGTTTTGCAGGCAAAAGTGATATGCACATGGAAGGCACAATGGAGAATTATATGGCTTATATCTTCAAAAATGAAACTATTAAAGGAAAACTTAACTTTAAATCTGATAATTTTGATGTCAATGAGTGGATGAAAGAGCCGCCAACTGATGGAAAATCTGCACCAGAAAGCGCACCACTTACCGTTGTGCCTATTCCTCTGAATGTTGATTTTTTGCTACATTCTTCTATAAAAACTGTTAAATATGATAAAATTTCTATGGATAATATGCGTGGAGATGTCATTATAAAAGATGGCACAGTACGAGTAGATAAAGCAGTTTTCAATACTTTGGGCGGTGAGGTAAGTGTGAGCGGACTTTATGATGCAAAAGACATTAAAAAACCTTTGTTTGATTTTGATTTTGGCGTGAAAGATATGGTTATTAAAGATGCCGCTAAAAACTTTATTACAGTAGCGAAATTTGCCCCTTTGGCAGAGCAAATGATAGGAAAATTTACTACTAAATTTAAGCTAAAAGGCGGTTTGGGGCAAGATATGATGCCTTTGTTTAGTTCTTTGACTGGTGACGGGCTGATTAGTATTGTGGAAAGCACGCTTTCAGATGTTACTATTTTGAATAAACTTGCTGATGTTACTAAACTTGCTGACCTTAAATCAATGAAAATCAGCGACTTAATTATGAAAGCAGACATAAAAGATGGACGTGTTTCTTATGAACCATTTGATGTCAAAGCAGGACAATATATGATGAATATTTCTGGTAGTGGCGGACTTGATGGCACACTTGCTTACATGCTCAAAATGGACGTTCCTGCGGGTGCGGCGGGCGTGGCAGCTAATCAGGCACTTTCGCAACTTACTGGGCAAGCTAATTCTGGCTCTGATAAAATCCCTTTAAACATCAATGTAGGCGGAAATTATAAAAATCCTACTTTTAAGATTGGTAAAGGTGATATGAAAAATCAGGCGCAAGGGCTTGTAAAAGCTAAATCTGACGAAGTCAAAAAGCAACTTACACAAGAATTTGATAAAGCAAAAGATGAGGCACAGGCAAAAGCAAAAGCTGAACTTGACAAAGTCAAAGCTGAAGCAGAAGCAAAAGCAAAAGCTGAACTTGATAAGCTAAAAAATGAGGCAGAAAACAAAATTAAGGCAGAAATTGATAGACTTGCCAATGAAAAGCTAAAACGTGCCGCAGATAGTTTAAGAAAAATAGCGGAAGACAAGGCAAAAGGGCAACTCAAAGACCAAATAAAAAATAGACTTCCAGGCATTAAGTTCCCATAACAGATTATTGCAAATATAATGGGTGTAGGACAAGTTGTATTTTGTAGGGTGCGACCCTTGTGGTCGCCCATATATGCGAAAGCAACACGACAAAAAGTATGCAAAATCAAGTTTTTAGGCTATCCAAAGAGGGCAACCACAAGGGTCGCACCTACATTTTAATACATTTTCAAACTTGTCCTACACCCGTGTATTTCTTATGTACTTAGTGTTAAAAAAACTCTAAGAATGCAATTTTAACCAATGCACAAGCACCAACAAAGCCCAGATTTCTCTGCCATTATCTTGCTCATTATTAAGGTGTTGTGTTACTATTTCTTTGATTTTCTTAACACTCACAAATTCATTTAAAATAGCATTTGCTGACGAATTTTCTTCCAAAAGTGGCACTAATAAATGTTGCCACTTCTCCATTTTTATCCATTCTCCAAACGGCATACCAAAACCTTGTTTGGTGCGCTGGGTGTATATTTTTCCGTTTTTTTTGTTAAGAATTTCTTTCAAAAGCCACTTTGGAGGATTTTCTAAAAATGCTTTTTTAGGTATATTTTGCACAAATTGTACGACTTTTTCGTCCAAAAATGGCACACGAGCCTCTACGCTGTGGCGCATTGTCATCAAATCCGTAATAGCCAGCACATCAGAGGAAAGATAATTGTTTTGGTCGTATTTCAAAGCATCTAAAATGCCAAAATTTGCACTAGAAAAAGCATTTTGAATAGGTTTTTGAGCAGGTTTTTCTTGATTTTTTTCTTGATTTTTTTGAAGAATATTTAGGCTAGAAAATTGCAAAAAAGTCGTTTTTGCATCTTCATTGATATTTTCCAAAAATTGCTTTGCAAGTCTTTGCTTTTGCTTAGAAAACATACTCAAAACACTCAAAAAAGGCTTTTTTAAGGTTTTTAGTAACTTAAATCCTATTTTGAAAATTATTTTATTTCTGTTTTTTAGATATTTCACAAATGCCCAATGTCTGTTATAGCCACCAAAAAGCTCGTCTGCACCTGCACCAGAAAGCACTACACGCACATTTTGCGCCTGTGTATGGCGTGCAAGTGCGTGTGTGAGCAAGCCTGCGCCATCTGCAATAGGCATATCCAGCAATGTAATATACTTCTGAAATTCGTTCAAAATATCATCACTGATTTTTACTTCGTGATGCGTGCTAGTTTGGTTTTTTTGGTTGTTATTTTGATATTGTATTGCGGCTTTTTTAGCAAAAAAACTATCTTCTAATATGTTTTGGGATATTTTTTTAGTTTCATTTTGATTATTTTTAGAATTTTCTTCAAAAACAATAGAAAAAGTATCAACACAAATATTAAGTTGTTTGGTGAGGGCAAGTAAAAGCGTAGAATCCACGCCACCACTCAAAAAAATGCCTATTTTGGCATCTGCTTGTAATTGTTTTTGCAAACTTTCTAATAAAATATTTTCTAAGTTTCCACCATTATATTCTGCCGTTGCTTGTGTCTTCACAAGCAACCCATTTGTTGTTTGTGAAGACACAAAAAACGGCTCAAAAAAATCTTCAAAAACATCATTTTTGATGTCAAAACAAGTTATTTCCCCTTTTTGAACTTCAAAAATATCCTCAAAAAAAGTATTTGGATATTGTGCATAACCATAAGTAAGATAATTTAAAATTTGGTCTTTTTTTAGCTTTTTTTCTACCAAATTGCTTGCTAAGATTCCTTTTATTTCAGAAGAGAGAATAAAATAATTCTCATTCTTGAAAAAATACAATGGTTTTGTGCCAAATCTGTCACGTCCAAAATAAATTTTGTGATTAGTTTTATCATACAAAACAAAAGCAAAAATACCATTTAAAGATATTTCAAGAGGTATCTTCTGTGTTTTTTTATCCAAAAAATCTAATAATGCGTATAAAAAAACTTCTGTATCAGCATTTGTTTTGTTTTGTTTTGTTTGGAAAAAATCTAGGTTTAATGCAATTTCTTCATAATTATAAAGTTCTCCATTATAAAGTAAAATAAAATTTTTATCTTCTGAAAAAAACGGTTGATTAGCGTTGTCGTTTGTGGTTTGTATTTTTAGGCGGTTGTGCGCCATAAATATCTGATAATCAACTTGATAATTAATATTTTCATCATTAATTTCATCAGTAATTTTATCCTGAAAAAAACCTGTAAAATCCTGTCCTCTGTGTGCTATTTTGTGGCTCATTTGCGAAATATTTCCGCTTTTGAGCGCACAAGTTTTATCAATAATTAGGCTAATTCCGCACATTTCTGGATATTTTTTTATAATTTAAAAATACTTTACATCTCACACTTCACACCTCAAATCTCTCCAAGCCAAGTTTTGTACTCTTTTTGGTAGCCTGCACGCAATTCTTGTAGAAAATCTAGTTTGTTTTTCTCAAAAATGCCAAAAATAGTAGAACCAGAGCCAGACATAGCCGCATAAACCGCTCCCATCTCATAAAAACTCTCTTTTAGTTGGTTTAAGACAGGATATTTTGGAAAAAGGCTATTTTCAAAATCATTGTGAAGCAAGTTTTTCCACTCAAAAAAATCTTTCCTTTCTACCAAATTACTAATATCAAAGTTAATTTCATAAGGTTGAATATTAGTATAAGCCTCTTTTGTAGGAATATGCAAATTGGGATAAACCAATAAAATTAAATATTCCCGCATATTTAATTCAATATTTTTAAATTTGTCGCCTTTTTCAAAGCAAAACATTGGTTTATTTTTTATAAAAAAAGCACAATCACTACCCAAAGTGCGTACATTATCTTCCATTTGCTCGTCTGAAAGTTTCAAATCAAACATTTTATTAAGCATTTTGACCGTAAAACTTGCATCAGCGGAGCCGCCACCAAGCCCTGCACCAATAGGAATATTTTTGTGCAAATGAATATGAACAGCAGGCAAATTATAGGCTTTTTGAAGCAACTGATACGCTTTTAGGCACAAATTATCTTCATTATTATTGGTAGTTTCTATGCTAATTCCTGTAACAATCATCTCCGTTTTGCCTGTTTGAGAAGGCAAAATTTCTAGCACGTCAGTCCACCCTACAGGCACGAAAACAGACTGCAAATTATGAAAACCGTCTTCTCGTTTTTTGGTGATAAAAAGCCCCAAATTTATCTTTGCATTAGGAAAATCAAGCATTTTTTGATAGTTTAAGATGTGTGCAGAATATAAAACCATGCGGATAAAGTTGTTGTTCTACAATTGCTCAAACCAATCCTGTATTTTACGCATTATTTTATCCCTGAAATTAGGTCTTCTAGTAACTTTTTCTATCCATTGTTGCCCTTGCCACTTTTCTCTTGTCCAAAGAGGAATTTTGTAAGTTTGTGATAATAAATTACCATTTTCATCTAGACCTCCCATATCAAGCAAAATAGTACAAATCAATTTAAACAAATAATATCCAATATTTGGGTGGCTTTCAGCTTGTACAGAAGAACCATAAATAGAAATATTATCTTTATCCAAAGAAACTGCATTCCAATTAGTTTTCCTTCCCTTTCGTGTTGTAGATATTTCTATGTTAGCATTTCCTTTTAAAGATTTATATTCAATATTAAAATCTGCTTTTCCTTCTTCTGTTTCAGAAAAATGCACCAAAACTACATCTAAACCAGAATAACTACTGATTTTTTCTTTAATTATTTCTATATCTGGTAAGTCATAGAAATAAAAATTATCTGATAAAAGTCCCATATTTTTATTTCCCCAAATAAATCATCAAAATAGAAATATCAGAGGGAGAAACCCCACTAATACGGCTTGCCTGCCCCAATGTACTTGGGCGGATTTTTACCAGCTTTTGGCGTGCCTCCGTAGAAAGGGCCTTAATCTTATCATAATTAAAGTCTTCAAAAATATGAAAATCCTCTAATTTGAACATTTTAAGCACATTTTCCTGTTCTTTTACCAAATAATCCTCATATTTAATAAAAATTTCTGCTTGTTCTATTTCCTCTACCGTATATTTTGAAAGATAATCATTGAGTTCTTTATTTACCTCAGAAAGGTCGTTGATATACAATTCTGGGCGTTTTAGAAGCGTTCCAAAACTTGCTTTCTCACGAATGGCAGAAGAATTGAGGCTTTGCAAACCCTCATTGATGCTATCAGGTTGTATTTTTTTCTGTTTCAAATCATTGACAAGATGTTTTACGTTGTTTTCCTTTGCCACAACTGCATCAAAACGCTCCTTTGAGGCAAGCCCAATTTCGTAGCCTTTGCGTGTAAGGCGCAAATCAGCGTTATCTTGGCGCAAAAGCAAGCGGTATTCTGCACGTGAGGTGAACATACGGTACGGCTCGTCTGTGCCTTTGCTTACCAAATCATCAATCAAAACCCCAATATAAGCATCAGAACGCTTTAAAATAAATTCTGCTTTTTCTTGGATTTTGTTGTGCGCATTGATACCCGCCATAAGTCCTTGACAAGCAGCCTCTTCATAACCCGTTGTACCATTTATTTGTCCTGCAAAATAGAGATTTTCTAAGATTTTGGTTTCCAAAGAGAGTTTTAGTTGCGTTGGCGGAAAATAATCATACTCAATAGCATAACCAGGACGAAACATTTTCACGTTTTCAAAGCCTACCATTTGTTTAAGTGCCTTGTATTGCACATCTTCAGGTAAAGATGATGAAAAACCATTGATATAACATTCTACCGTATTCCAACCTTCTGGCTCAACAAAAATCTGATGACGGTCTTTGTCGGCAAAACGGTTGATTTTATCTTCAATAGAAGGGCAATAACGTGGTCCTAAGCCCTGAATACGCCCCTGAAACATTGGAGATTTTTCAAAACCAGTTTTCAATGTTTCGTGAACGGCTGAATTGGTGTAAGTGATATGACAACTCAACTGCTTTGTGAGCGCAGGCGTATCTGTAAACGAAAATTTACTAGGATTTTCGTCACCTTTTTGCTCCTCCATTGCGTTGTAGTTGAGAGAACGTCCATCAATGCGGGCAGGCGTGCCAGTTTTCATACGCCCTGCCTCAAAACCCAACTTCACTAATTGCTCTGTGATGCCGTAAGAGGCACTTTCACCCGTACGCCCACCGCCAAACTGCTTTTCTCCAATATGAATAAGTCCGTTCATAAATGTCCCACTTGTCAGAATAACGGCTTTTGCAGTGATTTCCACACCCAAACCTGTGCGCACACCCACTACACGCCCATCTTTTACAAGCAAACTACTTACCATATCTTGGAAAAAATCCAGATTGGGTATTTTTTCTAGTGTCAAACGCCATTCTTCTGCAAAACGCATACGGTCGCTTTGACAACGTGGACTCCACATTGCAGGACCTTTTGAGCGGTTGAGCATACGGAATTGTATCATAGTTTTGTCGCTGATGATGCCAGAAAACCCTCCCAGCGCATCAATTTCACGTACTATTTGCCCTTTTGCCACGCCACCCATTGCAGGATTACAGGACATTTGCCCAATAACTTGCATATTCATAGTGATTAGCAAGGTTTTAGACCCCATATTTGCCGCTGCTGCTGCTGCCTCATTGCCTGCGTGTCCCGCACCCACGACAATTACATCATAATTATCAAACATAAGTAATTGTGAATTTTAAATTGTGAATTGTGAATTAAATACAAAGTATTCACAATCAGTTTATTATATTTTTTATAACCCTATATCTTCAATAAGAGCCATTATTTCCTCTTTTGTGATACTTGCCTGCTTACTTTTATCATAAATAGATAGCAAAAAAACAGTTTCATCAGTTACATATACATACGTGATGACACGTGCGCCACCAGATTTGCCTTTATTTTTTGATGCAATAGACAGCCTGATTTTATAACAATCATTGCCTAATGCTGTGCCAAAATTAGGATTATCTTCTAGATTATCAATTAAATTAGTGTATTCAATAGCCAAAGAATGGTATTTTTTTGATAATTTTTTAAGTTCTTTCCTGAATTTTGCGGTTGCTGTAATGTGATAGCTCATAATTTTTCTTACAATTCTTTGAGTAATTCTCTTGCAGGAATACCTTTTGCTTTTCCTGCTTTGATGAGTTTTACCTCTTGCATAGCTTCTCTTATTCCTTCTAAAATCTCTTGTTTAGTAGGTTCTGGCTCACTTGTTTCTTTTATTTCCTCTATTTTTTTAATAAATTTGAGGTTTTGTATGAACTCTAAAAAAAGCGCATATTTATTGTCTGTGATAGATAAGGTAACTTGTTTCATAAGTTTATTATTTTATATTTAAAAATTTATAGAAACTCATAAAGACTTTCTGAAATATTATTGGTTTCTTTGTAATTTTGATAGAATTTCTCTTGTTCAGAAGTGAAATCAGCCCTAATAGTAAGAGATTTAAGATGTTTAAATTCTGATAGATATTCAATATTTTCAATAGTCTTGCAAGATATTTTTATATCTACAACATGTTTTAATGCAACTAATTGTTTAAAGTCTATTGTTTCTGCATAAGAATCTAACATTGCAACTCTTGTTTTAGCTAATATTTCTACTATACCATCTGAAATATAGTTTGTATTTACATTTACTATGGCTATATTTGGGAAAAGTGCTAAAACTTCAATGCTACTAAGATTTTCCTCAAATAAATCAACATAATAAATCCTATCTAAATCAGATTCAACCATTTCTGATAATGGTTTATCTAAAAATTCCCAATTATTGCTAAGAGACCTTAGCCAAGCTCCACTTAAATTTATAAGTCTATTAGATGCTTTTTTTGGTGTATTTTTATGACTCAAATCAACCCAACGGCTATAAGCACTACCATTTATTTCATAAGTAAAGAAGTCATCTTCATCTATTGTTACTTTATTACTTTCAAACTGCTCACTCAAAAAATCTAAAAACTCTTCAAAACTGCTGGCAACATAAAACACAATATCTGAATAATCTCTAAAAACAAGGACTAACTGCCCAAAAGTTCCTTCTGTATCAGGGTCAAAATCTAAATAAACTGATGAGCCGCTTCCTTCAATAATAATTTGAAAGATTTTATTGGGATTTGGATTTAATTTTACTTTATTTTGATTATCAGAATATAAGTTTTCAATGCCGTGTCTATATGAAATTGCAGTTTCAAGACTAACAAAAGTCCAGCAATAACCCAAACAATATTTTTTCTCCTGCTTCATAGTACCATAAAACTCTTTTATGGCATCAGGGAGCTTAAAACCAAGTGTTTTTTCAAAATCTTCTAGCTCTTGTTTTGTATAACCTACGCAGTCATCAAAATAATTAGGAACAAGTTTTTTGATATTATTGAACAATCTTTGTACTGAAGTCATATTTTTTATTTTTTAGGTTGTCTAACAATTTTTGTGGTTTGTATTAAAATCCTGAAAGGATTTAATGTTAATAGCCGTTGGTGAAACCTCCAGAAAGCATTATTTACGAAGAAATCAAGTTGTATTTTTACCCCACAAAAATTGTCAGACCACTTAATTTGTTGGTTTTCAGCATTGTAATTTCACCGCAAAATTAGTTATTTATTTTCAAATAATTCGTGTAATTTTTGTTGTAATAAATTTTTGTCAATAAGTTTGGTCGTATATTCTGCCACCAAAGTAGGTGACAAACTACGACTAAGGGCATATTCAACTACTTCATTATCTTTATTTTTACACAAAATAATGCCCACACTTGGGTTTTCGTGTGGTTTTTTCACATCTCTGTCCAAAGCCTCTAAATAAAAGTTGATTTGACCCAAATATTCAGGCTTAAAATCATCAATTTTAAGCTCAAAAGCCACTAAACACGACAATTCTCTATGAAAAAACAACAAATCAATATAAAAATCTTGGTTGCCAACTTGCAGTTTATATTCTTCTCCAATAAATATAAAATCTTTACCAAAAGCCAGAATAAAGTCTTTTAGGTTATTTGTAATGGCTTTTTGAAATTCAAATTCAGAATAATTATTGTCCAAATTCAGAAAATCAACGGCATAATTATCCAAAAAATATTTTTCAATTGTTGGATAAATTTCTTTCGCAACTGGGGAGATTTTGACAGGATTTAGGATTGTTCTCTCATAAAAAGCACTTTGCAACTGCTTTTCTAGTTCTCTTTTGCTATATTTCTCTTGCAAGCAAAGTTTTAGATAAAATTCTTTTTCCTCTATGCTCTTTGTCTTGCTCATTATCAGCAAGTTATTTGTCCACGCAATTTGTGTCACCAGTGGTGACAGTTTTTCATTTTGGTTATAGGTTTCAAAAAATTGTTTCATTCTCCACAAGCCACGAGCGTTAAATCCCTTTAAGTCAGGGTATTTTTGGGCTAAAAAGTCCGCAAGTTCCGTTACTACGCCTTCTCCCCATTCTGCTTTTTGCATTTTGAGGCTAATATACTCGCCAACCTGCCAATACAAGTTAATAAGGGCTTTATTTACAAGTTTTAGGGCATCATTTTTAGCTTTTTGCACAAATAAAGCTACTTCTTCAAAGTGTTTTTCCATTAGTATGTTTTTCTATAAATTTCATCACAAAGATAAAGGTTTTTTGCTGATTTTTGTTAGAAAAACTAGGCTTATTTATAGCTCAAAATCCACTTTTTGGGCGCAAAAGTGTCTTTTTCATTCATTAAGTTGATATTTGGGTCAATAAGCAACTTGCTAGGCTTTCCGTTGAGCGTAACATATGCCTCTACACGCACAAAAGGCACTAAATTTGGTGTTTTGGAGATTTTTTGATAATGATTTCCTAGAAAGTGTGCAAATTGCAAAATCATATCTGGTTGCATTGCCATTTGTTTTTCTTGATGAGAATTTAAAAATTCTGAATTATCAACAATGCCCTCTTTGCCTGTAACAGGGTTTTTTACGTAAAAAGTAGCTGTTCCTGCCTTTTCCATAAGCATCACACGCCACGAAAAACGGTAGCCTTCTTCTGACCAAAATAAGTTATTTTCATAACATAAAAACCGCAAAGGGAAGATAATTTGAAAAAGGAAGAAAATAACCAAAACACCACCCCTAACCCCTCCTAAAAAGGAGGGGGACAAGGCTTCATTTCTAACTCCTTCTAAACTGGAAGGGAATAAAGCCCCCCTCCTTCCTAAGGAGGGGCTGGGGGTGGTTTTATTAAGGAAATCCCAATCAAAAAATATCAGCGTTGCGCCTATCATAACGAGAGGGAAAACACCAATCTGAAACAGTAAACCTGTCAAAATGTGAAAAATAATCACCGTTAAATAGGCGAAAAAGCGTGTTTTTTTATTGATTAGAAAGAAAATAATGGTACAATCATAAATCATTCCTACCCACGAAAACACATAAGGCGTGATTTGCCAAGTGAAAATTTCGCCAATAATGGGCATTTTGTCGTGTGCGGGAAGCCAAATTTTGAGCGGTAAAGCATTAAAAAGCCAATCATAATTGATTTTTGCAAGTCCCGCATAAATATAAACGAAACTTATTTGTAATTTTAGTGCTAAAATGCACCAATTAGGGACATTTCCACTAAATAGCCCCACCCCAGCCTCCCCCAAAGGAGAGGGAGATTTTACAAATATTAGCAAAAAACAAACACAACTTACAAAATAATAGTGATTAAGATAATAGGTTAAATCAATTAGTTCTGTGTAAGTAAAACACAAAAATAAAACTATTGCAGCAACTTTATAAAGCGTTTTTTGTGCGAACATTACGCCCAAAGATGCCAAAATCATCAAACAATGAATGGCATACAAATAATGGCTAGAAAGTGGCTCTACCCACTCAAAACCCCAGTATTTGAAATGGAATTTTGGTTTTATGTAGTGGTCTTCTGTCCAACCCAAATACATAAAACGGATAGTTCCTATTATCATAAGTGCGCCAAAGATAATTTTAAAAACTATCAATGGCGCAGCTGGAACTTGTTTTTGAAGATATTTTAGAATATTATTCAGTTTATCAAGTATTTATAATTGTATTTTTCGTAATTCGTAATTGAAAATTCGTAATTGAATTTAATCTCCATCTCCACTACTAAAAGTGATAGCAATACCCAATAATGAAGACATATCACTTTTGAAAAATCTTGTATTTTTCTGTATTTCTGTATGTAAGTTTTCTAACAAAAGTGGTGAATTTGTTATTTGAAATGCGACAGAATTACTTGTAGGAATGGCGTTTAAAGCACTTCTAATAGCTGATAATTGAGTTTCTGTTGAGGTGATGAGCGTATTTCCGCCTTCAACGCTTTGCAAATATTCTTTAAAACCTATGCCATCTTCCTCTGTTTTTGATTTTCCATACCAAATATTTTCTATTGATTTGAAATGTAACTGCATCATTATAAGTGTTTTAGAAGAATAATAAGCCTCTACTCTTTGCGCTTCTGCTTGCGTTTGTCCTGCACGCTTGCCCAAGGGAACGCCCAATTTGAAATTTTTGAGTGCTTCAAAACTGCGCAAAAACTCATTATAAAGTTGAGAAGTGCTGCTACCAACATCTGTGGCATCATTTGCGACAAATTCATCTGCAAAAGTTCCAGAGTTGCCATTTGCACCATTCCAAGCAGTATTTACTTCATCAATGCGTATTTTGAGGTTAGCAACGGCATTTATCAGGAAATTTTTGCGGTTTTGAAAATTAGTTTGTGTCGTAAAATTACTGATAATCAAATTGTTGTCATTATTCAAATCAAAAATCAAATACTCAACTGCCAAAAAACCTCTTGCATCTCTGTTAAAATCACTAAAATTTGCATTTCCAAGCGTTATTGCATTGTCAATTTTTGTGCTAGAAACAGGAAAAGTAGCAATTTCTTCTATCAAATTTTTGCGCAAACCTTGCTCACCAGCCACACCAAAATTATAACTATTCGTATATTGAAAAACAGAATAAGCATTTGTCCAAGCCGTTTGAAGTGCGCTAAGATTTGCCGTATTTGGTGTAGTCGTAAAACTTTGTGTAGCTGCTTGTAAGATATCAGTTTGCGTTTTTAAATCCAAAAAAGCAGGTTTTATGAGCTTTTGAGCATAATTTTGCAACATCAGTTTTCTATCAAAATTGTTAGCAGTGACATCAGTTTTATCTTTACAAGAAGAAAATAATTGTAAGAAAAGAAGGTTTATCACCAAAATTAGTTTTATATTTTTTTGCATTTTTCTAAGAATTGTTATAATTTTTGTATTGTTCCCTTTGGGTTAGGAGCTACTGTTTTATCTATTTTGAACTGTAACCCAATTACTTTTAAAATCCTCAATATCTTGCGTAGAAAACCCATAAATTGCTTGCAATTTGGTGATGATTTGCGTAAGTTTTGGAAGTTCATTTACGGCATCAGTAACAAACTTGTAAGAGGTTGCTGTGCCGTTGTAAGGCGCATTCAAAAGCACCAAAACCTCGTCAATTTGGGCATCAGTAATCTTTTTTTGACTTTGTGAGATAGTTCTAAAACCGTGAATAAAGCCCACACATTCACCGTAGGCGTGCAAAGCAGCAGCTTTTTGGTTGTCTGTGGTTGTGGTTGTACTCAATGTACTCACAACAGCGTGGCAATAATTAATAACTGTTGCTGCGTTTACTTTTTCCCAAAGAAGTTTAATTTCAGCAAGTGCCTCATCACGCTCCTTATTATAGTTTGCGCCCGCTTTTACAGCAGTTTGTAGCTTAATAAATTGCATTTTCATTTGAGAATAATAACCATTTCCATCATTTTTATCACGTCTAGCGGCATAATTTGCCATTGCTCTGTCACGGACTTCTGTGGCAACATTATTTGAGCCAGAATTAGCAAAACTTGGCGTTCCACCAAAAACAGCTAAAAGTTGGTCAGCAGTGCTTTCTGTGATGTTTCCCGCAATCAAATCTGTGGCGTGTTTATATAAAACTGCTCCAAATAACCCTTTTTCAATCATTTGCTCCATTTCCAAACCGTTTTCATCAAACAAATACGCACTTGTACCAGTACCATAAACGCCACCTTGCGAAGTGCCATTAGGTGCAGCAGGCGTATAAAATGAGCCACCGTTTGCTTTATTAATTTCGTCAAAAAACCCGTTTGTACCTTCTATTTTTCCTTTGTAGTAAGTCGTTGCTACACTCGCAAGACTAGGATTTCCTGTTGTGAAAAGATTATCCAAAGTGGCTTTTGTCATTGAATTAAAAAAACTGCGACCTTTTTTTGCCTCTGTCGTAAGTGCTACAAGTTGATTAACGACATTTGTTTGTGTTGTAGCATTTGCTACAAATGTAATATTATTGTAGGTAGTTGGAAGCACAAGCGCAGGAATAGGCTCATCTTTTTTACAAGATGAAAAAACTAACAAAGTGCCAAAAATGGCAGTTTTTAGAGAATTTGAAATAGTTTTTGAGATGTTTTTCATTTAATTATATTGATATTTGGTTTAACCTTGTTTTATTTTATTTGTTTTAATTATTTGTAATGATTCTTAATAGTGATGCAAAACTACATCTTATTTAGAACACTTCCAAATAATTTGAATATTATTTAGAAAAATTCTAAATAATATTTGCTGGTTTTATCAAATAAAAAATTATATTGTTGATTATTAGGTAATTAAAATAAAAAAGTTTAGAAAAATTTCAAATAGTTTTTATTGTCTTTTTAATACTATTTCATATTTTTTATTACTTCAGAAAAATTGTTAGATATTCCTCTTTTGTATGTTTATATTTTTATATTTCTACGTTAAATTAAAGGAAATAAAATTTGGTAGTTAGTGTTTTTTTCTTACCTTTGCAGTTCTTTTAATGAAAATGAAAGAAATAAAAGTAAAAACAATAAAAGTAAAACCGTAATAATATCATAGTAATATAGTTTGTAAATATCAAAATAATGAAAAAAAATCTGCATCCAGAGTACACAGATGTCGTTTTTTGGGACATGACAAGTGATGTGAAATTTATGTCACGCTCAACTGCCAAGCCAAAAGATACCATAGAATTTGAAGGAAAAACTTATCCTGTTATCAAAATAGAAGTAAGTTCTTATTCTCACCCTTTTTATACAGGGAAAAATATCCAACTTGACTCTACGGGTCGTGTGGAGAAATTCAACCAGCGTTTTGCTAAAAAAGCAGCCGTTAAAAAATAGGTTTTATTAAATTAAGGTTATTACAAGATTATTTTTTTAATAAAAAGTCTTAAAATAACCTTATTTTTTGTCTAATAATTAAAATACTAAGATGAATAACGAAGAAAATAAAGACCTTGCGCAACACAAGGACGAAGTCGCAAAAGTTGCCTCAAACGCTTCTAATGAAGAAATTTCTACCAAAACTGTAGTTGAAAATACACAAGAAATCTCTTCTGAAGTTTCAGTAAATCCTGAAAATACAACTGAAAATGTTGTTGAAACTGTTTCTGTTGAAACTGTTTCTGTTGAAACCGCTTCTGTTGAAACCATTTCTGTTGAAACTGTTTCTGTTGAAATAATTGCAGAAAAACAAGCAGAAGAAGCACACCAAGATGCACCTGCAGACACACACAAAGATTATTCTCATCTTTCAAAAGAAGAGATTTTGGCACTTGTGGCGCACTTGCATACAGAAAAATCTGATAAAACTGATAAAGTTTTATCTAACAACGAAATTCAGAAAAATTATAACCTTATTCGTCAAATCAAGCCTGTTTTTGACGAAATAGTAAACCACGAGCGTGCAGAAGAATTAAAGAAATTCATTGCGGAAGGTGGCGTTGAGATGGATTTTCATTTTCATCAAGACGAAATAACAAAGAAATTTTATAATGTGGCGGGTGAAGTGCGCAAGCAACATCACGCTAACATTCAGAGCGCAGAAAATAATAAGGCTAAAAACCTTAAAGCAAAGCAAGATTTGCTGGAAAGCCTCCGTAATATCATCAGTGGGCAGGAAACTGAAAGCACTCTGCAACAAGTCAAACAACTTCAAAAAGATTGGAAAGCTGTAGGAGAAGTGCCACAGGCTAATTCTAACGAACTTTGGAAAAGTTATACGGCTCTTATGGACATTTATTATAGCAACGTGGGCATCTCTCGTGAGCTAAAAGAACTTGACCAAAAGAAAAATCTTGATACAAAAATAGAAATTTGTCAGAAAGCAGAAGCACTCGCAACTGTTAGTAATGAGCGTTTTAGAAATGCTATCAAAGAACTTAATATCCTTCACGAAGAATACAAACACGTTGGACCAGTTCCAAAAGAAGATAAAGAACCACTTTGGGAACGCTTTAAAATAGCTTCTGACGTGCTTTATGCACGCAAAAGAGAAATTGATGAAGTGCAAAGAGGTGAGATTTTGGTTAATCTTAACAAAAAAATTGCGGTTTTAGATAAAATTTTGTCTTTCAAAACTTATCAAGGTGCGACCATCAAAGAATGGAATGAAACCACACAAGATGTACTTGCTATACAAAAAGAATGGGATACAACGGGGTTTGTACCAAGAGAAAAAGCAGCAGAAGTAACGAAGAATTTTTGGGCAGGTCTTAAAACTTTTTTTAAGAATAAAAGTGATTTCTTTGCAAAATTAGATGCAGTACGCCAGGAAAATCTTGACAAAAAAACGGCTCTTTGCGTAAAAGTAGAAGAACTTGTTGCCAACGTAACGCCACAAACGACAGAAGAAACAGCAAAAATCTTGAAGAAATTGCAAGATGAATGGAAAACTATTGGTGCAGTTCCTGAAAAACAAAGAAATACTATTTATGACCGTTTTAAGGCTGGTTTGGATAAGTTTTTTGAGGCTCGCCGCAACCAGTTGGATAGCAAAGATATTGAATTTAAGGGAAATCTAGATGCTAAAAATGAAGTCATCACACGTATAGAAGCCCTTGACCCTGCGCAACTTGCAGGCGTAAACGGAGAAGAACTTATCAGTAAATTTATTGCAGAGTTCAAAGCTATTGGTTTTGTGCCTATCAAATTGAAAGAAAAAGTACAAGAGAAGTTCCACGAGGCACTTACGGCTATGATTGCAAAAATTGAAGGTATTTCTACCAATGAAAAAGACGGACTTGCCGTTAATATGGAAATTCGTTTAGCGGGTGGAGATGGCAGTGTGCGCAGTTTGGAGCGCAAAGAAGAGGGTGTACGCAAACGTATTTTTGAATTAGAGGACGAAATAAGCACTTTGAACAATAATTTGGGCTTTTTTGCTAATTCTAAAAATGCCAATGAAATGAAAGCTACTTTTGACGAAAGAATAAAAGCAGCTACCAAAGATTTGGAAAACTTCAAAAAACAATTAAAACAAATCAGAACAGCAATAAAATAATTGTGAATTGTGAATGAATACAAAAAGCGTTAAGAATCAAAGACTTAACGCTTTTTTTGATAAAATAAGTTTTAAATACATTGTTACCTTGTTCCGTAAGTACGACTTACGGCTACTAATATTAAATCCTTTCAGGATTTCAATACGAATTAAAATCAAATCTCAATGAAAAAAATATTTTTTATCTCCCTTATTTTCAGTTTATTTTTTGGTGAGATTTTTGCTCAAAAATCTTCTTCAAAAGTTCCTCAAAAAGATAAAAATGCCATTTTAGCGGTTTTTGCGGTGCAAGAAAAAGGCTGGAATGAAGGCAATTTGGAGGCGTATATGCAAGGCTACGAAAAGTCTGATTCACTCAAATTTATTGGTAAAAGTGGCATCACTTACGGCTGGCAAAATACGTTAGACAACTACAAACGCAGTTATCCAGACAAAGCAAGTATGGGAACACTCCGTTTGGAGCTTGTCAGTATGGAGAAAATAGACAAAAAACATATTTTCGTTGTAGGAAAATGGGAACTCCTAAGACCAGAAAAAACTAATCTTAAAGGCTATTTTACGCTTATTTGGAAGAAAATAAATGGGAAATGGCTCATTATTGCAGACCATTCTAGTTGATGCTTTGATGTATGATATATGATGTATGATATATATTTTGAAAACAAAAAGCACTATTTTTAGTTGTATCCTCATTAAGTACCTTGTATTCATTCACAATTCACAATTTAAAATTCACAATTAAAGATGTTTGGACTATTCAACAAAAAAACAGAAAAAGAAAAATTACAAGAAGAATATAAAAAAATGCTTGAAGAAGCACACAAACTTTCTACCAAAGACAGGCGTGCTAGCGACCAAAAAACCGCAGAAGCAGAAGAATTGATGCAGAAAATTTTACTAATGCCCTAAGGGGAAAGTACGAAGTACGAATGTAAAACTTTGATTATTAAGTTATTTAATTTTCATTTCTAAACTTTGATTTCAGGCATTTCTTCAAATTAAATTTAGTACCAAAAAGAATAAAAACTGTAATAGAAGCACTACTATTACTATTTTGTTATTTTTTTCAAAAGGTAAATACCTAAAAACCATCAGCAAAAAACAAGAAATAAGCCACCAAGCCACATAATTTTGTACTGGAATTTGTGGCTCGTCCCACGCCCAAAAATGGTATCTTATGGCTATTGGTTCTATCAAAAAATCTAAAAAAGTCATTACACTCGCTCCTAAAGCTATTTGTAAGATTTTATTTATATTAAACCTTGCACAAAAAACACCCACTGCATAAATCAAAACCAACCAATTTAGTCCAATAATAGGCGGAACTTGCAGTATTTTGATGCCTAATGTGGTTTGATAATGGTATTTTCCAAAGATTTTGCCTGTTTCTACACCCAAAACCTCCACAAAAAAACCTGCAAAAGCTGTAAAAATCACAAAAAAGACAAAATATTTATTCCAATTTTTATGGAACAAAAGCACTACAAAAGCCGTAAAAATCAAATTAAAAGGCACTAAAAATTTAAAGACCTCCCTAGTAATCTCCCAGCGTAAGCCAATAGCACCCGTTATATACATTGAAATTAGTAAGAAAACAGTATTTTTTTCTGATAAAAAATAATTGTTTCTAATATTTTTTAAAATATCACTCATTTTAATAGCTTGGTTTTATTGTTTATTTGGTGCAAATATATTACTTTCGTATCAAATATTTTGTTTAATTTGCAAAACAATTCAAGTAAATTATAAAGCAAATCAACCTAATTTTAAGCTAAATTTTAACCTAACCTAAACCCATTTTAATCTTATGGATATTGAAAAAAAGTGTATGTTGCAGTTTAAAAATCAAAAAACTTTCATTGATTTGTGTGTCAGCGGAGAGTCAAATTTTGGTTTTATTATTGACTTTAATGATGAGTTTCTGGTTTTTGAAGTTTTTGATGAAAACGGCGTTCCTGATGGAATTACTGTGTTTTTTAGAGATGAAAACAGTATTATCACCCGTTGGGGCGGCAACGAAATAAGTAGCACAGAAAAAGTGCTTGACCACGCCCGCAGGATACAAAAAATGCCAAAAATCAACCTTGAATCCGTTGAAACCATTGTCAAAAGTGTGAGTGATGGTTTTAGACACATCAATATTTGTACCAATGATTTTGATGACACTTGCTTCATAGGTCAAGTGCGTGAGCTAGACGAAGATGCGCTTATTCTCAATGAATTCGGCTCAAGAATAGCCCTAGATAGAAAACTGATAATGATTCCGTTAAATGCAATCTCCAAAATACAAGCAGGCGGACAATACGAACTTAGCCTTGTAAAGCTCTATATTGATGAAAGATAGACTTTTTTAGTGTTGAGTGTGTAGTGTTGAGTGTTTCTGACTTCACGAAAATTGGAAACTTTCGTGAAGTCTACTAAATTTATAATAAAATGAAATCACCTAAATTATTGATATTCAGCAGTTTAATGTTAGTATTTTTTTCTTTTATTGGAATAAAATATTATCAAGAAAACACCTCTGAAACTACTTTTGAAAACCTTTCAAAAGTAGCTGTTCAAAGCAAAAACGCAAGCAAAAATCAGCTCAAAAATACACCCCAAAATGGAGATATTATTTTTCAAATCTCTGTTTCTGGGCAAGGGAAAGCTATACAACTTGCTACGAAGTCCGTTTACACGCATTGTGGCATCATTTATACAGAAAAAAATAAGAAAGGAGAAACAGAATATTTTGTTTTTGAGGCAATACAACCTGTTGTAGTTACGCCCCTGCAAGAGTGGATAAATAGAGGTGATAAAAATCATTTTGTCATCAAAAGACTGAAAAATGCTAGTCAAGTCCTTACAAATGAGGTGCTTAGTAATATGAAGGATTATGGCAAACAGTTTTTAAATAAAGATTATGATATTTATTTTGGTTGGTCTGATGAGCGCATTTATTGCTCAGAACTCGTCTGGAAAATCTATAAAAATGGTGCAAATATAGAAGTTGGCAAACTGGAAAAACTAAAAAGTTTTGATTTGAGTAGCAAAGAAGTTAAGAAAATAATGCACCAGCGTTACGGAAACCCTATTCCTACCAAAATATATGAGCAAGATGTAATTTCTCCTGCAAGTATTTTTGATAGTCCGTTATTGGAAGTTGTACCAAATAATTAAAAAAGTCAAAAATTCTACAAAAATTCTATAAAATGACACAAAAATATTTGTTTTTTATATTTTTCTTACTTGCTTTATTCTTATTTTCATTATCTAGCAAGGCGCAAAAAACTAATCTTACTACAAAAAGTAAAGATGTTGATACACTAGCAAGCATACAATCACCAAAAACAACACCCGACACAGTGCGTGTGGGTTGTTATGTGATTAGCTTACACGACTTAGATTTCCCTGCTCAACAATATACTGCACGCCTTTGGCTTTGGATGTTGCACAAAGGCAGCATTGCTAACACAGAAAAAGACGTGGAAATCCCTAACGCAAAAGAAGTAAAAGTAGATAATTTGATAGTGGAAAAACTAGGAAATGAAGGATGGCTACAAATGAAACTTAAATGCCTTATGAAACAGTCTTGGAATGTAGAATACTTCCCATTTGACAAGCAAATCCTGAAAATTGACATAGAAAATCCACAGTTAGACAATAAAAAAATTGTTTTTAAGGTGGACACACTGGGCAAATCTTATGACCCTGCGCTAGCAATTGAAGGCTGGAAAATAACTAATTTTAAGCTAAGTACAGGCATTAGTGCCTATAAAACAAGTTTTGGCGACAATACACTCAAAAAACAAGAAACGGATTATTCTAGGTTTACTATCACTATGGAAATCAAGCGAGATGCGTGGGAACTGTTTTTTAAGTTATTTTCGGGAATGTATATAGCCTTTGCTATTTCCTTTGTGAGTTTTTTCATTGACCCCGAGTTTGCAGAACCTCGCTTTGGCGTGCCTGTAGGAGGGCTTTTTGCAGGTGTCGGAAACAAATATATGATAGATAGCTATCTTCCTACAAGTTCTACTTTGACAATTGTTGATACACTTCACGCCCTTACATTTATAATGATTTTTATTATTATAGCATTTTCTGCGCTTATTTTGCAACAAAGCGAGAATAATAAACTCAAAAACTTAGCGGAAAGCACCAACAAAATAGTAGCGTGGTCTATTGCTATTATTTATTTTCTGATAAATGCTATTTCTATTGCGCTTGCGGTTTGGAATTAGCCATAAAATTTTTCCAAATCTTCAAGATTTGGAAAATCTAATCCTTATGAAATTAAATTTCGCCTTCAAAAACCTTTTCAGCTCCGCCAGAAAGGTATATATTTTCAAAAGTATCTTTACCAGTTTTTGTAAAGGAAACCGCCAAATGTCCGCCCAAAGTCTTTACAATAATATCAAAATCCCCTGTTGTGAAGGCTATTTTTGTATCATTTTTCAAACTAAAAACTAATGCAGCCGCCACAGAACCCGTACCACAAGCAAGGGTTTCATCTTCAACACCACGTTCATAAGTGCGTATATTTATCAAATATTCATCAGTTTTTTCTATAAAATTTACATTTGTACCTTTTTCACGAAACCTGTCATTATTTCTGATAGCTTTTCCCTTAGAAAAAACTTCATATTGCGCCAAATCCCTTACCCATTCAACATAATGCGGTGAACCTGTATCAAGGAAAAAATATCCATATTCTTCATTATACTCTATATGGCTTACATCTTTCATTTTCAGACAAATTTCCTTCTTTTTTAGTTCTGCTTGGTGCGTTCCATCAACCGCTAAAAAGTTGGTTTTGCGCTTAAAAAGCCCCAAATGATGTGCAAAACGCACCGCACAACGCCCCCCGTTCCCACACATAGAGCCAAGACTGCCATCAGCGTTATAATAAACCATTTCAAAATCACAATCAGCGTTGTTTTGCAACAAAATCACGCCATCAGCACCAATCCCAAAACGTCTATGACAAAGTGCCGCAATTTCTGCCTTATTCTTATTAAAAAGTAGCTCACGGTTGTCTATCATAATAAAATCATTGCCCGTTCCTTGATATTTAATAAATTTCATATTTTATCTAGTTATTTTGTTGAATTTTATAAATATGTCGCCCCGCTGGGGCTTAATACATTTTTGCGTGATTTTGTTTTCTATAAATATGCCGTCCCGCTGGGACTGAATACCATATCTTGCTAAAAGAAAAACACATCACATATCATACATCATACATCAAATTAAATCAAATAAATTTTCTACGCCCAAAATGCGTGTTTTAGTAAATCCTTCTCCATATCTTACATTGATTTGATGCCCAAGTTCTTTGGCTCGTGCTTCCAGAAACTCCAAAAATTCTGGTGTAGAAATATATGTTACAGGCATAGAAGCCTCTAAATCAGTATTTTGAGAAAAAAATTGTGTTTCGTAAGCACGTATAGCCGCTTTTTTAGTTTCCCAAAAATCAGAAATATCCACCACAAAATCAGGGGTAATATATTGGTCTTGTATGTAATGATACAAGTTTTTTGGTCGCCAAAGTTCTTGTTTTTGTCCATTTAATTCAGTTTCTATCATTCTAAGTCCAGACAAAAAACAGGCATCAACCGCAATTCTAGCACCTTTTGCGTGGTCTGGGTGGCGGTCGTGAATGGCATTTGCAAGCACAATTTCAGGTTGATATTTGCGTATCATTCGGATAATTGCGAGCTGACTTTCTTTATCATTTTGAAAAAATCCATCAGCCAATTTCAAATTTTCTCTTACCGTAATCCCTAAAATTTCAGATGCTTTTTTTGCCTCTGCATAGCGTGTTTCTATTGTGCCACGTGAGCCAAGTTCTCCCTGCGTAAGGTCAATAATTCCTACTTTTTTACCCATTTGGATATGTTTTAGGATAGTTCCTGAGCAAGAAAGTTCTGCATCATCTGGGTGTGCGGCAAGCACCAAAATATCAAGTTTAATATTGGTCATTATAATATTTTTATGAGCGTTTTTCTAAGATTTAATCCAATAAAAAAACCTCCGTAGATATGATTTATACGGAGGTTTGCACAAATGTAAGGTATTTTTTTTATATTACAACAAATTTCAAACTAAGATTTTTAGGATTATAAGATTCCAAGATTAAATACAGAATATAGAATACATTTTTATTCATTTGCACTCTTTTGTATGTTCTTGTATTTCTCTGTATTTAATCCTAAAATTCTGTAATCCTAAAAATCTAGTCTGCTTTTACTATTCTCTTCAAAATATTTCCTTTTTCTGTGCTGATTTGAAGCAAATAGATACCATTAGCAAAATTTTTATTTAACTTATTCATTTTCAGTAACTTAGCACTTAGCTAAATCAGGTGTACCCACATATATACCCAAATTTAGGCAAAAAAAAGAAAAAAACCTATTTTTTGCCACTTTTTGGGCTTATACCTGAACACTTGGATACACCCTAAACTTTGCGGATAAAATATCATCAATAGCCTCTTTCCATTGTTCTCTTTTGATGTTGAATTTTCCTAAAAAGTAAAATTCCATTCGCAACAGGAAATCCTCAAAATTCAATTCCTTTTTTGTTTTTGGGAGCTTAATCTCACCCCCACTCTCTACAAAAAAACTAACTTCTTCGCCAAAAAAGTCCGCTATTTTTTCTATTTTCTCCAATGGTGGTGATGTAGTACCATTTTCATAGCCATATATACTCTCACGCCTCACGCCTAGATGCTCCGCTAATTTCTTAGCAGAGATATTCCTTTTAGTACGTAACTCTTTGATTTTCAAACCTATATTCATAATTTTAGTGTTTTGGTGAAAAATAAATTAAAAATTTGTTACTTTTAATTTGGTTGTTACTTTTAATTTCGTAACTTTGCGCTATACAATAACACAATAACACAAATATACAAATATAATACCAATATCACAATGTCAGATAAAAAAAG
>JAYVGJ010000017.1:0-2381 GCA_043772375.1 Raineyaceae bacterium | reverse complement strand
TTCAAAATGCCATTTCCTATGCCGTGAATAAAAATTATTTCACTCATTCCTGCTGCAAGTGCATTTTCTAGTTTTTTCTCAAAAACATCTAATTGATAGGCTAAAATCTCATCTTTACGCATCAAATCATAATCAGAAGTAAGGATTTCTATGTGCAAATCAATTTCATATTTTGGTACAGAAAAATCTGTAACTGCCTCACTTACAATAGTTTGAAAATTATTTTTTTCAAACATTTTCTCTTTGATTTCCGTAATATCAAGAGGTTTTGTAGCAATATTTTCAGAAGTTTTTTCTTCTTTTTTATCAAGAATTTTATCAGAAACTCTACCAGTTTCTGGCGTATTAGGTGCAATATTTTGCGTTTCTGTAAGGATAAGTTCTGTTAGTTTTTCATCTTTATCCAACTGAAAAGTATAAGCCTCTTTGCTCAAAATAGGTGCAATTTGCAAACTTTTGAAGAAATTAGAGGCTCTAAAACGTACTTTTTTGTTAATAGGCGTTTTTAGATTAAAATATCCTTGTCTAAAATACATCATTTGGAAAATATACACGTCCCATTGCTCAAAATCTTTGAGTGTTGGCTCGTCTATAATGATTGTATTTCGTGCTTTCAGTGCGCCAGAGGCAAGTCCAGTGGTGTTTTGGTTGCGTTCTTTTGCCACAACGAAGGGCAAATCCCAATCCGTATTATTGATAAGATAAAGCACCAATTTTTGGTCGTTGATAGGCAAAAAAGCTAAAAATATCCCTTTTTGCGCAAAATTTGCATTAGTTAGCGCACTTTTGATGCTTTCAGAAGTTTCTTTTTGGTTTGCTTGGTTTGTTTGGTTTGCCTGATTTTTTGTTCCAAAAATTTTGGCTTCTTCTGGCGAAATAATCACTATTTCACGCCTCATTACAGGAATACTAAAGCCATCTTCAATGGCAACCTCAATAATATCCCCTTTAATAGCCGTAATTACGCCTTCTTCTTTTCCGTATAGCATACGGACTTTATCACCTATGTTCATTTTGAGTTGTGAGTTATGAGTTGTGAATTATGAGTTATGAACTATAAGTTATGAGTTAAAATACATAGTACAATGTATTTTAACTCACAACTCATAACTCACAACTCACTATTTTAGTTTTCTCTATCTATCAAATCTCTTGTAAAATTCTCTAAAACTTGCCTACGTGCAGGCGTAGCTTGCAAATGCGCCAACGCATCAAAAGCTTTGTCAAAATAAAATTGTATCTTTTTTTCTGTTAATTGTTTGATATTCAGTTCATTATAAATACCTGTAACTGCTTTTACTTTTTCTTCTAATTCATTACTATCTTTAAAAATAGTTTTAGTAAGCCAAAAATCAAGGTTTTTTCTTTGTGTTTCATTTGCAAGATTTAGGGCTTCTATGAGCAAAAACGTCTTTTTATTTGCAGCAATATCTCCTCCAACTTGTTTTCCAAACTTATCTTTGTCGCCATAAACATCTAGCAAATCATCTTTCAACTGAAACCCAATACCAATATTTACCCCAAAATCATATAATAATGTAGCATTTTCTTGGGTAGCATCAGATAATAATGCGCCCATTTCCAAACTAAAACCCAACAAAACTGCTGTTTTTAGGCGTATCATATTAAGATAATCTTCTTCAGAAACACTTTCCAAACTTTCAAAATTCATATCTAATTGTTGCCCTTCACAAACTTGCGCTGCACAAAGATTAAATTTCTGTAAAATAAGTTTGAGTTTGTCCTTTTCAACGTCCAAAAGCAGGTTATAAGCATTCACAAGCATCACATCACCAGAAAGAATAGCAATATTTTCATTCCATTTGTGATGAACAGTTGGCTGATTGCGCCTAAGCGGTGCTTTGTCCATAATGTCGTCGTGCATCAGCGTAAAATTATGAAAAACTTCTACTGCAAGCGCAGGACGCAATATTTTTTCATAATCATCTCTAAAAAGTGAATAACCAAGCAGCACCAAAAGCGGACGCATTCTCTTTCCGCCAAGTGCCATAAGGTAGCCAATAGGCTCATAAAGCTCATTTGGGTGCGTTCCGTAGCTAGTTTTTTGTATTTCCTCGTTGATTTGAGAGAGAAGTTTTTTTATTTCCATTGATTTTTGCTAATATTCTTAATGTTGCAAAAATAAGGATTTTTGTTGTAGATTTGCTATTTATTTGTTATTAAGTAATTGTGAATTGTAACTAGCAGTTGCTAGGTGAATTGTGAATGAATACAAAATTTTGATAATCAAATGATTGTGTATTTTTGTCGTTATTTGTGAAGATACAATTCATAATTCATAATTCATAATTCATAATTCATAATTCATAATTCATAATTCATAATTCATAATTCATAATTCATAATTCATAATTCATAAT
>JAYVGJ010000016.1:0-2588 GCA_043772375.1 Raineyaceae bacterium | reverse complement strand
TGTTATTTTGTAAATTTTTATGTAGGCGTTTGATTTATCAAAACGCTGTTTTGGGACAAAACAAATGGTAGAGAACAAAATGCCCTGCAAAGTATTTTTCTTTGATAAATTCCGCACTAGTTGTTCTACCTCATTTGTTTTGTGCCAAAACACCACTTGATAAATCAAGCGGCTACGAAGTTTTGAATACAAATTAGTAATGTCGTTGTCTAAATAATCTAATCAGATGATTATCCAATACTAATTTTGTTTTATATAAACATTCCAAAACAAAATTATGAAAAAACGTATTATTATACTATTAGTTGTTATTATTTGCAATATTGTTGCAAATAATAACATTTCGTATGCGCAAAAAAACATTGATTTTGTAACAGAGGAAGTAAAAAAAGTACCTATTCAACGAAGGGAAATGGCTGAAATCAATAATAAAACCATCAATTCTACCCAATTTCTTACCTTTCTCACTACCCAAAACCCCAGTATTACAAACGAAAATGCTATACTTGTCGTCAAAAATGTAAATGTTATTTTTGATGAAAAAATAGATAGGAAAGGTGTGGACGAGCGTTTTGCTGACGAAAATGCCCCAATGCTCACTGTTTATCACGATATTTCGTTGGATTACATTACTTTTGATACTGTTATGTGGTCAATTTGGAACAAATTAACCTTTAAAGGCAACGTGATTATTGGAGGGTGTCAGAACGTAAAGGCTATTTTCAAGAATTGCATTTTTGAGATGCCTTTGCGTATAGCAAGCAACCAAATAAATTTTTTTGAATTTAAAAATTGTGATTTCCAGCACGGATTTCGCTATCATCTGAATACATTAACGGATTTTGTAAAATTTGAAAAATGCAAATTTGCGCTAAACCCTGCTATTCAAGATGATACGAGAATGTCTGTTTTTGATAAATTTGTCATAGAAGCGCATCTTTTTGAGTTTAAACAGAAAGGAGATGCTATTGATTTTGTGATGCAGGATTGTACTTTTGATATTCCCAAACGCAATAAAAATCTTCCAAAATATGCAGTCAATATCTCTGAAACGCATTTTACTAACCTTCAAATGGTTAATAACAAATACGAAACAAATGTAAATTTGGCACAGGCAACCGTTGAAAATCAATTTTTATTTATGGGTGGAAACCTCAACGGAGCTATGATTATTGATGCTTTCAATATCAACCCTTTGAATACACGTGTGCAATGGTCTATTTTGTCGGATAATAAAATCTCTGTTTATGATTCAAAAAAGGCACTTATTAGCGGAAAAGAACGGGAAAATATTAAAGATGAAGTTGTTTTTAGTAATTTAATTAGTTGTTATGCTACTTTTTACGGACTTTTTAGGGCACAAGGCAACCGCACTTATGCCAATAGTTCGTATATAGAATGGAAAAATATTGAAACGTCTTATCTTTATAATCTGTATCAAAAAGATAATAAAACATCTGTTTTTTTTGGTTATTTGATGAATATTTTTTTGAGAGATTTTTGTGATTATGGCACAAATCCGCTCAAATCCATTTATTTGTCTAGTATTGTGCTTTTGGGTTTTGCATTTTTTTATTTTATAAGTCCTTTTCAGCTAAATGCAGATAAAGATGAAAATGGCAAATTTCAACAAAAAAGTGTGTTTTCGCATCTAAAACTCTATGCTATATATCTCACACAACACGACAAACTAAAGAATATTTATTTAAAAACTAAAAATTTGCAACAATTGAAAGAAGATAAAAGAATTTTCTTAGATTTAGCCAAAACAAATAAAGAACAATTACCCTTGTTTTTTAGTTTCATAGCTTTCCCATTAGATTGGTGGCACAAAAAGCAAGATAGTTTTATGCTTTGGTTTTATGATAAAATAGATTTTTTCCCTGAAAAATGGGAAGATTTACCCACAAAGAAAAGATTTTTTGCAGGTATTTTAGTTGGAATTTTGCTTATTTTTGCGTTTCTTTATTTTGCACTTGTACGTGCTATAGATGCGTTTACGCTTAGCCTAAATGTATTTTCTACGCTTGGTTTTGGAGAAATTCCTGTAAAAGGAGTTATTCGTTATCTTACTGTGTTAGAGGGTTTTATAGGTTGGTTTTTATTGTCTATTTTTAGTGTTTCTCTCATAAGTCAAGTCATTCAATAGATAATTCAATTACGAATTAACAATTACGAATTACGTTTTTTCAATTCATTATTACCACGTTCCGTAAGTACGACACTAGCAACTGCTAGTCACGGCTATGAATATTAAAGTTGATGCATACAATTTATCAATGTCATTATCTACTTTGTATTTCAACGGGCGTAGGACAAGTTTAAAAATGTATTAAAATGTAGGGGCTGGGCAAGCCCCTGCCCAACTTGCGAAAGCCATTTGCGAAAGCAACACGACAAATAAAACAGATAAATAATGCTCTGCGTGTTGCTTTCGCACGTGGGCAGGGGCAAGCCCAGCCCCTACAAATACAACTTGTCCTACACCCAAGTCAGGTGTTTCCACCTGACTTCAATAATGCACTTTTAAACTTATATTTTCCCTAAAATTGAAATCCAAAAGCGCATTTGTTGTCAGGTGGAAACAC
>JAYVGJ010000015.1:0-3989 GCA_043772375.1 Raineyaceae bacterium | reverse complement strand
TGGAAATGTCAAAGTTTTGATTTTTACCGTTTATAAAGATACTGCGTTTTATTTGTTTGAACAACTAACGGCAAGAGGTTTTAACAACGTGGCAGCAGTAAGTGGCGACACTTCAAAAATTTGGAACGAACAGGGAGAAACCAAAAAATATGAGCCAATTTTGGAACGCTTTGCTCCTTTTACAAAATTATTCAAAGAGAAAGAATGGGCGTTTGAACCAACAAACAAAGAACTTCCACTAACCAAAAAATTTGATGAATGGAAAAATTGGATTGCACAAAACGACAAGAAAACACACGAAAAACTAGAAAATCCTATTGATATTTTGATTGCGACTGATGCGTTGAGTGAAGGGCAAAACTTGCAAGATTGTGATTTGGTCATCAATTATGATATTCATTGGAATCCTGTGAGGGTCATTCAACGAATGGGGCGTATTGACCGCTTGGGGTCGCCAAATGCAAAAATATTTGGTATCAATTTCTGGCCTTCCGACAACATTAATTCTTACCTCAACTTGCAGGGCAGAATAGAACAACGTATGGCAGCTATGAAACTCGCAGGCTCAGAAGTGCATCTTGATTTCTCTGAAACATTTAAGGAAATGGCAGAAGATGAAAATCTGGAGCAAAAACAAAAAGCAAGAATGCTAGAACAAATGCAATCTTCTTGGGAAGAAATTGATACAGAAAAATCATTGGGTTTTGATGATTTTTCACTGGAAACTTTTAGGCAAGAACTACTGGAAGAGTTGAGAAAAGATGAGGCATTTTATAAAGCAATGCCAAAAGGTATTTATACAGGATTTAAAGCCATTGAAGAAATTTGCCCAAAAGAAGGAATGATTGCTTTATTAGGTTATCCAAGCAAAACCTCAAAAGCATACAAAGAAAATAATGCCAAATACAAAGGCTACGAACTCATTTATATTGACCATTTGGGGAAATCAGTCTTCCTAAACCAAAGAGAAGTATTAAGCGCACTTGCAAAACACAAAAACGAAACCCGTTTTGTGCCAAAAGCCATTGACCAAGGTGAGCCAAAGTCTATTGAACATTTGTCAGTCGCTTTGTGTACGTGGCTAAAAAATCAGTCTGTTACAGAAGAAATACAAGAAGATGGAACTGTCAAGCAAACAATGGGAAACGCTACACTTGATATGCTTAACAAACTAAAAACAGGTGGCAAAAGTATCATTGAACAATTAAAAGACGAAGGCACACCTTCGCAAAAATTCAATAAAGATAATTTTGATTTAATCACTTGGTTTATCATAAGCAAATAATGTTATTTGTTTCTTGGCAAGTGACAGTTAAAAACATCAACCACTTATAAATATCAACACATAAAAGTAACTAATGAACTCAATTATAAAATTTCACACAGAATCTTTCATAGATGCCCTAAAAGCATTTTTTATAGAACTCAAAGTGCCTATTACTTATTGGGACGACAAACCTGCTTCTGCGGAAAGCATCTTAGAAAAAAAATTTAAAGAAACCAACGAAGCACACCAACTTATTGCAGATGTATATGCGCTGGGTGTGGTAGATGAGTCCTCTTTTAAGCAAAATGAAAACAGCTTATTTGGGGGGAAATCAACTTCCAACACACTAGAGCAAGTAAAAAATCATAAAGACTATGATGGTTTGTTGATTTTTGGCGTAACATTGCATCAACGCAAAGATAATTTGCCTATTACAAGAAGCCACCTAGCAGAAATTACGAGGGCTTTTAATAGGGCTTTTCCGCATACACCCACAACTATCATTTTCAAATATAATGGCTTTATTTCCTTTGCTAATAGTGAACGTAGCAGCTACAAACAAGAATGGAGAGAAGGTGAGAAAATTGGAAAAGTAATTATTGTGCAAAATATTGATGTTCTCAATACACATTCAGGGCATAAAAGAATTTTATTAGAACTTACTAAACCCAATAAAGCAAATAGCTACAAAGAACTACTAAATCATTGGAATGATGTATTAGATGTTAGTATTCTTAACAAAAAGTTCTTTACTGACTTATCCAACTGGTATTTCTGGGCTATGGAAAATGTTTCATTTCCTGATGATTTGGAGAAAAAGAAAGAGATTCGTAATGCTACTAATCTTATTCGTCTGATTACAAGGGTTGTTTTTATTTGGTTTATCAAAGAAAAATCTTTGGTGTCTAACAATCTTTTTAATAAGGCTTTTCTTGGTACAATTCTCAAAGATTTTAACCAAAATAAACAATCTCAAAACTATTACAACGCTATTCTGCAAAATCTCTTTTTTGGTACGCTCAACCAAAGAATAGAAGAACGTAAGTTTAGCAAAGAAGGCGACATCAATACAAATAAAGTACATTTTGGTGTCAAAAATCTCTTTCGTTATGCAGATTTATTTAATATTTCAGAAGACGAAGCTATGCAACTGTTTAAAGATGTTCCCTTTTTGAATGGTGGTTTGTTTGACTGTTTAGACAAACTAAATGAAGAAGGTAAAATGGTTTATGTAGATGGTTTTAGTCGTAACAAAAAAAGGCAGGCAACTATACCAGATGAAATTTTCTTTGGTGAAGAAAGAGAAGTAAACCTCAATGATGTTTACGCTACCAAAAATAAAAAATATAAAGTACAAGGTCTGATTAACCTTTTAGAAAGCTATAAGTTTACGGTTGAAGAAAATACTCCTTTGGAAGAAGAAGTAGCACTTGACCCTGAATTGTTGGGAAAAGTGTTTGAAAACCTTTTGGCAAGCTACAACCCAGAAACACAAACCACCGCAAGAAAGCAAACAGGTAGCTTTTATACGCCACGAGAGATTGTAAACTATATGGTTGATGAATCCCTTTTGGAATACATTAAACAAAATTGCCTAACCAAAATCAATACAATTCAAAACGCAACAGAAACAAAAAATCCTGATGCTGACTTTGAGTTGCGTTTAAGAAACTTACTCTCTTACGCTGAAATGCCCAACCCATTTGATGAGAACGAAACCAAAATACTCATTGAAGCCATCAATAATGCCAAAATACTTGACCCTGCCTGTGGCTCTGGAGCTTATCCAATGGGTATTTTGCATAAAATGGTGCATTTACTACGAAAACTTGACCCACAAAACATACATTGGAGAGCTTTGCAAAGACTAAAAGCAATGGAAGAAACTGATGCCACTTTTCAAATTGGAGACAAAGAAGAAAGAGGAAAAAGACTTGCCGAAATAAATGACGTATTTGAAAATAATGCTAGTGACTATGGGCGCAAACTCTATTTGATTGAAAACTGCATCTACGGTATAGATGTACAGCCTATTGCTGTGCAAATCTCTAAACTGCGCTTTTTCATTTCTTTGATTATTGACCAAAATAAACAAACAACAAAAGAAAATTTTGGTATTAGGAGTTTGCCCAATTTGGAAACTAAATTTGTTGCGGCAAACACTTTGATAGGCTTAAATAAGCCTGCACAAACCCTTTTGCGCAACCCTAAAATAGAACTAAAAGAAGTAGAACTAAAAGAACTACGACACAAATATTTTACCGCTAGCACTCGTACAGAAAAACTTAAATACCAAAAGCAAGACAAAAACCTAAGACAGGAAATAGCCTCACTACTAGAAAAAGATGGCTGGAACACCACCGTAGCAAACCAAATAGTTGCTTTTGACCCTTACGACCAAAATATTTCTGCAAATTGGTTTGACCCTGAATGGATGTTTGGATTGTCTACTGGTTTTGATGTTGTTATTGGTAATCCGCCTTATGTCAGCGTAAAAGCTATGTCAGATGTCTTTAAAAAATCAATCACCAAATCATATGATACAGGAGAAGGTAGATTTAATCTTTTTGCATTATTCATTGAGAAAGGATATAAACTTCTCAACACCTCTGGCACTCTAATATTTATTATACCAGAAGGTATATATTCTAGCATTGAATATCGTCATGTTCGTAAATTATTAGTTGAAAAAACAAAAATAAATAGAATTTGTCTTTTTAGT
>JAYVGJ010000014.1:0-9268 GCA_043772375.1 Raineyaceae bacterium | reverse complement strand
TGGTACGTTTGGTGATTTTGGTTGTTTTAGCTTTAATGGGAATAAGATAATGACTACTGGTGGTGGCGGAATGATTGTTACGGATAATGAAACATTTGCAAAACGTGCAAAACATCTTACTACACAAGCAAAATCAGATAGTTTTGAGTACATACACGACGAAATAGGCTACAATTACCGTATGGTGAACCTACTTGCAGCTATGGGAGTAGCACAATTGGAACAAATGCCTCAATTTTTGCTTAGAAAGGCACAAATAAATACTTTTTATAGAGAGCAATTTAAAGATTTACCTATTAGTTTTCAAGAAAACACAGCAAATACAACTCCAAATCATTGGCTTTTTACTATTTGTGCAGAAAATCAAAAAGAACTTATCAAACATCTAACTGAAAACCAGATACAAGTACGTCCTTTTTGGCTTCCAATGAATCTTTTGGCTATGTTTAAAGATGATTTGTATGCTACAGAAGATAATAACTCCTTTAAAGTATATGAAAAGAGTGTAAGTTTGCCTTGTTCCACAGGGATTACAGATGTTGAGCTAGAGAAAGTAGCACAATGTGTAAGAAATTTTTATAAATATTGGGACAAATAAACAAAAAAATTTAATTGAAATGGCAAAAAACATCAGAATAATTCCTCGTTTGGACATCAAAGGACAACATTTGGTTAAAGGAATACATTTGGAAGGCTTGCGAGTGCTTGGAAACCCCAGAGAATTTGCAAAATATTACTATGAAAATGGCGCAGACGAGCTAATGTATATGGACGTTGTGGCTAGCCTTTACGAGCGCAACAGTTTACAAGATATTATCTCCAAAACTGCAAAAGAAATCTTTATCCCGCTTACAGTTGGGGGCGGTTTGCGCACCATTGAGGACATTAAAAATGTCTTGCGTGCTGGTGCTGATAAAGTTTCTCTGAATACTGGTGCTATAGCCAACCCTCAAATCATCAAAGATGCCTCTCTAAAGTTCGGTTCTTCCACTATTGTAGTGGCTATTGAGGCTATTAAAGAAGCTAACGGAAATTATCTTTGTTATACGGACAATGGACGAGAATTTACGGGTAAAAATGCTTTAGAATGGGCAATAATGGCAGAAGAATTGGGCGCAGGTGAACTCATCATTACGTCTGTAGATAGAGAAGGCACAGGAAAAGGCTTTGATTTTGAGCTGGTGAAGATGATAGCTGAAAAAGTTTCTATTCCAGTCATAGCACACGGAGGCGCAGGCAAGCTAGAAGACTTTAAAAAGGTCATTGAAGAGAGTAAAGCTGATGCCGTAGCAGTAGCATCTGTGCTACATTATGATTTTGTGGCAAATCATACACAAGAAGTTGATACACAGCACGAAGGAAATACAAGTTTTTTGAGAAGTGGCAAGGCTTTTGGTAAGATTACGCCTATTCATTTATCAGAAATTAAGAAATATCTTACAGCGGAGGGCATTCCTTGCAGAAATTAAGCCCCAGCCCCAAAGGGGAGCTAATACAAATATATCCAAGTTAAGATGTATTAAAAGTCCCCTTTGGGGATTTAGGGGCAACTACTCACAATTTACAATTCACAATTAAAAAAATGTCAAAAGTTGTTATTATTGATTATCAATTAGGAAATATGTTTAGCGTGCTTAACGCCTGCTTACATATAGGAATGGACGTTGAAATATCTGCGGACAAAAACAAGATAATGGAAGCTGATGCGGTTATTTTGCCTGGCGTTGGGGCGTTTGGTGATGCTATGCAAAACCTTAAAAAGCTAGATTTGATAAATCCTATTAAAGATTTTGTTGCTACAAATAAGCCTTTTTTGGGTGTTTGTTTGGGTTTGCAGTTGCTTTTTGAGGAAAGTGAAGAGTTTGGCGCAAATAAAGGTTTGGGACTTGTGAGAGGTGTTGTAAAAAAGTTTCCTAACCATTTTGAAGATAACAATAACATAAAAGTACCTCAAATTAGTTGGAATACCATTGCAAAACCAAATAACGCAAACCTTGATTTTTGGAAAAATACGCCACTTTCAGACATTCCAGAGCATTCTTTTATGTATTTTGTGCATTCTTTTTTTGTAGAACCGTCAGAAAAACAAGATATTGCGACAGAAACTACTTACGAAAACATAAAATATTGCTCCGCTATTAAAAAAAACAATATCTTTGCGACACAATTCCACCCAGAAAAAAGTGCCAAATTAGGCTTACAATTGTATAAAAATTGGTTTGAAAGCATAAAATAATTGTGAATTGTGAATTATGAATTAAATACAAATAATCAACAAAATGGCTGAAAATAAACAAGATTTAGAAGCATATTACGGGCTTCCAAAAGAGGTGAAATTTTGCAAAAAATGCTTAATGTCTAACCAACGCCCAACCTCTACTATTGAGTTTAAACACACAAAAGAGAGTAAAAAAACGACTATGGCGTTTGATGATGAAGGCGTTTGTGATGCGTGCAGAGCAAATGAGCAAAAACATTCTATTCAATGGGACAAACGGGAGGAAGAATTATTGAAATTGCTGGACAAACACCGCCGTACTGACGGTGGCTATGACTGTATGGTGCCAGGAAGTGGTGGAAAAGACAGTGCCTATCAAGCGCACGTACTCAAATACAAGTATGGAATGAACCCACTTACTGTTACTTGGCCTCCTATTCTTTATACAGATTATGGTTACAAAAACTTCAAAAATTGGCTAGATGTTGGTGGTTTTGATAACCTCAGCTTTAATAGAAATGGTAGCGTAATGAAACTTCTTACCAAACTTTCTATTGAAAATCTGTTTCACCCTTTCCAAACTTTTATTTTGGGACAGAAGAATTTGGCAGTAAAATTGGCTTTGAAATATGATATTCCACTTATTTTTTATGGAGAAAACGAAGCAGAGTACGGAAATCCTATTGCTGATAATACTTCATCTTTGAGAGATAAATCTTATTTCACGTTTAATCACCTAGATGAAATATTTTTGGGCGGCGTGAGTATCAAAGAATTACAAGAAAGATACAATGTTCGTTTGTCTGATTTGATGTCGTTTTTGCCTGCGCCAGCCGCAGAAATGGCTAAAACAGATATCCAAGTGCATTATTTGGGTTATTATTTGCGTTGGACACCGCAGGAAGTGTATTATTATGCGGTAGAAAATACGGGTTTTGAGGCTCGTCCTTTCCGTACACAAGGCACATACAGCAAATACAACAGCATTGATGATAAAATTGATGATTTGCATTATTATACGACTTATATCAAATTTGGTATAGGCAGAACAACTTATGATGCCTCACAAGAAATCAGAAACAATCACCTCACAAGAGAGGAAGGCGTTTCACTTACTAAGCGTTTTGATGGGGAGTTCCCAGACCGTTATTTTGCTGAAATTATGGAATATTTGGGCATTGATGCAGAGTATTTTAAAAATGAATTGTCGGATAAATTCCGCTCTCCGCATCTTTGGGGCAAAAATGAGCAAGGTGAATGGAAATTGCGTCATAATGTTTGGGGTGGGGGCTTAGATGATGCTAAGTAATAGGTACGAAGTAAGAGGTACGAAGTACGAATTTAACTCTTTGATTATTGAGTAAAAAGAACCTTTAAATTTATGAACTCTGAATGGAATTATCAGAATTTATTAGCGACTATTCACGACACTTTTGATTTGATAGCACGCAATGAAAATCTACTTAGAATGCATCAACAATATGAAGATAGTCCATTCATTATTGAGCAGTATGAGGAGTTGAAAATACGTTATATAAATGATTTGTTAGAGTTATTACAAGAAATGAACATTCCTTTGAAAATATCAGCCTAAAACCAAATCAGCCTTTTTTTTATTTAGTTTAAAAATTATTTGCTAAATTGCAACAAAAATGATAAAATCCAAACAATAAGCATTTTAAAACATAAAATTATGGGCTTAGTACACGCAGAAATAGAACTTGTAAGAGGTGCAGATGTTGTACTCTATCAAGAAGGTATTATTAAAAAGGAGCAAATCAAGAAAATGACTGTTACGGCTCTAGTAGATAGTGGTGCTTATATGCTTGCCATCAACGAAAATGTGAAAGCACAATTGGATTTAGTTGTGATAGATGAACAAATTGCGGAACTTGCTGATGGAAGCAAAATAAAACTGGAAATTGTTGGTCCTGTGGAAGTGCGTTTTGAGAATAGAAGCACCACTTGCAGGGCAATGGTGCTTCCTGGTGATGCAGAAATATTGCTTGGAGCTATTCCTGTGGAAGATTTGGACGTGCTGATACACCCAAGAGAACAAAAACTGATAGTAAATCCTAATAGCCCTAATTTTGCAAAAAAATCATTAAAATAGTATTAAATGATTAGTTTTCTTTATGATATTACACAACAATTAGAAATAATAAAGCTTCCCTATATGCTCTCTGGAAGCCTTGCTATGGGTTTTTATACTATTCAGCGTACCACAAGAGATATAGATTTGGTGGTAGAAATAGAACAAAAAGATGTTTCAGCTATTGAAAATATTTTTAAAACTGATTTTTATTGCCACACACCAAGCATTGAAGAGGCAATACAACGTAATGGAATGTTTAATGTGATTAGCAGGAAAAATGGTTGGAAAATTGATTTCATTTTAAGAAAAAATGGAGAATATGACTTGATTGCATTCCAACGCAAAAAACTTTTGAGTTTGATTGAAAATCAACCAAAACTTTGGGTCATTTCTTTGGAAGATTTGATTATTGCTAAACTTAGGTGGATACAAGAACTCAAAAGCGAAAGGCAAATTGAAGACATAGAAAACCTGCTTGGTAACCAAGATATAGATGTTCAGTACCTTGTTTATTGGATAAAAATATTGGAATTGAATACATACAATATTGATTTTTAAAAATAGTTTTAAATAAATTATTGCTAGAATGAATGATACGCCAGCTTTTATTAAGAAAAAACAAATTGAAATTATCAATCAGAAAAGTAATTTTGAAAAATTACAAATAAGTTGTGATATGATAATGACTAGTTTAGAGATGGCATATAGTTTGGTCAAAAGACAAAATCCAACATTTTCTCATAGACAAATAATAGCAAGACGCTTTGAAATGATGTATAAAACTGATTTTTCAGAGGAAAAACTGCAAGAAATTAAAGATTATTTGCTAAATTGCGACGAAAATACATAATTAAGTACATAACAAAATAATTATCTGTGTCAAATATAGTTTTACAAGTAGAAAATCTTTATAAACAATACCGTTTAGGACTTACAGGCGCAGGCTCACTGCGTGATGATGTAGGGCGTTTGTGGGCAAAAATGCGTGGAAAAGAAGACCCCACCCTAAAAATTGGAGAAGTAAACAACAGAGAAACAATAGAAGGAGAATATGTTTGGGCGTTGCAAGACATTAATTTTGAGGTAAAACAAGGAGAAGTTTTAGGAATTATTGGCAAAAATGGTGCAGGAAAATCTACATTACTTAAAATTCTCTCAAAAGTAACCGCTCCCACAAAAGGAAATATCAAAGTCAAAGGAAGAATAGCAAGTTTATTAGAAGTTGGTACGGGTTTTCACCCAGAACTTACAGGTAGAGAAAATATTTTTTTGAATGGTGCTATTTTAGGAATGACCAAAAATGACATCAAAAATAAACTTGACGAGATTGTAGATTTTTCAGGGATAGGAAAATACATTGATACACCAGTAAAACGCTATTCGTCAGGTATGTATGTACGTTTGGCATTTGCAGTTGCGGCACATTTGGAGCCAGAAATACTGATTATTGATGAGGTTTTGGCGGTAGGAGATGCAGAATTTCAGAAAAAATGCTTAGGGAAAATGAAAGATGTGGCAGGAGAAGGCAGAACTGTACTTTTTGTAAGCCATAATATGAGTATGCTAAAAAATCTTTGTACAAAAGGTATTTTGCTACAAAATGGTACTTCAACAATGGAAGGAGAAATAAACCCTGTAGTTGATAAGTATTTGACTTTAGGGCAAAAAATATTGGGCGAAGTAATTTGGAATGAAAATGAAAAACCTGCTATTAGTAATTTACTCAAAATGCTTAGTGTTAAATCTTTTAATTATAAAAATGAAATAACGACTCAATTTGATGTTAAAGAAAGCATACAATTACAACTCAATTATGAAGTTTTAGAGCAAAGTTATTGTTTTCAAGTACATTTTTATGTTAAAAATCAAGAAGGTTTAACTGTTTTCGTAACAATGGATAATCTAGTTTCTCCTTATATAACAAACTCACAACCAAAAGGAAATTATCAAGCAACGTGTACTATTCCTGCTAATTTACTTAATGAAGGTGCGTATTTTATAGAACCCCTAATTTGTACTTGTCCAACAACACATAATAATATTAGTGTAACTGATGCACTTTCTTTTCAAATAAATGATAATATGTTGCCAGAAGGAACTCGTGGAAATTGGCTTAGAGAGTGGCCAACAGCTATTATTAGACCAACTTTTGAATGGAAATCAGTGAAAATATAAGTAATCTTAATTATATAAAAAACTATTTGTTAGAATATATGGTAAGTGAAAGTACAATAAAAGTAAGAATATATGGAGATTCTCTTGGTTTACCAAGAATAGGACACGTAAAAAATGAAGAACGTTATATTACTTTATTAGAGAAATTTATTAGACAAAAAAACCAAAACATAGAATATTTGGATAGAACACGTATCAATTCTACTGTTACTTATTTGCATAGATGGTATGTTGAAGATAACGCTTATTTTGGCGAAAATAATGATATACTGATTATTCATTGTGGTATATGTGATTGCGCACCACGTCCAATTCCACCAAAATTACGGGGATTTATATCAACACTCAAAGGAAAATTCAGAGAAATAGCCGTAAAATTAGTAAAAAAAAATAGGATACGTCTTCAAAAAAATAATTTTATTTGGCGCACAACGGAACCAAGTATATTTTCAGAAACCTATACTAATTGGATAATTGAAGCATTAAAATCATTCAAACAAATTTACATTGTTAATATAGCCCCTACAAATGAATCTACTGAAAAGCGTTCACCAGGTTTGATAGCAAGCATTACACAATATAATGCAATGATAGCGGAAATAATAACTACAATAAACAAGAGTAATATACATTTGATAGATATTTATAGGGGTATAAATGATGACATTATTGACCAAAATAGCGATATAAATCAGTATATTTTGCAAGAAGATGGGCATCATATTACACCAAAAACACATCAAATTATTTTTAATAAAATAATAGAAACCATCAATATTTAATTAGAAAAGAATAAAAATAAACCTGCCAAAAATGCCAAAGAAAAATTTGCTTTTTGTTATTAATATTGAAACACAATTTAGTTCTTTGTTGCCTTTAGCGAGTTTTTTAAGCAAAAACACCTCTTATAACCCTGTTTTTTTTCTTGACTACTCTTATCATAATCTCCATAAAGAACAAGATTATTGTGAGAAAAATGCTTTTGAGTGCATTGTTTTCTCTCAAAATTTAGTGCAAAATAATACTCAAAATAACAAAACATCTGTTTTAATGAAGATGTTTTTGTTATCTTTAAAAATAACCAATTTTATACTTTTTAGATTATTCAAAAGTAATCATCAAGAGTTTCTAGGGCATTTACGTAACCGTATCAAAGAGAGAATAGCCATTATAGAAAGCCTAAAAAATATCCTTAGTGATTTTCATATAAAAGCAATTATTTTTTCAGAAGCTTCAGCAGGCTATCAAGCTCCAGAATTCGTTACAATTGCGAATAAAATCACTATTCCAACATTACTTATTCCTTTTACAGTTGCTAACAAATTAGAATTTGCCGAGTCTTACCTTAGACATCTTCCTACTTATGAAGTCAAAGGAATAATAAAAAAAACAATAGGATTTTTATCTCCTAAATGGGTTTTTGAATACAAAAACAAAAAACTTTTATTTTTTCCGTTGTTAGAGATATTAGCAATGGAAACAGTCGGTATTGCACCAAAACAACCCTGGATATATAATGGGCTTGATTTATCTAAAATTATTTTGGATAATGATTATCTTAAAGAATATTATCTCAAAGAAAATATTGATAAAGATAAAATAGTAGTTTTGGGGACTTTATATATGGATATTTGTTACCAAAAAATGACTAATAAATCCCGGTTTTTTGAAGAAATAACTAATTTACTTGGTTTTGTAGCTGAAAAACCTATTGTTTTATGTGCTATGCCACCAGATTTTTATCCAAATACTAATTATGATAGTTACGCTATAATGCTCACAGAATGGATAAAAATGTTTAATCAACAGGACAAATACAATATTATTATTAGTTTGCACCCACGTAGTTTGTATGATAATTTTAAACATTTTGAAAATGATAAAATAAAGATTTTTAGAGGAAATATTGTTGAAATTATGCCACTTTGTGATATATTTGTGGCAAATATATCTGCTACAATAAGAATGGCTATTGCGTGCAAGAAACTTGTTTTGAATTATGATGTTTTTCAGTGGAATTATACAGATTATCAAGGAATAGACACGGTTATTACAGTCAATAATAATCTGGATTTTTTGAAGGAATTTAATTTACTGACTTCTGATCTAAATTATTTAGATAAAAAAACGGAAAAATACGAAGAATATAAGGATTTTTTTGGTAAGATAGACGGCAAAAGTGGTGAACGCATTGTAGCATTACTTGATGATTTAATTTATATAAAATAATTCATAAATAACAAAAAATACTCACAGTAACTTTTTCAAATGAAATTAACACTCATAGGTGCAGGTAGAATGGGCATCAGACACATACAAGGTGCTATACAACTTCCTGAAATACAAGAAATTACTATTATAGATATTAAGCAAGAATCCTTAGACAATGCTAAAAATATCTTGACAACAGCAGAAGCAAATCCAAATAATAAGCAATTTAATTTTATGCTTTGGGAAGATTTTGCCAAAAAGCCGTCACAAACTGATATTATTATTGATGCGTCCACAGCACAAAACCGTTTGCGAAATGCAGAAATACTTTTAAAAACGAATTGTAAGCATCTTTTGGTAGAAAAACCACTGGGGCAAAGCCAAAAAAGCGTACAAGACCTAATTACTTTTTTTGCAGATAAAAATGTAGAAGTTGTTGTTAATTTGAATATGCGTTTGTATGAAAGTTTTAATAAAATTCGTACAGACCTTCAAAATATGCCCCAACTCAAAGGTTTTGCTAATATTTCTGTCAATACAGGTACAATAGGCATTGGTGCAAATGGTAT
>JAYVGJ010000013.1:0-1778 GCA_043772375.1 Raineyaceae bacterium | reverse complement strand
TCATTCTAAATTGCTTGCTGAAATAGATAAATAACAGCGTTTATTACGCTATTTTACGATACTTTACGTTGTATTGACGTTGCGTTACGTTTCTTTACGCTACTTGCTGATATTTAGTGTGTTTTGTGTATTTTTGTGCCTAATTAAACCCCCAATAGATGTTTTTACGCAAATCAGAACTAGCAAAAGCCCTAAATATATCTCGCCAAACACTTTGGACGAAAACATCATCTTATTTTTCTCAATTTGATAAGGATTTTAAAACAAAAAAAGTAATATCTCACCTAGAAGTAAAAAAGCTACTTGCTTTGTGGGGATTTGAGCAAGACGAAATAGAAAAATTTTTGGAGAAAATAAATTAAGCCTTAGTTGAGTGGCTTGCAAGTGTTTTGTAGTTTTAGAAAACTTGAAAACCGCTCTGAATAGTTAAAAACCATTGAAAAGTAGTTGAAAAGTGATTAAAAAGTAATTGAAAACTAGTTAAAAACCATTAAAAAGTAGTTGAAAACTAGTTAAAACTTGCTAAAAACAGTAGATTTTTCCTAAAAACTAGAAATTTTATCAATTTTTTTTCAAAAAACCAGAAATTTTTACTAAATTTTTTTGAAAAAGCCATAATTTTTAAGTAAATCTTCAATTAACGTAAAAATTTCTTATTTTCTTAAAATTCACGGCTCAACAAATCAAAAAAAGACCTCAAAAATACTGATTTGACAACATTGGAACTGTTTAAAAGCACGCAAGCAGATAGAAAGAGAACTTGAAGGGACAACTCAAAGAAAAACTTGCTATTGCTACCACAATGCTTATAGATAAAATACCCATAGAGCAAGTGGCTAAATTTACAAAATTAAGTATTGATGAAGTAAAAGCAATAGAAAATAATTTACCCATTTAGATAGCACAAAACCACCCAAATACGGTGGTTTTGTGCTTATAGAAGTGCCTGAATACATTGTTTGGCGTAGTTTGGTGTCAGGTAGAAAAACCTGACACCACAGGAATCAAGGCAATTTATAAACAATTCCCTTTTTATACACGCCTTTACTCTCATAACTATGAAATGTTGCCATTATACTATTCGTATCTTTACTTATAGAATCTCCAATTTTAATATTATATTTATCACTAAAAAGGCGGTGACCAGAAAGAATGTATTTTAAGGTATCATTTTTCATTTTATCAAATATACCTATATAATAAAATCCGTGTGATTGATACTTGATAGATGTAATTATTCCATTTAGTGATATGGGTACTAAATCGTTTATATCATCTACTGACGCTTTTTTACTTGTAACCCAGTAACGATATATTAAAAATGCAACTATTATGAGCATAATTTTAATAAAAACAACTATTTTCCTTTTATGTGACATTTTCCGCCGTTGTTGGTGTTCTAGCGTTAGCGACACCAACAACGAATTACGTCAAACAATGTATTGTTCCATATTTCAGTTTTTATGCCTTGCAATAAGGCTAAATTTATCCTTATTTCCAAAATAAATATTTTTGTTTTAGTGCGTTGTTGGTGTCGCTAACGCTAGAACACCCAACAACGGCAGAAAACCACAAAAACCACCCAAATATGGTGGTTTTGTGCTTATAGAAGTGCTTAAATACATTGCTCTACGTAGTGCGTTGTTGGTGTCGCTAACGCTAAAACACCAACAACGGCAGAAAATGATGGAATGACCACTTAATGTTGTACTTTCTTTTACTATTGCAGTAGCATCATTACCCTCCCAATATTGAAGCATTGCACCTTCCTGTAACTC
>JAYVGJ010000012.1:0-9417 GCA_043772375.1 Raineyaceae bacterium | reverse complement strand
GATTTCACTTAATATGATGTTCAATTATCAAAATAAAATATTACAATATCTTGATAATCAATGAATTTACTTAATTATTTACTTTCGCAGGAAGTCTATTATCTAATTATTTTGACTTTAATCAAAACCAAAACTTATGATAGAAATACTTTTAGAAAAAATCATACAACAAACCCCGCAAAATGACCTCTTTTTTTTGTGGGGAATGCCTTGCTCTGGCAAATCTACCATAGGAAAACAACTTGCAATGCAATTAGACTATATTTTTATTGATTTAGATGAATACATTATGTCAAAAGAAAATAAAACTATTCTGCAAATATTCCAAGATAAAGGAGAAAAATTTTTTAGAATGTTGGAAACGCATTATTTGAATGGAATTATCATAGAAAATGCTAAAGAGAATGCTAAAGAAAATTTTAATAAAAAAATTATCATAGCAACAGGTGGCGGAACACCTTGCTTTAATGAAAATAGGTTTGAAATGCTTTTAAACGGCTTTTGTATTTTTTTAGATATTGATTTGGATATACTAATCTCTCGTATTGAAAATGATACAAAAAATATACGTCCTCTTTTTATCAATAAAACTAATCAAGAAATAAAAGAACTAATTTCTAATCTTTATCACAAACGTATTCCATATTATGAAAAAGCACATTTTAGATATATTTTTGCATAATTTTTGCTAATAAAACAAAAAAATGCTAATTTGTGTTTTCTATCAAAAAACAAATCTCATAAAAATTTTATGAAAAAATATATAATTCTACTCTTCTTGTCGCTTCTTTTTGTAGATAAATCTTCAGCACAACTCTATTGTAATGAATGGATTAACTATAATCAAACGTATTTTAAAATACCTATCACAGATAAAGGACTTTACCGCCTCACACACGCACAACTAGCAGTTGCAGGGTTTAATGTGACTAATAATCCGCAAAAAATACAAATTTTTCATAGAGGCGTGGAACAGGCAATAAGCGTACAGGGTGAAGCTGATGGCGTTTTTGATGCCACAGATTACGTTGATTTCTTTGGGAAAAATAATGATGGCACGCAAGACAGAGAATTGCATTATCCTACTTATGCCAGTCAGATAAATCCGTACAAAAATATCTATTCTGATACAACTGCTTACTTTATTACGCAAAGTTTGAGCGCAACAAACGGAAAAAGAATGAGCAACCTAAATTTGCCTTCTGGTGCGCTTGTGGCACAGCCTTACATCATACAAGAAGAATTACAGGCTTTTGCAGAGCAATTTTCACCAGGAGCAAGTTTAATTAGTAATATCTATATGTATTTAGCTGATTTTGGGCGAGGAAAAGGCGTTACAAGTAGTTTTATTGGAGCGGCAGCCCCACGAGATTTTACTTTTAATATTACAAATCCGCAAGGTAATATCACACCTACCATAGAAATTTCGTATGTCAGTAGAGGGCTTTCTAATACTACAATGACGTTTTCAGTAGGAAGTTCTACTGCAACCTTGCGCCCTATCAATACTACGCTTTCTGGAAGTGCTAATTTTGGTATTATTACAACGAGTCTTTTAGCTAGTGATTTTCCTGCTGGAAACGGACAATTTATTTTGCGTGCTGCTTGCACAGGGGCAGAATTTTCTGTCAATTATATCAAATTACGCTATGCTAAGGGCGTTAATGCCAATTCTCAAACAGAGAATTATTTTAATACTGCGCCCAATCCTTCTGCAACGTCTTTGCTAAATATTGCAAATGTGCCTGCTGGAAGCATTTTATACGACATTACAAACACAACTAACATTCGCCAAATAGCATCAGCGAATAACCCCGTTATTGATAATACGTTGAATGAGCGTAGTTTTTTCTTGACAAATAATTTCAGAACGCCCCTAAAAATCAGTCAAATAAGTTTTCAAAGCATCAACCCGCTTAGTTTTGATTATTTGATGATTAGTAATAATATTCTTAGAAAACCTGCGGGTGGCTACTCTGACCCTGTTCGGGCGTATGCAGACTATCGTGCAAGCGTGCAAGGCGGAAATTACAAACCTATTTTAATGGATATTGAAGTGCTTTATAACCAATTTAATTATGGGGAGCGTAGTTCCGTGGCTATCCGTAATTTTGCTAAATTTATGTATGACGGAAACCCTACTACAAGCAAACCAAAAGCACTTTTTTTGCTTGGACGTGCCATTTCTTTGAAGCCTACTGATCCTAATCCTAATTTTTATTATATTGGAAATATTAGCTTTGATATTCGTAATAATCCTTTGCACGCTGCTCAAAACCTTGTACCTACACACGGCTATCCAGGAAGTGATATTCCACTTACAGCAGGTTTTGATGGTTTAACGCAATACCAATATGCTAATACAATACCCACAGGCAGATTAAGTGCTAATATTCCTTTGCACGTTGCTAACTATCTTACCAAAGTAAAAGAACACGAAAACCCCACAGGAAGCAACGTGTGGCGCAAAAATATGCTTTTTCTGAGCGGTGGTATTTCGCAAGGAGAGCAGGCAAATTTTAGAAACTATGTAAATAATTATAAAAATATTATTGAAGGTGATTTTTTGCGTGGAACAGGCAAAATTATTACCAAAACCACTACAAATAATGTTCAATATATCAATATAGCTGATGAAATCAATGCAGGAATAGGACAACTTACTTTCTTTGGGCATTCTAGCGCAATTTTCTCTGAAATTGATATAGGAAGTGCCTCACAAGACGTGCAGGGCTACCGCAATAAAGGCAAATATCCACTTATTTTGGCAAATGGTTGTTTGCTAGGTAATTTGTATTCTGGTTATTCTAATCCGCCTTATGTGGCACAAGCTGATGATTGGATGCTGCTTAGAGATGATAGGGGCGCAATAGCTTGGATAGCTAACGCTGGAGAAGGAATAGCTTCTTATCTTAACTTCTTTTCAACGCTTTGGCACAATGCCGCCTATGGGACAAAAATCCTTTTGGGTGAGCCGTTAGGCGTTATTCATAGGGCTGTCGTAACGTCTGTAAACTTAGGAAACGACCCTATTACACGTTCTCAATTTCAACAAATGACCTTACAGGCAGACCCTGCGGTGCGTTTGGTGGCAGGGAATAAACCTGATTATTATACAGATAACACACAAATTTCCTTAGAAAGTTTTAATAATAGCCTCATTACGGCACGTTCTGACTCCTTCAAAATACGTCTGATTGCCAATAATCAAGGTATTTCTGATACAACAAAATTTCGTATTTCTGTTAAAAGAACACTTAGCAACGGTTCTATTATTGATTATACAACAACAAAAAGATACAAAATAAACAACACAGATACGCTTTATTTTACCGTTAAACGTCCTTTGAGTGGTGGCGGTTTTGGAAACAACCGTTTTGAGGTAAAACTTGATTATCTCAACCAAATACCAGAACTTAGTGAAGACAACAATGTTGCCGTTCTGGAATATTTATTGCCTGATATAGGTGCAAAAGCACTTTTTCCGCCAGAATATAGCGTTATTGGTACGCAACCCATACGCCTTATTGCACAAGCAGGAGATTTGGCAAATATTGGACGAGATATGGTGTTTGAAGTGGATACAAGCAGTTTTTTCAATAGTCCTATCAAACGCTCTAACATCATACGTGGGCAACCTTTGCCTACGTGGGAGTTTGTGCCTAATACAGATGTGTTGCCATCTGATAGTATTGTCTATTATTGGCGTGTAAATTTTGTTGATGCAGTAGGAAATGCGACTATTTTATGGGACGAAAGCTCGTTTATTTATATCAAAAATAGCCCTTCTGGTTGGTCGCAGGCAAGATTTCCACAGTTTTACAAAAGTAAAGATGTAAATATTGAAAAAGATAAAAACATTAATAAATGGAAATATAAATCTGTTAATAACCGTTTGCGTGCTACTACGTATGGCGAAACCAATCCACTCTCTATTGCAGGAGAAACATCTTTTTATTGGAATAGTGCAGGGGTTGTCGTTACGCCTTCCTTTTTTGGTTGTGCTAATAATAGCTTTCTCGTGATAGCTTTTGATAAGCGTACAAAACTACCTTATTTGCCTGCTGGTGTGTCTGTGTGCGGGCAACCACCATTCATTATTGGTACTATTGGAAATGCTAGTGTAGAAACTGGTGGACTTGCGGGCATTATTGGTAGTATTCCCACTGATGATTATGTGCTTGTCATTAGCAAAGGAACACTTAGTACGCTTGCCTACAATACTGCTAGAACGGCACTTTTACAGATTGGAGCTAGTCCTGCTGCGCTAAATACCTTGCTTGCTGGGCATCCTTACATACTTTTAGGCAAAAAAGGACTAGGAAGTAATATTGTGCCTGCACTTCAAGAAATAATATCTACTTCTATTACCAACCAATTAAATGATGTTATTTTAATGGATTTTAATCTTGATGGAGGCTTTATAGAAGGAAATGTAACATCTACACGTATAGGTCCTGCAAGTGCGTGGGGAACGGTTTTTTCTAATTATGTAAAAAATATTCCTACTGAAAATTCTCTAAATGACCAAAATGAACTGATTGTTTTAGGAGAAAAACTTAATGGACAAATTGATACACTGATTAGAAATGTACCATTACCTTCTTTGGGAATAAATACCATAAATGCACAAACTTATCCTTATTTGTATTTGAATTTTAAGACAAAAGATGAAATTACACAAACGCCCTCACAACTTAAAAGATGGCAGGTTTTGTATAGTGGTGTGCCAGAAGGCTACATCAATATTGCTAAAATAGGCGTGGCAACTTATACCATTCCTGATAAGCAAGAAGGACAAGATTTTGAGCTAAATTTCGCTTTTGATAATATTGGTCAGAAAGATTATAATGTTGATTCTCTGCTAGTTGAATATACCATTATCAATGCAACAAGTAATCTACAAGAAAGACGCACCAAAAACATAAAAGCTCCCAAAATAGGTGAAAGTGTGCTTTTTTCTCTTTCTTTGAAGACTTTGGGGAAAATAGGAAAAAATACTTTGCGGGTTTTCGTTAATCCACGTTTGCAATTAGAGCAATTATATGACAATAACATCTTAGAAACCACTTTTAACGTGATTGGCGACAACAGAAACCCATTATTAGATGTTACTTTTGATGGCGCAAAGATAATGGACAATGAAATAGTGTCGGCAAGTCCGTTGATAAACATTATTTTGAGAGATGATAACCAGTTTTTGGTGCGTACAGATACTTCTGGGCTAGATATTCGCCTAAAAAGTCCTTGTGCTAATTGTAATTTCAAACAAATATATTTTAGTAATCCAAATTTGCGTTTTCGTTCTGAAAAAGGCAAATATATTGTTGATTTTAACCCTCAAAACCTTCCAGACGGTACTTACACTTTGCAGGTACAAGGCACAGATGCAAAAGGAAACAGGGCAGGAGAAGTACCGTATCTCATTAACTTTCAAGTAATTAACGAGAGTACCGTTACAAATGTCTATCCTTATCCAAATCCGTTTTCTGGTTCTACTCGTTTTGTGTTTACGCTCACAGGAAGTCAAATCCCTGACCAAATGAAAATCCAAATTATGACTGTTACGGGCAAAGTTGTTAAAGAGATTTTGCAAGATGAAATAGGCTTTTTGAGGGTTGGGAACAATATTTCTGAATATGCGTGGGACGGAACAGACGAGTTTGGCGACAAACTAGCTAATGGTGTTTATCTTTATAAAGTGCAAATGCGTATCAATGGGCAACAAATCAAACACAGAGATAGCGCAGGAGATAAAGCATTTAAGAAAGATTTTGGGAAAATGTATATATTGAGGTAAAGAAGCCTATTCTTTACCTAGATTTTACCAAAAATATTATTACATTTGTGGTGTCAAAATCCGTTTTGCATAATCTAAAATTGAAAACGGATTTTTTATAAGTTGTAGATTTACAAAAAAGTAACTGAATGAGATATTATGTTTGGTGTGATGAGTCCATAGAAAAAGGTAAATTTTTTTCTGATTTTTATGGTGGTGTGATTATAAATAAAGAAGATTTTGAAGAAATCAATAGTGAATTAACTAACTTGTTTTTATCATTTAGTCTAGGTTCAGAGTTGAAATGGACAAAAATAAATGATTATCAAAAATTTGGGTATATGGGAATGATGGATTTATTTTTTAAATACATTAAAGAGGGTAAATTAAAAATACGCATTATGTTTACAGAAACGAAACATCAAGCAACCCCACAAGGAAAATCTGACGAGAAATTTCTTTTATTGTACTACCAATTTATCAAACACGCTTTTGGATTTCAGTTTATGGATAATACTGAAACTAATCATATTGAATTTTTCTTTGATGATATTCCAGACAAAGAAGAGAAAAAAAGAGGGTTTAAGCAGTTTATATATGATTTGCAAAACTTGCCAGAATTTCAAAAGGCAAAAGTAACAATAAAAATAGACGAAATTGCGGAGGTGAAATCTCATAAACATATCTTATTACAATGTTTAGATGTGGTTTTGGGAGCTATGGCAACAAAATTAAACAAATTGCACCTTATTAAGCCAGAAGGACAACACAAAAGAGGAAAAAGAACTATTGCAAAAGAAAAAGTATTTAAGCACATTTTGGCACTCATAAAAACAATACAACCAAATTTTAGAGTTGCTACAAGTACTTGGCACGCTGGAGATACTAAAAACGTTTGGTTGATGCCTTACAGACATTGGCTTTTTACAAGAAAAAGCAAAACACAAACAAAACAAGTAACAGAAGAAGAAATGAGTTGGATGGAAAAACTACAAGATGTTGTTAAAAAATTTCCTCAATATTTTTCTTTTGAGAAAGACAAATAAAAAAGAGCCCCTAACTATCCTACATAAACCGCTCACGTACAACGTAAGGCTTCGGATAACTAAAAACTCCAGTACAAATATAACTAATTTTATTTGCATTTACAAATAAAATTACAAAAATATCACCAAAACCATTTACAAAATGTACTAAAGCCCCAAATGGGGCTTTTAAGGCTATTATGAAACAAAAAACGCTTATTGTCATTGTGGGTGCTACGGCGGTTGGGAAAACTGATATTAGCATCAAACTAGCACAATATTTTGATACTGAAATTATTTCTGCTGATGCTCGTCAATGGTACAAAGAAACTACTATTGGTACAGCAAAACCTACCACAAATGAAATGCAAGGCATTGTGCATCATCTTGTAGATTGTTTTGAGATAGAAAAACCTTATAATATTGGAGATTTTGAAAAAGATGCGTTAGAGATTTTAGAAGATATTTTTAGTAGAAAGGATATTGCTATTTTGGCTGGAGGCTCTGGCTTGTATGTGCGTGCTTTGTGCGAGGGAATTGATGAAATGCCCGAGATTTTGCCTCATTTGCGCCAAGAACTCAACGAAAATTTTGAAAAAAATGGACTTTCAGATTTACTTTTGCAACTCAAAAATCTTGATGAAAACTATTATAATCAGGTTGATAAAGCAAATCCGCAACGTGTGATTAGGGCGTTAGAAGTATGTTTGAGTACAGGAAAACCATTCAGTTTTTTTAGAAAAAATACAACTGCAGAACGTCCTTTCAATATCATTAAAATTGGTTTATCTCGCCCACGAGAGGAACTTTACACACGTATAGATGCACGTATGGACATTATGCTCACGCAAGGACTGCTACAAGAAGCTACCAACTTATATCCTAAAAAGCACCTCAACGCCCTGCAAACAGTAGGTTATAGAGAAATTTTTGATTTTTTGGAAGAAAAATATGATTGGGAGGAGTGTCTTAGGCTTCTAAAACGTAACTCACGCCATTACGCCAAACGCCAACTCACTTGGTTTCAGAAAGATACCCAAATAAAATGGTTTCCTGTGGAAGAATTAGAAGAAATAAAAACATATATCCAAAGTTTGAGTAAATAGTAAAATTTATAAAAATAAAACCGCAGTTGTTTGTATTCCTACAAATAACTGCGGTTTTGTGTTTTGTAAAAAGTGTTTTTTAGCATATTTCTGGTTTTTTTATTATTGATAATATTGCTTCTAGCTATACAAATATTTGCCTAACTAATACCTGCTTAGATAGCCATATAGAAAGGTTTTTTGTTTATTTTTTGTTTATTTTATTGCAAAATGAGCTTAAAAAGCTATTACAAAACTTACCGACTTGGCTAATTTTCCATTGATTTAGTGATTATTTACATATATTTTTTAGCCAAATATATGTATAAAACTTGTGAGGAATGTCCTCAAAAACTGCACAGCAAGCCAAAAATAAACCATATTTGCATATCAATAATTCTAAAAGCAAAAAAGTTTTTTTGATAAAAAATGGAGACCAGCTACCATCAAAAACGGGGCGCAACTGAAAAGCCAAATGAGTAAGAAAAAATAAAAATTCAAAAAAATGAAAAATTTATCAATTTTAGCAATCTTGTTATTTTGCGTAGCAACATTGAGTTTGGCACAAGAAAAAACAACTGTGGGAATTTTGTCATTCACACATGCAACAGATGCCGCAAATGCGCAAGATGTAAGCACTATTCACGAGGCAGTAACAAATGCTTTTGTCAAAACCAAAAGATTTAATATTGTTGATAGAACAAAATTAGATGCTATTAAGAAAGAAAAAGAATTGCAGAAATCTGATGATTTTATTGATGGTGATGTGATAGAGCAAGGCAAAAGTGCAGGAGCTACTTTTTTGATATCTGGTCACGTAATTTCTGCACAAGCGCAAAAAATGGAAACTAGTGAAGGTGGCGTAACTTATAAAGCTAAATTAGTGGTTAGTTTGAAGGTTATTGATGTGAGTACAGGGCAAATTATTACCTCTGAAACCATTGAACCAAAAGCGGGAAGCACTATTGGCGGAATGATAGGTGTAGGTGCATCTTCTCCTAGTATTGCGGTGGCGAAATCTATCAAAAAAATTGAAGACAAAATAGACGACTTCGTAAACCGTAATTTTCCTATTAGTTTTTCAATAGTTGAAATCCAAGAAAAAGATGGCAAAGGTGTAGCTAAAACGCTTTTATTAGGCGGTGGTAGCGGATTTGGTCTTAAAAAGGGAGATAGACTAAAAGTTGTGATAGTGAGTGAAGTAGAAGTAAATGGGAAAAAAATGACACGTAAGAAAGAAATTGGCGAAATTAAGATTACAAAAATTGAAGATGAGAACTTTTCTATTTGTAGTATCAATAATGGTGGCGACATCATTGCGACTAATTTTGAGGCAAAAGCTAAATTACAAGTGATTACCAAGTAATGATGAATTGTAAATGAATAAACTTTCTTGAGTTCCGTAAGTACGACTTACGGCTATGAATATTAGACTTCCTGCGAAAGTAAATAATTAAGTAAATTCATTGATTATCAAGATATTGTAATATTTTATTTTGATAATTAAACATCATATTAAGTGAAATCA
>JAYVGJ010000011.1:0-2595 GCA_043772375.1 Raineyaceae bacterium | reverse complement strand
TAAGTGAGTTTGAGAACACAAAGTTACTATATTATTGCGCTGTTTCATAGAATATTTAGTTTTTTACCACAAACTCAAAAACTGTGTACGGTAGCAAAGACCCAACTTACCAACTTCCAGCAAAAATTCTTTAAAAACCGCCCTAGTTTGTGTCCCCACCAACCAGAATGAGGTAGTACAATCACTCAGCTCTTATGATATGAAATACATTTTTTGTCGTAATTGTTGGTTTCTGGGGACACAAACCAAGAAGATTTCGCTGATAATAAACTGTGTACGGTGGCAAAAGACCCAACTTACCAACTTCTAGCAAAAACTCTTTTTTCGTAAAACTTATAAAGTTTTATTGATACCCAGTAGAGCTGAATACACTTTTTGCGACATACTTCTATGGGTATGCTATTCCTCTAGACTTCAATATATTTTCTAAAATCTTTCCAGTTTGCTATGTGAATTAAATATTACCAAAATGTTACCTAATATTTTGTTTTGTCATTAAGTCTTTGTAGTTTTAAGCCTTTTAGATTTGTATGATGGTAAGTGTATAAATCCCCCAATTTTAAAGAACCACAACAACAACTATAATAACTATTATAACCAAATGAAAAACAATACTCTCCCGCCTCTGATGCGCTTGATAGCTATCTTAGGCACACACGGACGTGCGCAAATCCACAATTTCACAGAAACAAACCACTTGTTTGTTACACAAAACATAAGCAACATTCCCAAACGCTGCGAAAGAATAAATATCTCCGCAAAGGCTTGCTTTTTAGCTATTTTGATGATGTTTTTTGCGTTGGGAAGCGCAAACGCACAAGTAACCACTAATAGTGGCTCTGGACTTGCACCTGCTTATCCAAGTTTAGCCCTTGCTATTACTGCTTTGAATGGTGCAACTATTACTGCGCCTATCACTATCACTCTTACAGGAAATGAAACTGCTCCTGCTGGTGGCTATTCTATTACGGCACAAGGAACAGTTGCTAATACAATCATTATTAGTGGAAATGGCAGTATAATTACTGCTAGTACTCCACAAAGTTCAGGTATTTTGACAGATGCTATTTTCAAGCTCATTGGTGCTGATTTTGTTACTATACAAAACTTCACTATGCGAGAAAATCCAGCTAATCTAACCACAGCAGCTGCTTCAAACAATATGACAGAGTGGGGCGTAGCCTTATTGTATGCTACTACCACCAATGGAGCGCAAAACAACACCATTCAAAACAATATTATTAGTTTGAACAGGATTTATTCTAATACCTTTGGAATTTATAGCAATACAAGGCATACTGCTACATTAGTAACTCCTGCAGCAGAGATTACTGTTGCTACAGGCTCCAATTCAGGTAATAAAATATACAGCAACGCTATTAGTAATGTAGATTATGGGATTGTCTTTGTAGGCTCTAATGCTGCTGCTGCTATGGACAATGGCAATGATATAGGAGGTACTTCATTAGCAACTGCTAACACCATTACCAACTGGGGAGGACTTGTATCAGGTGCTATTTCAGGATATATTGGGGTAACAGGAAGCAATGCAGGTATTTATATGAATCATCAAATCAATGATAATGTTTCATACAATACATTAGCAAGTGCTACTAATATTACCACAATAACTACTCAAGGATTTATTGGTATTTTTAAGGCTTATGCAACAACACAGCCAACAGGTACTATTACTGCCACGTACAACAACAATACTGTTACATTAACCAACAATGCCCCCACTACTAGTCCAATGACAGGTATGGGTTTGCAAGGTTTGACAACATTAAGCACTGCTACTTTTAATTGTAATAATAATCTTATTTTAAATTGTGCAATATCAGGAACACCTACCTCTGCAACAATGATAGGTATGTTACATTCCTCTGCACCAGGTACATTCAATATTACAAATAATACCATAAGAGGATTTACTTCCAATGCAACATTAGGTGGTTTTACAGGTATTCAACAACAAACAAATGGGGTTGTTACTGCTTTAAATATTACTAACAATAAAATAGGAGATAATATTGCAGGGGCAGTTACTTTTAACAATGCTACATCAGGAGCGGTTACAAGTATAGCTGTTACATTAACAGGAGCATCTGCTACTTGTGCTACTACCATCACAGGCAATGATATCAGAGGAATAACACATTCTGTAGTAGGTTCTTCTGCACACACTTATATATCAAATGCTGCTGCTACGCTATCCCAAAACATCAGTACTAATACTTTTACAAACCTAAATGTAAATACCACAGGAAGTGTGACGTTTATTGCAATAACAAATACAGTAACTGCAACGGCAACTAAAACCGTAAGTAATAATTCAATAGTTACTGCATTTAATAAAGGCGGGGCAAGTGGCAGTATTTTATGTATTACAGATAATGGTAGTTCGGTAACAGGGGCTGTTACGACCATACAGAATAATAATTTTTCCAATATTACTATTGCAGGTAGCACTACAATAACAGGTATTAACTTAACTTGTTGATATTTATTATTAGTATAACTACTTGATTATCAGTTATTTTAAGCGGCATATTTTTGCAAAAGGTCAATGATAATTTCTTCCTTATTTAGTAT
>JAYVGJ010000010.1:0-7662 GCA_043772375.1 Raineyaceae bacterium | reverse complement strand
TGTTTTGCAACGCAAATATACACCTTTTGCAATAAAAGTGTGTCATAATATTCTGAATTTCAATTTATTATGACCACTTTCTTAACAACAAGTTAAGTAAATTCATTTCAAAGTAAAGTAAAGTAGAAAGGTTTTTCAAAGCAAGCGTTTTGAAAAACCTTTTTTATTTGTGCATTTGTGGCAAAATCTTTTCAAATTTATAATTTTTTATGATATATTTATTTGAACCTGTTTTTTTTATTCCTGACAATTTTATTGAGGGATTTGTGTGTGTCATTTTGCTGACTATTGGAAGCATTTTGACCAAAAAAATTGATGTTTTGGGCGCAATAGTGGGCGGTTTGCTGACTTTGCTGATGTTTTTAGGCTTTAATTTTGCAGGAATTGGGCTAATTTTTATTTTCTTTGTGCTTGGTTCTTTGGTTTCTTATTACAAAAAAACTGAAAAGCAAAAACTCGGTTTGGAGCAAGAAAACAAAGGAAAACGCTCCTACATACACGCTCTCTCTAACGCAGGTGTGGCAGGTTTTTTGGGTTTTTGTGCGTGGGTTTTCCCAGAATTTGTGTTTATTTGTCAAATTCTTATGTGTGCGAGTATGTCGTGTGCGTTGAGTGATACTTTTTCATCAGAACTTGGGAATGTTTTTGGAAAAAGATACTTTAATATTCTCACTTTCAAGTCAGACAAACGTGGAAATGATGGTGCAATTTCTTTGGAAGGAACGCTTTTTGGTGTGTTGGGCGCACTTTTTATGGCTATTTATGCTGTTTTTGCCTTAGATTATTTTACTGATGAATATTTTAATAGACTGAATGTTTGCGTGCTTATCTTTTTTGCGGGTTTTTTAGGTAATTTAATGGATTCTGTTTTGGGCGCATCTCTCCAAAAAAAGGGTTTTCTTAATAACCACAGCGTTAATTTTTTTAGTACTTTGTTTGCTGCTTTTGTAGGATTTGTTTGTTTTATGGTTTTTGTGTTTTGCTTTGTACCTGTTATATAGATAGAAAATATAAATAATTACATATAAATAAAATATACCATTGTTGCGCCTTTTTCTTTTGCATAAGTGACAAAACGCTGGAATATACGCAAATCAAAGCCAAAATTATAACCAAAATTACGGTCATCTTTGTCAAGATGAAAATCAGAAAAATAAAACTCATCAGCTTCTTTATAAAACTGATTTACATCTTTTCTGTGGTGTTTTTCTTTGTATGTATGAATAACATCAGCGAGATTTTTTAACTTTGCAGCAGCATTTATGAGTATATCAACTGTTTTGATTACTCTGTTAATATTGTTGTTGCATCTTTCATTATTTTTTTTCATTTTTTGAATGACAGCATCTTTTTGTGATTCAGACATATCATCTCCGCATAACCAATTCATATCTTCATCATATTCCCACATTTCAATTACCGCAGTTATCTTAACAGAAGCCATTTTAGCAATATCTTTTAAATCTCCATTAATCAATAAATCCGCAAAAGTTCTGCTAAGAAAATTTTCTGGGTGCTTATCTCTTAAAATTTCGTCACCTTTGTCTGTCCAAATGCTAACATCCATTCCCATAATTTTGCTATTTAGTTTGATTTTTTGTATTTTATGTGCCTATGTGTTAAAAAATACTAATCTTCATCTTTCATTTTCCCAAGATTTTTGGCTTCTTTTCGTGCTTTTTTGCGTTCTTTTTTCTTGCTATTATTTTTGGCTATTTTGTCCATATAAATTTTTGCAGTGCTAAAATCTTTGCGTTTTTTGGCATAATCAGCGAGATATTGCAGTGCAGACTGATAATAACCAGAGTCTAATTCTTTGATTTTTTCTGCAAAATCAACCGTTTTTTTAAAATATCTTTCTGCTTCTTTCTCATTAGTAAGATTGGCATAACCCAGAAAATAACTTGCGTATCTTCCGCTAATCTCTTCAAAACCAAATACTTTAGCTTCCACTTTTGCCAACAAATCAGTAGAACTGCGCACACTTTCAAGGGTATTATTTTGCAAAAACTGCGCCATTGCATAATATCTATGAAAATACGGATTATTAGGATATTGTTTGTGCAATTGGTCTGCAATTTTGTAGGAAAGTGCAGGTGTTTTCTCTTCATTGGCATAAATTCGCATCAGAAAATAAAGTGCTTCTGTACGTGTATAGAAGGCGTTTTTGGAAACTTCTGTGAGTTGTTCCAATCCTAATTTTTTATCTCCTTTACTAAAAAACATTGTAATCAGTTTTAAAGAGGGATAATTAGCAGGAATCCAGACAGAATAATAGTTATAAAGCCCTTCTCCAAACAAAAATTCTGGGCTAAGTGCCAAATCATTTTTGCTCCTACGCAGGTATTTGAGGGCATTTTTGCCTGCCAGAGCCGCTTTTGTCCACGCCTTGCGCTCCGCATACAAACGCCCCTTAAAACCATACGCAGCCGCCAAAAAAAATGATGCTTCTGCATTATTGGGGTACTTTTTGAGTGCTTTGTAAGATTTTTGAATAGTTGTATCCAAATAAGCCAAAAATATTTTATCATATTCTTCATTCTCTGGATTGGGCGCAATACGCCACCAATAACCCAGCGCAAGCTCAAAATAAGGCAAAGCGTGACCAGGATAACGGTGGCGCATCCAAGCAAACTCCGTTTCCGCTGCAACAAAGTTATAGTTATACATATTATTGATAGCATCATCTATCTCTCCTTGAAGTCCTGTATCTTGCAAAAGATTGGGAAAAGAATCTTTGCCTGCTACTATTTCTTGCGCTTTGGAAACATTTGTGAGAAAAATATTGCCCAAAAATAAGAAAATGAATAAATTAAAATAAAATAAATTAGAATAATTTTTGTTTTTTGTTTTTTGCATAATATATAATAAAATATGTTCAGTTGTGTCTAAACGAAATGTATTAGATTTATCTTGTTCTTTTTCTATCTAATTTTAAAAAACAAGTGTTAATTCTTTTTTCTTGTTTTTGATTTTTGGTTTAATTTCCTGCAAAGAGGCTGTTATCCTATTGCGTTCTGCTTGTGGCAACGTAACGGCTATTAAATTTTTCAATGAAATGTGAAATAATTTGTGTATAATAATCAAATCTTTCATTTGAAAAGGGCTAATACCGTTCATAAGTTCTGACATATAAGATTTCGTATGCCCCAAAACGACACCTAAATCTTGCTGATTATAGCCAAATTCTGCTATTTTCTTCTTAATAAGGTTTTTTCTAGCAAGTAAAAAAATATGCTCCTCTTGTGCAATTATTTCCGCTAAATCACTTTCTTTTAGCTTTTCCTCATCAATAACAGTGTTTTTGCTCCAATTATTTTGCTCATATTCCTTTATTATCTGACGAATTTTTTTTCTACTTTCAATATATTCTGGTTGATTTTTTGCCAACAAACGCAGCTTATTCTCAAGAATAAAAGCCCGTTCCAGTTCCAATTCATCAGTAATATATCCTTTTTGAAGTAATGTATTTAGGTCTATTTGTGTGTCCATTTGAGCAGATTTTTAAAAATGAAAATTTCAATCAATCAATTAACTCTTTTAATTTCAACCATTTACGAATAGTATTTTTGCTGTTTCCAAAAGTATTTTCATATTCGTCATGTGAGCCACAAAATAAAAACCGTCACTATGCACGCAATCCGCATCAGGTCTTACCAAAAGAATTTCTGTTTTGGTTCTCCAATTATTTATTTCTAAATCAGTTATCAAAATATCTATTGCATTGATTAGAAGATTATTACCTTTATTTTTTCGTTTGAGTTTTTCAAGATGTTTTATCCCTATAATATCCATATCTTTACTACAAATTTACATAAAGTTATTCTAATTTCCGAACTTTTTATTGTTGTTTTGATTTCAAAAATCTATTTCAAAAACCTTATAAGCAATATCTCTGCCAGAATGAAAATCAGGGCTAAAACAACAAAATATTTCCACAACGAAACCCCAATATTTTTATCCTTAAAATCTTTTACAAACTCTTTGCTGGCACTTTCATAAATTTGTACGTTTTTTTGCTTAGAAAAGATGTTTTTCAGCTCTTCTGTAGAATAAAAACCCATTTCTGACTCTTCTTTACCATAATTAAATGCCACACTTGTTATTACTTTTCCATCTAAAACCACATCATAATAGCCTGCTTCTAGTGTTTGCTCGGGCAAATCCAAAAAAAGCTCGTCTCCTAAAAGTCTTTGACTTGGTATAAGTTCTTGATTAGGCTTTACGAGCTTAAAAACAGGGTTTTTAGTCTTTGGAGCAACTATTTTCAGACGAATACTTTTCTCTTTAAAATCATAAGACAAAGAATTATTGCCTTTTTTACTTTGTGAGGCAATTTTATACATAATAGGCACGAAAATAGCATTTTTTGCCAAATCAGAAAACGGCTGTTCAAGCGGCGAGGCAAACAAATAAGCCTTTCCACGCCCTGCATTTGCCTGCGTGAGAAAAGGACGACTATTTTTAAAACTAAGCAAGGTTGCGCCATTGCTCACCCACGAAATAACCGCATTAGCATACGGCATACTGATATTTTTGGTAGATTGCTCAAAAACATCTCTAAAAAACGGTTGCCCCATATCAGGTGGCAAAAGCACTTTATTAGCGTTTTTGCCCAAAGAATCCGTTTTGCTGATTGTCTGGATGTTGCGTATGCCTAGTTCTTTCAAAAACTCGCTATAACTCTCTTTTTCAGGTGTAGAAGAAGGAAAAACCGCCACACTACCACCAGAACGCACAAAATCCTGCACTTTTTTACTAATATCTCCGCTAATGTTTGTAAGTCCGCTCAAAACAATTAAATCAGCATTTTCTAATTCCTTGATATCTAAGTTATTAGCATCAAAATTAAAGGTGCGGAAGGCGTTTTCACCTGCATACACTTGGCGTATATATGTACCGCCTGCACTTTGCGAGATACTCAAAATGTTGATAATTGGCGCAATTTGCACCGTAAAAAAGTAATCATTATCAAAAACAATAGGAAAATCCTCAAAACTCACACGCCCTTTTTTCGTGCCTTTTCCTTGTGCCACAAAGTTGAAAGAGGCATTTATTTTGCTTTGCGCAGGCACAGACACGCTTGCGGTAGAAATTTGTAGTTCATCAATAAAAAGTTTAATTACTTTATTATCAATGTTTTCGTCAGAATAATTATGGATAGTAAAATTTAATGTGCTGTTTTCCAGTTCTTTAACAAACGGATTATTGAGCCAAACTGAGTCAATAGCCAAATTAAAAGACTTTTCTGATTTGATAGGAACAAGATAATAGCGGTTTGTGGTATCTAGGTTAAGTTTTTGGAGATTTCCTGCGGTGCTTTTCTGAAAATCTGAAAACCAAAAAATTTGATTTTTTTGGTCAGCAGCATTTGTGCCAGCATTAGGCGCAAGGCGTGAAAGAAAACTTATTTGTCTATTATTGATAGCTTGAAAATCACGAGATTTGGAAGAAAACTTTGTTTCTGCCAACATATCTTCCATTTTTCTAGCATTAGTTACAAATTGTTCTTTTGCTCTAAAATCATTTGTAAGTAATTGAAAATTAGCAGATTGCGGAAAGATACGCAAAAGTTCTGTGATATTTTCTTTGCCAATATCAAGATGTTTTTTGTTGCCAATTTCTCCTTGCATACTGTAAGAATTGTCTAAGTACATACTAATCACGCTTTTAGTATTATAAACAGACTTACGGTTTTCACTAGGGAAAAACGGTTGGGCAAAGGCAAGCACGAGAGCCGCCAAAAACGCCAATCTAGAAAGTAAAATGAGTAATTCTTTCACTTTTTTGAAAGAATTAGTTTCAGTTTTGACCATCTGCAAGAAGCGGACGTTAGTAAAATAGACTTTTTTGAGCCTTCTAAAATTGAAAAAATGCACAATAATAGGAATGGCAAGCACCAGCAAAGCCCACAAAAACGAAGGATAAACGAAATTCATTGAATATTTTTGATGTAAAATACAAATTTAACGAAAAATCTAAGTAATTGTAAATTTTTAATTATGAATTGTGAATTTAATGCAAAAATTTATGACAATCAAATCAAAACTACACCTTTGAAATAAATTGATGAAAGTAAAACTCATCTGCAAAATGACTAAAAAGTGCCTTGAAATACATTATTTGAAGTTTTTTTAATTTTTAGACTAGCAAAACTAAAAAATAAACGAAAATAAATCAAAAATAAAGTAGAAAAAATTTGTTTTGTTAAAAAACATTCTTACCTTTGCATCACAATATCGCGAGATAGAGCAGTTGGCAGCTCGTCGGGCTCATAACCCGGAGGTCACAGGTTCGAGTCCTGTTCTCGCTACTACTAAACTCCTAATTAAAAATTAGGAGTTTTTTTTTGTCAAAAATAACCTTAGTTGTTTTAATGCTAGAGCAAATCAAAACCCTTTTTTCAGACCTTTTCTTATTTAATCCAGACGAGCCTCTCATATTCTCTGCGCCACTTTTTTGGGGCTTTTTTGCTGTCGTGATGCTGGTTTATCAGTTTGTTTATAAACATATTTTTTATAGAAATTTGTTTCTGACACTTTTCAGCTTTTTTTTCTATTACAAAGCAGGCGGTTATTTTTTTACTTTGCTCATTCTTAGCACTTTAATAGATTATTACGCAGGAAAAGGAATTGCAGGAGCTACCAAAAAATCTACCAAAAAGCTTTTCTTAATTATTAGTTTGGTGGCAAATTTGGGGCTTTTATTTTACTTCAAATATACTTTTTTCTTCTTAGATGCGTCTAATCAGCTTTTAGGCACAAATTATCAGGTCGTTAATTTGTTTTCTGTTATGATAAATAACTTAGCAGAAATATTTGACTTTTTGCCTTTCGTTGATGCAACCGTAAAATTAGACACTACAAGCATTATTTTGCCTGTCGGTATCTCATTTTATACCTTCCAAACTATGAGCTACTCGTTAGACGTGTATAAAGACGAGCTAAAACCTGTCCATAATATCTGGGATTTTGCGTTTTTTGTCACTTTTTTTCCGCAACTCGTGGCTGGTCCTATCGTGCGTGCCTCTGATTTTATTCCTCAAATTTATGAAAAATACCAACTTACCAAACAACAATTTAACTACGCTATATTTTTGATAATCAATGGTTTAGTAAAGAAAATGTTGATTTCTGATTATATTTCTGCGCAATTTGTTGACCAAGTTTTCCTAAGCCCAGATGCGTATGGGCGCACTGGTTTTGAGGTGCTTATGGCTACTTATGGCTATGCTATCCAAATTTATTGTGATTTTTCTGGTTATACGGATATTGCCATTGGGATTTCCGTTTTGCTTGGCTTTTATTTGCCCCTAAACTTCAATTCTCCTTACAAAGCAGACAGCATTACGGATTTTTGGAGGCGTTGGCATATTTCCTTGTCAAGTTGGTTGAAAGATTATTTATACATTTCTTTGGGCGGAAACCGTACAATTTCCTTATTTACTTACATCAGTATTCCGCTTATTTTGTTGGTATTTTTGCTTATTGACGGCTTTTATATTGCTGATTTTGCGTTTTTTGCCATTATCATAGCGTTTTGGTTGTTTTCAATAATGTTTCCTTACAAAAACCTTGCGGCTATTATTGGGCTTTTCTTTATCAGTTTTTTTATGATAAAACTAGGGCAAGATGCTGATTTGTTCTATATCAAGCAGTTAGG
>JAYVGJ010000009.1:0-3777 GCA_043772375.1 Raineyaceae bacterium | reverse complement strand
ATCAAATACCACTTTTGCCTCTACTGAAAATGCAAGCGGTGTAGTGCGTGGCGTGACTACATTCCCAAAAATATCACTTGTATTGTCTTGCTTTAATTTTCCTTTGATAAAATCAACCATAAAACTACTCTCAAATTTCTCCCCTGCATCTACTTCTTGCTCTGAAAATGGTATAAAATGATTTGTACCGCCTTTTGTAGTGATTTTGTTTTGTCCGTGAAATAACGCAAAAGCCAAACAATCATTCTGAAATTCAAGGTCTGTTTTCCAGCTATCATTTGGAAATAAAAATTGGTCTCGGTCATTTAACCAAGTGGCTTCTATGCAATGGCGAACTGAAAAATATACAGAAATAGGTAAAAGATTTGATTGTGATAATTTTACTTTTGTATCATGTACATCATTATCAATTTTAGTTGCAATGTAAATATATTTTTGATTTTGAAAATCATTTCCACGAGTGCTTAATGTAGCCATTTCTACATTTGTATTTTTAGGATAAAAATTTGTAAGCCATTTGTTGATGCTTTGTGGCAAATCTCCATAAAAATTTTTTAAGCCTGAAAATTCCTCATTTCTATTAAAAACATCTGTTGTTATAGTTGTTAATTTTCCTTTTAAATCTAAATTCCAAATTGTAAATCCAATGGGGAAATTACCTTTCACATTATCAAAAGTATCTGCAGGCACAATAAAACCACCTAAATATTTTGCAAGAAAAAAATTACGAAATTCTATAAAATTGTTTCCTTGTGCAAATTTTAATGTAGAAAATTGAGCAAGCGTACAATTTGGAATTTTATCATAAATTCTTGCCATAAATAATGCAAAAATTTCATTTGCTCCTGCTTTGATTTTACTTTTGTAATAATCTGCCATTTTACTTCCCTTTGTTACACCTGCTTTATTTGTACTTGTACCTGTTACAGTTTTTGCAGAGGTTGCTTCCGCATAAGGCGGATTGATATAAACGACTAATTTTTTCCTTTTTTCATTGTTAATAATTTCTTGTAGATTTTTTGGAAGTTTATCAAAATCATCATTTAAGAAATCAAACTGAAAAACGTGTTTTTCTAAAAGATTTGCACCGTTTTGTATGCGGTCGTGTATTACGTCAATATCTTGCTTATCCAAAGTAGAAGCAAAAATATTGTATTTATTGGTAAGTCCTGCAAGCAAATTTCCTGTACCACAGGCACAATCCCAGATGTAATATTCATCTTGCCAATTTTCGCCCAGCGTATCAGCGAGGTATTTTTGAGAAAGTTCTACCCAGATTTGAGGCGTAAAAAAACTACCTTTTCGCTCACGTACATCTTGCGGCACAAGCAAATCCCTACGTCCTACGATATAATCCCAATATTCTTCTTTTGGAGGTCTTTCGTATTTGTTCCAAAATTGCGTGTGAGCGGTTTGGTCATTTTTTTTGAAAGAAACGGTTTTTGTACTAAAAAACCCTGCGTCATCTAATTTCCTATCCAAATGATAGGTATCAGATTTGAGGAGTACAAAAAGTTTGTCTTTGAGCGTGTTATTTTCTTTTGAAAGCAAATCAGCAAGATAAAAATCACCATCAATAATTCCTATTTTTTTGGCAGCGTCCCAATCCGCACTAATGCTTGGTTTTACTGCTGTGAGCCATTTATTATAAATGACCATAAAGTTATTTTTGTCAATTCTGGTTTTTGTGATACCATATTTACCTGCAATAAAATTGCGTTGAATAAAATTTTTGAGTTCTTTGTCATCTTTTCCAAAATAAAAAATCAGGGCTTGTGCATCAAGTGTATTTTTCACTTTGGTATGAACAAGTTTGAATTCTTTGGTGTCGTGGTTGGAAGGCGTAACATTCCAATTAAAATCATTTTGATAAAAGACATCAACAATTTCACTATAAGGCACAAAAGCAATTTTTTCAGCATCAAAAGCTCCCAAAAAAGCAGGGGGGAAGCTTTTATCAAAAGTACGTGCTTTGCCTATGGTAAGTACTAGCTGGCTAATAGATTTTTGGATATCTGCCACGCCTTTTTTTGCTTCTGCCCAAAGGAGGGGAGCAACATCAAAAAGTTCGTTTGAACTGTGCAAAGACACACAAAAATCCACATTGCCCACTATTTTGGTACAATCTAAGAGCCAAAAATAATCTTGTGCAACTTTATTTTTTAGTTCTTCTTCTCTGATGTTTTGATAAGACATATTTAGTTGATTTTGATAAATTGACTACAAAAATAACTAAAATAATTTCATATTGCAAATAAAAAAATAATGGCACGGATTTTTAATCCGTGCCTTTTGTGTAATCCTTTAAATAATCCGTGATTTAAACTTTTAGTGTGCTTGCGCTACTGCAATACCTTTTCCTTGTCCTAAACCGCCCAAATGTGGACAATTTAGCAATTCTTTCACAGAAACAAACGGAACAACCGTTTTTTCATATCCAAAACTACTTTCTAATGATTGTGTTGATTTTGCCTCACCCATACCCACCTCAATGTCGTGCATAGTCATTTGGCTTGGGTGTTCGTAGTTGCAGGCGTGTGTAAGTTCCACAATTTCCTTTCTTAGCGTTTTGATATAATTAGCAAAACGAGCTGATTTTAATTCTGGATTTAAGCCACTCATTAACCATTTATTTTGCGTGGCAACACCTGCAGGGCATTTATTTGTGTGGCAAACTTGCGCCTGAATACAACCTACAGACATCATTGCTTCACGTGCCACATTTATGCAATCTGCGCCCATAGAAAACGCTAACATAGCTTTTGCAGGGAAACCAAGACGACCAGAGGCAATAAAAACAATCCTATCAGCAAGTCCTTTTGCGGCAAAAAGTTTGTAAACATTCGCAAAAGCAAACATAAATGGTAACGCTACGTGGTCTGCAAAAGCGGGTGGTGCAGCTCCTGTGCCACCTTCTCCACCATCAACAGTAATAAAATCAGGTCCTTTGCCTGTTTTTAGCATAATATCAGCAAGCTCTTCCCACATTTCCATTTTGCCGACAGCCGCCTTAAAACCAACAGGCAAACCTGTCTGTTCTGCAATATTTTCAATAAAATCTACCATTTCTTGTATTGTCGTGAATGCAGAATGACAAACAGGAGAAAGCGCATCTTGGTTAGGCATCAGCCCACGAATAGCCGCAATTTCTGGCGTAACCTTTGCACCAGGCAAAATACCACCTTTTCCAGGTTTTGCACCTTGCGAAAGTTTTACCTCAATGGCACGCACAAATTGGTTTTTTTCTACTAATGCTTTCAATTTTTCCATAGAAAAATTGCCCTTGTCATCTCTCACGCCAAAATAACCAGTTCCAAAGTGAAAAATCACATCAGCACCGTTTGAGTGATAAGGAGAAAGCCCACCCTCACCTGTGTTGTGGTAACTACCAATCATTTGTGCGCCCAAATTCATAGCTTGAATAGCATTTTTTGAGAGTGAGCCATAACTCATAGCCGAGATATTGACAACTGAATACGGTCTGAAAGGTCTTCTACGCTTGTTGTAAGCTCCAAAAATTTTGGCACAAGGCACAAAATAAGGGTCTTTTTGGTTGGGGTGGTCTGCTGCCATACGGTAGGCAAACAGAGAAGGGTTGATAAATACGTGTCCTGGTGCATAAACGTCTTTATCTGTACCAAAAGCACTATAATTATTTTCTTTTTTTGAAGAAGCATACACCCAACCACGTTCAGAGCGGTTGAAGGGAAGTTCTTCACGGTTGCTGGCAACAATATATTGCCTAAGTTCTGGTCCTATTGACTCCAAAAGGTAGCG
>JAYVGJ010000008.1:0-1707 GCA_043772375.1 Raineyaceae bacterium | reverse complement strand
TAAGTGAGTTTGAGAACACAAAGTTACTATATTATTGCGCTGTTTCATAGAATATTTAGTTTTTTACCACAAACTCAAAAACTGTGTACGGTAGCAAAGCTTTGGCTTACAAATAAACAAGGTGTTATGTTTATTGTGCTTTTAGCGTTGCAAAAGTAATAAGCAAAAATGGTATCACCTACTAGCATTTTAATAATTACTATTAAATTTCTAATAGCACAACAATATTACAAAAAAGATAAGATAAATATATACATTTCAAAAAAATTTATTTAATTTGTAAAATTATTATCCTAAAATCAACTTTATTTATGCTTATAGGTTCAAAAATAAAAACTAAAAGAGAGCTAGCAAAACTTTCACAAACGGAACTGGGTGAGATTATTGGTGTTTGTCAAGACACCATTTCTAACATAGAAAAAAATACTGGGCGTCCAGATTTTGATATTATAGTCAAAATATGTGAGGCTCTCAAATTAGATATAAAAGAGATTTTACCAGAAAACTCCCAAATTTTTAATACTACAAATTGTGAGGGTGCGCAAATCCAAGCAGGAGATGGCACAATCAACAACAATATTGATGTTGAGAAAATCATAGCACCACTCCACGAAACAATCAAAGAACTTCTGCAACAAAATGCTACCAAAGATGCTACTATTCAAAAACTCCTAGAAAAGCTTGCCTCAAAATAAATCTAATTATTCCTTCAACGCCAATTCTATGGCTTTATTTAGTTTTTCTTCTATGTCTTCACGAAAGCCTAATTCTGAAAAAACAACTTTTCCTTTCTTGTCAATGACAATATTGGTAGGATAAAGTTTTATTTTGTAGGCATCACAAATGTCTTTTCTGTCTGCTATGATTTGGTATTGCATCTCACGTATGCGCACCACACGAGCGAGATAAGCATCATTTTTGTCAAAAGAAATAGCCAAAAAATGTACTTTATCTTTGTGTTTTTCTGCTACTTTATTGAGCAAATATATTTCTTTGATGCAAGGTGAGCAAGCAGTAAACCAAAAATTAAGCACCACCACTTGCCCTTTAAGGCTATCAAGGTTGATATTTTTGTTGAGAATGGTTTTTGCTTCAAACAAAACGGCATTTTCTCCCACACTCTGCGCCTGCAACTGTACTTGTGTATGCAAAGAGAAAAATAACAAAGAAATAGCAAATATCTTTCTGAGTATCATTAAAGTAAGATATTATAGGTGTAAATATTTGATATTAAGCCATTTAATTTATAAGTAAACTCCGTATAATCTCCATTATCAAGGCGTTTTTTATTGAGTATTATTGATTTTTCCATTTCACTTCCACCAGGAACTTTAATATTGATATCTTTTCCTTTGAGTTCTACAGTAATTTCATAATTACCTTTTCCATCTTCTTTTAAATGAAGTTGAATAGTAATATCTGGTGCTATTTTTTTTGTTTCTTTATTATAGGGATAAAAAACAAAACGTCTATTACGTTTTTTCTTTTCATCTCTTAATTGCCTAGTAATAAGTTGATTATTTACAAAATTATCCATTATTTTAATATACTTGGCATTTGCAATATTGCTAACAGTTGCATTATTGCCCAAAAATATAAATGCTTTATTATTTATCAATATGGGTGACATTTTAAATTAAAAAGAGCATAATTTTTTGTAGTTTTGTTTTGCGAACCAAACCCCTAAAATTATGCTCGTTGATACCC
>JAYVGJ010000007.1:0-7983 GCA_043772375.1 Raineyaceae bacterium | reverse complement strand
CCCAAAAGCTCACCCAAACGCACCGCCGTACCTTCTTTTATTGCACCAGAAAGCCCAAGTTTTTGTTCTTCCAAAATACGCTCCATATTATCTCTATCCACAATCTCTAAAAATGGGCTTTTGGCAGCTAAAAGCTCTTGTGTGATGCCCGCTTGCACTTTTTCCGAAATCTCATCATCATAATTAGTAAAAGTACGGTTTATTTGGATAGGCAAAACGGAGATAGTCAAAGTGGCTTCTTTGCGTGCTTTTTCACGCAAACGCCCAACTTCTTTGTAGGTTGGTTCATTCTTATAAACCTTATTAAAAGTGTTGTAAGCAAGTTTATATTCTTTATTTTGAAGATAATTTTGCCCACGTCTATAATCTGGCTCGTTTATGGTGGAGGTTTTTAGGGTTTTTACGTCTTTGTAAGAAGGCTCAACCCTTATAATTTCGTCAAAAGATTGGTTGGCGGCATCAAAATTATCTGCTGTGAGTTCATCTTGCCCTTTGTTGTAGATATAAGAGAGATATTTTTCTTTTGAATCTGAAAAATATTGCTCATAATGGCTAGGAATGGATAACTTAACATTATAAACTTTCACTTTGTCATTGAATTTTTGCGCATCTAAAAAGGAATTAACCGCCAATTTGTGGTTTTGCGTGTTGTTTCCTTTGAAAACATTTCCTAGAAGATTATCCAAAAAAATCTGCCCTGTGCGCTTCAAACCTATTTTTGCAGCAATATTTTCGTTGTTGCGGTTGAGCGCATCTAAATACATTTCAGCGGCTTCCTCGTGTAAGCCTCCTTTTTCTAGTTCTTGTGCTTTTTTGAAAACTCTTTTTGAGCCAGAACAAGCAACTAATACATTGAAAATCAATAAAATAATAATTGAGATGTAAACATTTTTCATAAAAATATATTCATAAAAGATAAAAGTAAGTTACTAATTTTTGGTAATTTTGTTTTTATTTAAAGAAATTTTTGTGCCAAACTTTCTTTTAACCCAAAAATTCTTCAAAAACGTTTTTATCATTTTGTTTGATTAAAGTTTCACCCACTACCGCCTCACGCACAATACGCCCATATATATGCGGAAAAGCATCATAAGAATTTGCTTCATATTTGAGCGTGGCATCAGCCAAATTGTCTTCCTTAATATGTAAAACAAGCATTTCAGACTGATTTTTGAAATAATTATTAGCAGTTTTTGCCACCTGAACGGCAGTAGAACAATGAATAAAACCCTCCAAAGCAAGACTTTCTGCAGCATAAGAAGGCTGATTTTTAGCCGTTTCCCATTCTTTGGGCGTGATAAGATGATAAACCATTTTTGATATGTGATATGTGATGTGTGATGTAAAATACACGCTTTTTTCTGCTGTTTTTGTGTTTTTTGCGCACTTTGCGGTTAAAATAACTACACGAACTTTGAAATTAAGATATTATACTTAATAATCAGCGTGTTACATTCGTCCTTCGTACCTCTTACTTCGTACTTTTTCCTTGCGTAAAATTGCATATTTTTTTTGATAAAAGTTTTAAAAATTTGTTATATTTGCAACTACTTATCAACGTAATTGATGCAATGATAGAAAAATTGGATAAAAAAATAGATAGACAAACAGAAGTAAGGCAAATTTTAATGGCTTACTTGGAAAGTCGTGCCTTGCGCAAAACCCCTGAAAGATTTGCTATTTTGGAAGAAATTTATTCAAGAAAAGACCATTTTGATGTAGAAGAACTCTATATCAGTATGAAAAATAAAAACTATCGTGTCAGCAGAGCAACTGTTTATAACACTCTGGATATTTTGGTAGAGTGCGACCTCGTTACTAAGCACCAATTTGGTACACAACAAGCAAGGTATGAGAAATCTTTTGGATTTAAGCAACATGACCATCTGATTTGCTTAGAATGCCACAAAGTATTAGAATTTTGTGACCCACGCCTCCAACAAACACAAGATATGGTAGCTAGTTTGCTCAAATTCAATATTTTACATCATTCTCTTATTTTGTATGGAAATTGTCAAGATGAGCATTGTGAAGGGAAAACTTTGATTAGTGAGCAGTAAATAATTGTGAATTGTGAATGAATACAAAAACTTAATAATCAGTTGATTATATAAACAACAAACTCAAATACAAAATATTTTACGTTATTTTATGTTGTTATAAAATATTTTGATGATTTAACCGTTATTTGTTGAGATAGCAAAGAAAAAAGTAAGAAAAAGAAAAAACAACAGAAAAAATAATTATTTAATTTAAAAACTTATAATTTTATGGCAGATAGAAATGGAGAATCTCGTAAATGGCTCACTATCAACACCGCAATATTTGGTGGCTCGTCTATTGCATTGGCAATATTAGGAATTTATAAACTGGTTGTGAACTTTGCTGCTATGCCGCTTGTGGGTACAGTGCTTGGTTTGGGCTTGTTTGCTTGGTTTGGTGCAAAAAACTTTATGGAAGCGTGGAAAGCGCACTCAAATACAGATTATGGGCAAGCAATGACCAAAGGAATTACGGCTTGGGCAGCTACGGTTGGTTTAGTCTTAGTAAGAATTTTGACGTAATTCAATTACGAATTATCAACTACGTTTACTTCAAAACCGCTTTTAAATATATTTAAAAGTGGTTTTTCTTTTTATTGTAAAATAAATTTCAGGGCAAAAAACTTTATTTTTTGGTAATTAGAAGTGTTTTTTGGGATATCTGACCAAATTTGTAAGGTATTTTCTTTTACTTTTGGTAGATAGTCCAAAATCTGAATGATTTGTAAAGTGTATTGGTTTTTGTGTTTTTCTAAGAATTTTTTCAGATAATACAACAAGAAATTTCCTATAATTTCTTTCAAAAAGAAAAATAAAGCCACTGTACGCAACAAAATACCAATAATAAGTATCAAAATATAAGAAGAAGAATTTTTTGAAAAATAGTTTTTTTCTAAGAAATTCTCTAAATAAAATGTAAAAAATAATGTCCCCATTATCAACAAAATAGTTGCTATTAAAGCTATTTTGTTGGTATTTTTATTTTTGCCTTCTAACACATCACTAGATGTGTTTTTAGCTACTTTTTCTTCTTGATGTTCTAAAGAAAATTGTATTTTTTCTTCTTTATACAAAATTTCTATTTCTTTAATGATTTTTATCACCAAAAAAGCTACTAAAATACCCATACCCACATAAACACCAATATAAGTAGCTAAAATACCCAAAACAACATTATTAACATTCTGAAAAAAAGAAAAATCCCCTACTAATTTCTCCATAAAAACCTCCCAAACTGCTTGAAATGGCTTTTGATAAAAGAAAATACCCACTAAAACTTTTTGTAATGAAGATTCTAACATGCTAAAAACAGCAAGAAAAGATATTGCCAAACGGACATTTTTAATAATGGTGAACAAAAAGTAACCTAAAAGTCCTTGAAAAATAACGGCTATATGCGCCATTATGCTTGCGTGAGGACTTAAAATCATTTTCAAAATCAGGACAATAATCAATGATTGGAGTATATCAGAACGCTTTTCTGAAAATTTTGCCAGCAAACTAATCCATAAAATGGCACTCGCCACTATGAAAATACTTGTAAATGGAAGTTTTAGCGTGTGCAAAATCCCTCCCAAAATCCCCTCCGTAAATGCCCAAAAAGCGGTTATTTTTAAAAAATTATTATTCATTTGAAATTTTAAATAAATTTGATTAGTAGAGTTTATGAATAACTCAAAAATGTTTTTGAAAGTCTCCCTACTTCCTAAGGAGGGGTTAGGGGTGGTTAAAAATAGAATTATTCATAAACTCTAATTTACAAAGATATTTTTATAAAACTCTAAATCAAATTTTGAACCAAAAAATACTAATTCTCTATGTATTTTCGTTATGTTTGCAAAATAAGTATATAGTCCTTAATGGTTGTATATAATCCAAATACCAAAAAAATGAACAAAATCCTCTTAATTATCCAACGTGAGTACCTTTTGCGTGTGCGCAAAAAATCTTTTGTGATAATGACCCTGCTCACTCCTTTGCTTTTTGCTGCGCTGATGGTCGTGCCTACGTGGCTAGTGAACAGTGATGCCCTCAAAGAAGTCAAAAATATTGAAGTTTTTGATGAAACAGGTATTTTTAAAGACAAAATGAGAAGTACCAAACAACTTACTTTTAGCTACGTAACAGGGCAAAAAAGTGAGTTAGAGGCTGATTTTAATAAATCTAGTGCCTTTGCGTTGCTTCATATTCCAGCGACTAATTTTGAAGAAAAAGGCAAAATCTCATTGAAAGGCAAAAAAACCATTAGTACGGAGGTAGAAATGGACATTAGGGCTGATTTGGAGCGTATTCTCAAAGATTACAAATTGCTCAAAGTGGGTATTACGCAGGAAATGATAGACAAAAGCAAGACTCGTCTTAGTATGAATACCACGACACTAAAAGATGGTAAAGAAACTGAAACAAGTTCTATTGCAGTGCTTGCAATAGGGTTTATTAGTGGTTTTATGATTTATATTTCTGTTTTTATTTATGGGGCGCAAGTAATGCGTAGTGTTATTGAAGAAAAATCTAGCCGTGTAATTGAGGTGATGATTTCTGCGGTAAAACCTATTCAATTGATGTTAGGAAAAATTATTGGTGTGGCGTGTGTTGGACTAACGCAATTTTTGCTTTGGATTGTTTTTACAGCCATTATTTCTAGTGTTACAGGGCGGTTTTTGGCATCTGACCAACTAAAAAACCAGTTAGAAAAAAGCAAACAGGTACAAATGAATGAAAAAACGCAACAAATAGCTAACGAAGCAAATGATGCATTAGACGAGAAAAAAGGTGGTGGAATGATGGAAAAAGTAACAAAAGCACTTTCTACTATTAATTATGTGCTAGTGATTGGTTGCTTTTTCTTTTATTTTCTTTTTGGATATTTGTTGTATAGTGCTATGTTTGCAGCGGTTGGCTCTGCGGGTGATAGTGAAACAGATGCACAACAATTTATGTTACCTGTGAGTATGCCACTGATTTTAGGGATAATTATGGCGCAAAGCGTGGCGGCAAACCCTGATAGTAGTTTGGCATTTTGGGGTTCTATGATACCATTTACCTCGCCTGTTGTGATGATGGTGCGTGTGCCTTATGGCATTCCTGCGTGGGAAATTGCGCTTTCTATGACTATTTTGTTGGGTACTTTTTTGGGTATGACGTGGCTTGCGGCACGTATTTATAGAGTTGGTATTTTGCGCTACGGACAAAAAGTAAACTTCAAAGAAATAGGAAAATGGATTTTTATGAAATAGTTTTATAAAATAGGGTCATTTTAATAAAAAGCCTTTCAAAAATATTTTTGAAAGGCTTTTTGTGGTTTACTCTTTACTTTTGAGCCACTCAACAGTATTTTTTATTCCCTCACGCAAAGGCGTGATTTTGTAGCCTAATTCTTTTTCTGCTTTTGCGCTGCTAGATTGCCAATTATAAAGGTATTTTCTCACGAATGCGGGTGTAATCAGAGGAGGACGACCAAAATTATCAGCCAAAAACAACTGAATTTTTGCAAAAAATAACATTATTTTATACGGCATTTGGATAAGTTTAAGGTGATGCCCACAAACTTCTCCAATCATATCAAAAAACTGCCTATAAGTAGCATTTTCACCACCTAGAAGGTATTTCTCCCCATTTTTGCCGTAATTCATAGCTAAAATATGCCCTTGTACCACATCACCCACAAAAACATAATTTCCCATTTTTGTACCGTCATCAGGCAAAATTTTCCATTTTTTATGGTAATATTTTTCAATAAGTAGTGTTACGGCATTGCTTTGGCTCATTTGTCCTGCGCCATACACACGAGTAGGACAAACGGTTATTACTTCAATATCAGTATTACTTTTAATAAAAACCGCTACTTTTTCTTCTGCTTGTGCCTTTGTGCGCTCATATTCTGTACTGTGTGGAACGGTTTGAGGTGTTTTTTCTGTAACAATTTCTCCCACACAAGGACCTAAAACGCCTGCAGTAGAGGTAAAAACTATTTTTTTTACGCCAGTTTTTTTAGCAATATTTAAGATATTTTCTGTGCCAACTACATTCATTTGATAAAAAGCGTTATTATCTTTGTCCCAAACCTTTGCATAAGCCGCCAAATGATATACTTGCTCACAGTTTTGCATAGCAATTTCTATCTTATCAATATCCAACAAATCACCTTCAAAAACCTTAATATTAGGGTTTTGAAGCATTTTTTTTGCTTTTGTTACATCTCTGCAAAGTGCGTGAATAGTGTGTCCTTGTGTGGCAAGTGCGTTTGCAAGAAGTTCTCCTACATAACCGCTTGCGCCTGTCATAAAAATTTGCATTTTTTGTTTAGTTTAGATATTCAAATCAATAACAAACATACAAAAATATCTTTTATATTTATTGTTAAATTTCTTAATGAGTAAAACCCTTAGGGTGTAATCTTTTGAAATTCAAGGCTTTAACCAAGTTGCACCCTAAGGGTTTAATACATTTTTATTTGGTTATTTTCATCTAAAAGCAATATTTTTCAATTTTTTTTCTTAAATTTCGCATAAAAATATATCACACACATTGTCTTTATTCCCCTTTGGGGTTAGGGGCTATTTATATCAAAGAAAATGTTAGAAGTAATCAAAATAGTTAAAGAAAGCGACTTAGAAAAAGCGTTTTCTATTCGTAAAACAGTTTTTGTGGAAGAACAAAAAGTAAGTGAAACAGACGAATACGACAACCACGAAGGAGAAAGCCATCATTTTTTGGCAACTTCTGACGGCACGCCTTGTGCTACAGCTCGTTGGCGTTTTACAGAAAAAGGCGTAAAATTAGAGCGTTTTGCGGTTTTGAAAGACTTTCGGGGCAAAAAAATTGGCAATAAAATACTTAAAGAAGTATTAGAAGACATTGCACGTATGCCCGAAACAAGCACACATACACGCTATTTGCACGCTCAACTAACTGCTGTGCCATTTTATGAGAAAGAAGGCTTTACAAAAGTGGGTGAAATGTTTGAAGAATGTAACATTCAGCATTTTAAAATGGTTTTATAACAGAGTTTTATATCCTGATAATGAATAAGTTATGTTATAAATACTTCAAAACCACCCCTAATCCCTCCTTGAAAAGGAGGGGAACAAAGCTCCCCTCCTTCCTAAGGAGGGGCTGGGGGTGGTTTTTAGTGATTGTTTATTGCTAAATACTTGATAATCAAACTATAAAAACTCTAACTTTTACTAGCTACTCAAAAACCTAGTTGTTGCTTACTTTACCAATTATTTCAAATTGTTCTTCTTTCATAAGTATCATTTTTTGTTTTCCGCTATAATGATATTCTTGCAGTTTTGGTTGTCCGTTTTGGTTGGAAAAACTGGCAAAAAGTTGCTTTTCTGAATGATAAAGAGGATTTTCAGAAATGAGATTGGCATTCATTTTGGTAATAACATCATTTTTATCTGTAATGATGATAAGTTTTCTAACGACTAAGTTAGTGTTTTTGGCGGTATAAATTTTGTATTTACTTTCTGCATTGGCAGAATCCAAGACGTTATAAAGTCCTTCAAATGCTTTTTTATTGATGTCGGCTTGCAAAAGCAAGTCTAATTCTTTGTGCCATTTGAGGGATTTGAGCGTTTGTTTTTCTGTATTTCCGTTGATAGAGGCATTTTTTTCTACGGAAAGTGTTTGTTTTTGGAGGAATTTAATTTGATTTTCTACAAAACCTTTCCAATCATAATAAATAGCTACTTTTTTGTCTTCCGAATGTAAAAATTTACAAGCATTGAGAGAAAATAAACTGATAAAAAGAATAAAAATATTGATAATAATTATTTTTGTAGTTGATTTCATTTTGTTTTTTTGGGGGATTGTACTCAAATGTAACATTCAAAGGTATTTATCAATATGGGTGACATTTTAAATTAAAAAGAGCATAATTTTTTGTAGTTTTGTTTTGCGAACCAAACCCCTAAAATTATGCTCGTTGATACCC
>JAYVGJ010000006.1:0-2607 GCA_043772375.1 Raineyaceae bacterium | reverse complement strand
TGGTATCAATAAAAATATTCAGAAAGATTTGTTGGTACAATATGGCTTTGCACGTCCAAAATCAATGATTTTGACAAAAAATGATTACAAAAAAAATGCTTATAAAGGTGATATGTTAGAAACTTTGGTGGCTAAAATTGGTTTACCAATGGTCATAAAAGCACCTAATCAAGGCTCGTCTATGGGTATTTCCATTTTGAACGAGAAAGATAATCACGCTTTTATGCAAATGATAAATAAAGCGTTTTTTATTCAAGAACTTTCTGGTAAGAAATGGCTTAATTTCTCTAAAACAGAGAAATATCAGTACCTTACGAGTCTTACAGACATACGTGAGGGTATTGGTTTTCCTTTAACACTAGAAATTGTATTGCAAGATTTGAACGGACAAAGAACACCAATCAAGCATTTGGGTATAGTTTTTCGTCCTGAAGTATTAGAGAAATTATTAGATGAAAACGTTTCTGAAAACTTGCACCGTATCATTTTGACCGCCACAAGTGCAGAAGAAAGCATTTTAATAGAAAGATTTATTGTTGGGAAAGAATTTTCTTGTATTGTGGTGCAAGATGAGAACGAAAACGGTGTAAGTGTGCCACTTGCATTGCCACCTACACAAATCTTAAAAAAGACGGATTTTTTTGATTACCGTTCTAAGTATTTGCCAGGAATGACACGCAAAATCACGCCTATTGACCTTCCAACGGCACAAATTGAAAATATCAGGCGGGAATGTGAAAAACTTTTTGTGGCTATCAACGCCAATGTTTATGCTCGTATTGATGGTTTTATCAATGCGTTGGGTGAGATTTTCCTAAACGACCCAAATACAACCTCTGGAATGTTGCCTTCCTCTTTTTTCTTTCATCAAGCTGCAGAAATTGGACTAAATCCTTCTCAATTTTTGACGTATATTATCAGAACTTCTATATCAGAACGTATAAAAACGCCTAAAAACAATTTTTTCTTACATCAAAAACTTCAAAGTTTGGACAAAAAAATTGCTAATAATCAGAATAAAACTACTTTGAAAACAAAAGTAGCGGTGATTATGGGCGGATATTCTACTGAAAGGCATATTTCTGTGGAAAGTGGTAGAAATATCTTTGAAAAACTAGCCTCATCTACCAAATATGAGCCTATTCCTGTGTTTTTGATGGGAAATGGTGAGCAGAATGCTACACACGAACTTTATCAAATTCCTGTGAATATGATGCTCAAAGATAATGCTGATGATATTAGAGATAAAATTTTGAATTATGAGGCGCAAAGCACAAGTGAAGGGCAAATTTTGTTAGAAAAAATCAAAATTGAAGCTAAAAATATTACCCAAAAATACGCCCAAAATGCTATTTTTAAACCTCAAAAAATTAGCTACGAATGGCTAAAACAAAATGTAAATACTGTTTTTATAGCCCTACACGGGCGACCAGGTGAAGATGGCGCAATTCAGAAAAGGTTAGATGAAATAAAACTACCCTACAATGGCTCGGGCGTAGAAAGTTCTCAAATTACTATCAACAAATACGAAACCAACGAAATTCTCAAAAATAATGGTATTTTGGTGGCAAAACACAGACTTCTGCACAAAAAAGATTGGAAAGAAAATGAAAGCAAAAACTTAACGCAAAATGCTGTTTTTGACCAAATTGAGCAAGAATTTCCTTATCCTTTTATTGCAAAACCCGCTGATGATGGTTGTAGCTCTGCGGTGAAAAAAATTAAGAATAGAGAGGAATTGGGAGCTTTTTGTGAGATGATGTTTAGGGAAAATGCGGACTTTGTGCCGTCTGCGGTGCAAACGCTTGCCCTAAAATCAAATGAAGAATTTCCACAAAAAGAAACTTTTTTGATAGAAGAGTTGATTAGTAAAAATGGTGCAAAACACTTTTTGGAGATAACAGGTGGACTTTTGACAAAATTTATAGACAACAAACTTGTTTATGAAATGTTTGAGCCGTCAGAAACGCTTGCAACGGGTGAGGTGCTTTCTTTGGAGGAGAAATTTTTGGCAGGTGAAGGGCAAAATATCACGCCTGCACGCTATACTGGTGCTTTTACAGGCGGTTTTGGAATTGATTTAGAACAAAATAAAATCATCTCTAAACAAGTGCGAGAAACGCTCCAAAAAACCGCTCAAATCCTTAATGTGCAGGGTTATGCCCGTATAGATGCCTTTATGCGTGTGTATGAGGATAATAGAGTAGAAACTATCATCATAGAAATAAATAGTTTGCCAGGAATGACTCCCGCCACTTGTATTTTCCATCAAGTTGCGCTAAATGGCTACAAACCCTATAATTTTATTGATGAAATTTTGGAGTTTGGAGAGAAAAGACTAGAGAAATAAATAAAAAAATATGATAAAATCACCATTGACTAATAGTCCAGACGTTAATCTAATAAAACAATTAGATGCAGAAAAAATCATTCAAAACTATCAAAACGAATATAATACAGATGTATCCGCTTACTTTAAAGGTATTACCAAGGTAGATATTTATCAATGTAAGGAACACATTGTAAATAAGTTCTTAGTTTAGATAATTGTAAAAAAGTGTTATCTTTGTGCAAACTTACTTCCAAATTTATGAAAGATATATCAGA
>JAYVGJ010000005.1:0-3432 GCA_043772375.1 Raineyaceae bacterium | reverse complement strand
ATATTCCATTCCTCCGTCACCAAAGTAATGTTTTGAATAATTAAAATTATTGTCTGACGAGCCAAACTTATAAGTAGGTTCATTAGTTACTTGAACTGTTAAGTCTTTATATTGAAAATTGTTCATTTTGAAGTCTGTCCGAAAATAGCAGGCAACGCCGGTGTGTTGCTGAAGGTGGGAAAATTGAAAAACTAATGTCAAATATACAACAAAAAGTCAGTAAAAATTCCAAATGTTCAATTACTTATCTTTGCCCCACTTTCAGCAACACAATGTTGGACGCAGGTTTTTTTGACTGTCCTTCGCAGGAAAAAAAACTTGCGACCAACGAATAGGGCTTTGCGATGTTGGGGAATTTGAAAAACGTCCGCCCGGAACCGAAGCCAAATTGAAAAACTGATGATGAAGATAACAACAAAAAGTCAAATTGAAACTCGTCTGCCCGAACAAATGCCATATAGAATTACCACTGCTCATTGTTATTCCGTCTGCCCCAATATTGCAAAACCCCTTGTTGGTGGCAGTATTTATTTTGCAGTTCGAACATCAATTAAATAAGATTTCAATGGTATTCCTGCTTTATTTAAAAATGCGTCAGTTACTACTAGTTGATATTGTTTATTTGTCTCTAATGGTTTAATCTCAATACTAAAAGAAAGTCCGTCTTCTGAAAAGCCAATTCTTTTTTGTAACCACATAACATTTTTATCTCCAATAGGTCCAATATCAAAATCACTTGAATTTTTGCTCATAGGCTCTGAGAAAAAAAATGTTACAGTTCTTATACTGCTACTAATATCTTGCTGTCCGTTTTTAAATGGTTCTATTCTTAATATTGTTGGTCTAGATGTTTCAAATTCGTCTTTATAAATTGATAATGATTTATCAAAATATTTTGTTCCTTCTACAAATTTAGTCAATGAATCTTGGTTGTTATAATTTAATTCAATCATATTTTTAATTGCAAGTTTCTTGTCAGTTGCAATAGAATAGTATTTTTCACAAATGGCGTAACCAACATAATATGCCAAGTCTCTCATTTTAAACTCATTTTCTGGGCTATTCCAAATCCAATTATCAAAATTTGTGGAAAACATTTCTTTAACAAAAGCTCTTTTTATTTTCTCATCATTGAGTTTTCCAAATGAAATTTGCTGGTTTGGGGAATTCATTTTAAGTGCTAATGTTGTAACATACTCTGCAACGCCTTCAATGACTGTCTGGGATAATAAGTTATTACCAATTGTTGTCTTTTGTTGGGTATGTATAAACTCGTGTACGTTTAAAAAAGTAATATTTTTTATAGGATTGGACGCAAAATAAGCAGGTAAGTGAGATAAATTTTTTCCAAACTCGCTTGTTATTACCGAACTATCTGCCATTGCAAGTTCGCTACCAATCAAAACTTTATTTGTTTCTATTGTCCCGTTGCTTCTTAATGCTCCAATAGTAAAATAAACCTTTGCAGGTTTTAGGTTAGGATATACTTTTCTAAGTTTCTCAACTCCACTTTGAATTTTAATAGAATAATCATTTGCATTCAATGTGTTTTTTCTAATTGAATTCCAAAATAATGGATAACGATTAATTGATTTAGTATAACTCAAGGCTGTATATTGCTTTACCTTCATAATACCTTGCAAACCTTCTGTTCCTTTGTCAATGTATTGGGTTTGTATTATTTCAATTTGTTTTATACTATCTTTTGTTTTTATAACTTGGTCATAGGCTTTCCAAAAATTGGAAATGTCGTCTGTAAAAACAATTTTAGTTTTCTGTCCCCAACAGGTTGTAGAGAAAAAAACTAAAAGTCCTAAAAGTATTTTGTTCATAAAATTTGTTTGTTTAGTAAAAGGTGTCCGATAATATTGCCACCAACTTGTTAATATACGCAACTGCGTACTTTCGCCACAAACATAATAAAAGTATTTTTATTATCCAAACAAAATGTAACTTATTTAAAATCAGCGGAAAAACTGTTTATCAGCAATAAAAAACAATGCAAAATGCGCAATACGTGTTTTGTATTGTTTTTAAATTAACAATACAAAACACGCTGCTATTCTTCCACTGTATCCAACATATGTTTTATTTTGTTGTCAGAAGTTTTCTCTGATAACAAAATGTGCTTTTAGGCATTTCTAATATGGGTTATTCAAAAATCAAAAAAGCCTTTCAAAAGTAATTTTGAAAGGCTTTTTTTTAGATTTAATTATATTTTCATTATCCAACCTCTTGTATCAGCTATTCTTCCGTGTTTTAGCTCGTTTAGCTCTTCCAAAACTCGTATGGAAAACTCTCTTGTTTCTGGTGCGGGCAAACTATAATCTGTTCCGTTGATGTTCATAACCACAATATGCGCAATAGTTGCGGCTGTTCCTGCGCCAAAAACCTCGTCTAATTCTTTATTTTGGATATATTTCTCTACTTCTTCCACAGAAACTTTGCGCTCTTCTACAATATAGCCCCAATCTCTGGCAAGTTGTAGCACGCTTGCACGTGTAACGCCATTCAGCACGCTGTCGCCTAGTTCTGGCGTAAAAACAGTATTTCCCTTACGAAAAATAATATTCATAGTACCTGCTTCCTCAAAATATTTGTGTTCTTTTGCATCAGTCCACGCAAGTTGGTCGTAGCCTTGTTCTTGTGCGAGTTTTGCAGGATACAAAGAGGCGGCATAATTAGCGGCAGTTTTGGCAGTTCCCACGCCACCATTGGCGGCACGAGTGTAATGTTCTTCTACTTTCACCTTGACAGGCGTAGAATAATATGCACCCACAGGACAAGTAAAAATAATGAATTTGTATTCTGCAGAAGGACGAATGCCCAAAAACTCTTCAGAAGCAAATAAAAATGGTCTGATATATAGAGAAGAGCCTTCTTTTTCTGGAATCCAGGCGTTATCTAACTGCAAAAGTTGTTTCATTCCTTCTACAAACATCTCTTCAGGGAATTGTGGCATACACATTCTGTCTGCAGAAATCATCATACGTTTGTAGTTAGAAAGTGGGCGGAAGACCAAAATCTCACCTTCTGCATTTTTATAGGCTTTCAAACCTTCAAAAATGCTCTGCCCATAATGCAAAGTGCAAAGCGCAGGGCTGAAACTCATATCCCCAAAAGGGACAATTTCGCCACTGTTCCAAGCTCCGTTTTTGTATTCTGCCACAAACATATGGTCAGAAAACACACTCCCAAATTTGAGGTTATCAAAATCTGTTTGCGCAAGGCGAGAGTTTTTTGTGTGGGTTATATTTATTTGATAAGTTGCTTCTAGCATTGTTTTATAGTTTTTCGTTGTTGATTTTATTTGTTTTTGTAGCACTTTGATACTAGACTTCCTGCGAAAGTAAATAATTAAGTAAATTCATTGATTATCAAGATATTGTAATATTTTATTTTGATAATTAAACATCATATTAAGTGAAATCA
>JAYVGJ010000004.1:0-22513 GCA_043772375.1 Raineyaceae bacterium | reverse complement strand
TCATAGCACTTAGAGTTAGTTGTTTTGGTCTGCAAAACAAAAATAACATTCTAAGTGCTTTTTTCAAAATTTATTCCTAAAAACTGTCCATAGTATTGTTAATTATCATTCCTAACCTATAAAAACACAAAAAGCCACACAACTAAGGTGACTTTTGTATGAGATTTATTAGTTATTTTTCATTTGTATTTGTTGCCCAAACAGCTTTTTTAGTATTATCATAAATTACAACATTTCCATCATCTTGCATTGTAATGTAAGCTCCTTTTCCATTTGTATTTGTTGCCCAGACTGCTTTTTTTGCGTTGTCATAAAGAACTAAATTTCCATCTTGTTGCAACGTACAAGAATTAGCTTTATTAGCAGTTTTTGAACTCCAAATAATTTTTTCTTGTATCTGTGCATTGCCTTCAAAATCAGCAATACCTACGGTAAACATTTTAAGGACTAAATTCCCGTTGGGTTGAAAACTGAACTCGTATTTCCCGTTCTTAGAAGTCATTTTTTCTCCTTGAAGAAATTGATGTCCAAGATTTAGTCTGTAAACTCTTGTTTGAGCTGATGTAATTGTTACAAAAGCCAAAAAAAGTATTGTGAAACATAGATTTTTTTCATAATTTTAAAAATATTTAGTGAAAAGTATTAAATGACAAACATTGATTTTAGAGAAAACTCCTGATATCATGAGAAACAAAGAAATGTAAACAAAGTCAAAATAAATAATAATTAGTTGATGTTGTTTTAAATTTCTGCCAATTCATTAGCTCAAACATAAAGGTAATGAAAATATTTTTACTATCCAATAGAAAGTTTACACCAAATGTTATTTTTCTTTTTTCTTTTTAGGAATGACTTTTTGCTCTGGTAATGAGTTTTTAGCAAGCACTTCTTTTGCCAAATCAAGATAACTAATTGCGCCTTTGCTGGCGGGGTCGTGTACGAGGGCAGGAACACCAAAGCTAGGAGATTCACTCAAACGTACATTACGGGGAATGACTGTTTTGAAAACCATTTTCTTAAAGTGGTTGCTTACATCTTCAACTACTTGAGATGACAAACGCACACGTAAGTCGTGCATTGTCAGTAAGATACCTTCTATTTCTAAGTTAATATTTAGCCTAGATTGTATGATTTTGATAGTATTCAAAAGTTTACCTAAACCTTCTAAGGCAAAATACTCACATTGCACAGGCACAACAACAGAATCAGCAGCCGTAAGTGCATTGACTGTAATGAGACCAAGAGAAGGAGAACAATCTATTATGATAAAATCATATTTTTCTTTTTCTTCATAGAGTGCTTTTTTCATTTTGCCTTCTCTATCTTCCAAATTTATCATTTCCACTTCTGCGCCCACAAGGTCAATATGTGAAGGAATAAGACTAAGATTATCTACGGAAGTTTTCACGGTAATTTCTGCCGCACTCGTGCCATCAACCATACATTCGTAGATACTTTTATCTATTTTCTTTGGATTGTGTCCTAGCCCAGAAGTAGAATTTGCTTGTGGGTCTGCATCTACAAGCAGTGTTTGATAGCCCAAAAACGCCAAACTAGCTGCTAAATTGATAGCAGTAGTGGTTTTTCCTACGCCTCCTTTCTGGTTTGCAATAGCAATAATCTTACCCATAACTTATTAAAATTTGGTTGTTTTATAAAATTCTCTCAAAAGTAATAATTTTTTTCTAATTTCTATAAAAAGATTTTTCTCATTATAAAAACAAAAAACATAGAACACAATAAATTGTATTTCTATGTTTTCTATGTGCCTGAAAAAGCATCAAAAATTATGCAATTTCTACGTTACGGACTTTGGTTTCTTGGGTTTGCACTTTTTTTGGAAGTGTGATATACAAAATACCAGCATCATATTTTGCGCTAATTAGTTCTGTATCAATGCTTTCTGGAAGTTCAAAACTGCGTGAAAATTTGCAGTGTACAAATTCTGTGCGGCTGAAGCTATTTTTATGTTTTTCTTCCACATTTTCAGCATTTTCTGTTGAGTGGTCTGTGTTTTCTTTGGCATTGTCGTTGTGATTGTCGTGAATTTCAGATGAAATATCAGATGAGATTTTGAGAACATTATCCTCAATAGAAAGTTTAAAATCTTCTTTTCTAAGTCCTGGAGCTATTACTGCAAGCTCAAAAGTGTTTTGTGTTTCCTTGATATTTACGGCAGGTGTGGTTGCTTTGTGTGTTGTGCGTGTCGTAAATTCATTTTTCCAATCATTTTTCTTGTTGTTACAATCTTTTTTACTGTTGTAGTTTTCATTAAATTTCACTTGGAAATCATCAGCAAAGATTTTACCCAAATCTTTGAGCATATTAGGAATGAAATCAGCGTTTACATTTTTTTTTGAGAAGTCCATAGTTGTATTATTTTTTTATTTGAAATAAAATTGATGTTGATTTGACTTGATATAGTTTTTGAATTGCAATTCTGATAAGTATTTTAACAACTCTTGTGCCAAATTCTTAAACGCTTTATTTTCTTTAAAATTGCGTAAAATATTATGCAAAATATGCCATTTTGTCATATTTGCATGTAAATATTGTAATAAAAAATGACAAATTGTCTTATTTTGTCATAAATATTACTGAAAATTATCAAAATGGCATAAAAAAACCATAAAAGACATTTTTATGGTTTTTGAAAAATCAAATTGAAAAAAAACTGACTAAAAAAAGTCAAAAAAGAACATAACAGCAGCGTGTTCTTTACGTACACCTTTTGCAGAACCAATAGAACTACCATTTTTGCGTACAGTTCCATCACTTTCTATTTTGCCAACGGAAGAACCATTGATACGAACAGTTCCATCACTTTCCACTTTGCCAATGGAAGAACCATTTTTGCGGATAGTACCATCACTTTCAATTTTCCCTTTTGATGAACCATTGACACGAATAGTGCCATCAGACTCAAATTTGCCTTTTGACGAACCGCCAAGGCGTACTGTTCCGTCTGATTCTACTGTACCAAAAGAAGAACCATTTTTGCGCAATTCTTGTGCGGAAACTGTTTGAATAGCACAAAAAAGCACTATTGAAAGTAAAAAATGTTTGATTTTCATAATTAAACTTTGTTAAAATTAAAAATATTATTTTGCTGAAATCCTATCAAAGCTACAAAATAAACAATAGCTTTCAAAATAAAAGCCTTGTTTTTATTTAAGTTTTAAATACATTTGTAGCAATTCACAACCCACAACTCAAAATTCGTAACTCAAAATGAATTATCAGCAAAACAAACCCATTTATAAAAAACTCAAAGAAAGAAACATCAAATTCTCTCATGTGTGTGAGGTAGGTGTGTACCTGCCCGAAACTTCTAATATTGTAGATTTTATTTTGGATAACATCAAAACTACACTTGTTGAGCCTGATGCCAATCATATTGCTGCTATCAATGATTTTTTTAGAAATCAGACAAACATTACGCTGTTTCCGTATGCTATTTATGATTATGATGGTGTGATAAAACTCTCCAAAGCGGCTGCTTCTACCTTTATTAGTGAGCTGAAAGCAAGCCCTGCGCTTGTCAATGATGAATACAAAATTTCTGAAGAAAATACGTTTGAAGTGCCTTGCAGGCTATTTTCTGGTATTGATAGCGGAGATATTGATTTGCTAAGTGTGGATATTGAGGGGGCAGAATGGTATGTACTCAAAAATATGACAAGCAGACCAAAAGTTTTGTCTATAGAAACACACGGAAAATTTTATGAAAATCCTTTTTTATTGGAAATAAAAAACTGGATAACAAAAAATAATTATGTGGTTTGGTACAAAGATAAATCTGACACAGTTTTTATCAAAAAAGATTTATTCAAAATTTCTTTTGCAGAAAAAGTAGCTCTCAAACAAACAGAGCTATATATTGCGTGGCGCAAGTTTAAGAAAAATTTGTATTTTTGGAAATAGAAACTTTAATATCAAACTTTCAAAGTTTTTTTAGAACCTTGAAAGTCTTTCCAATAAAATTCCTACACTCTATTTTTTCTCCAATTAGAAATTTGTTTTGTACTATTTCCTTTTGTAGAATCATTTTTTGTAGGATTTTTAGTTGTTTTCTTTTCTCCTAAAAATGTGGCTACAAGTGCTGCTGCTACTTTTTCTTCATTTTTAGATAATTTTTTGTCCAAAACTGCAGGCGTAAAATATTTGCCTACAAAACCTGTATTAAACTTTCCTGAAATAAATTCTTCGTGATTTAGCACAAAACTACAAAATGGCAAAGTCGTTTCTATTCCCACTATTTGGTATTCGTCAATGGCACGTTTCATACGTTCTATGGCTTCTGTGCGGTCTTTTCCAAATGTTACAAGTTTTGCAATCATTGGGTCATAATAAATAGGAATATCCATTCCTTGCTCAAAACCGTCATCTACACGCACTCCCGCACCTTGTGGGCGCACATACGTAGCGAGATTTCCAATATCTGGTAAAAAATTGTTGCGTGGGTCTTCTGCATAAACACGCACTTCCATTGCGTGTCCCAAAATTTGGAGGTCTTCTTGTTTGATTTCTAAAACTTCTCCTTGTGCTATTTTGATTTGTTGTTTTACCAAATCAATGCCTGTAATTTGTTCTGTTACAGGGTGTTCTACCTGCAAACGGGTATTCATTTCTAAGAAATAAAAATTAAGATTTGTATCCATTACAAATTCTACTGTTCCTGCATTGTAATAATTACAAGATTTTGCGACTTCAACGGCTGCTTTTCCTATTGCCTCACGTACCGCAGGCGTAAGGATAGGAGAGGGAGCTTCTTCTATGACTTTTTGATGCCTTCTTTGGATAGAACATTCTCTTTCAAACAATGAAATAATGTTGCCATATTGGTCGCCAAGTACCTGAACTTCAATATGTTTGGGAGAAAGTATGTATTTTTCAATGAAAACTGCACCATCTCCAAAAGAGGAAATAGCTTCACTTACGGCACGTTCCATTTGCTCCTCAAATTCTTCTTCATTTTCCACAATACGCATACCTTTTCCGCCACCGCCTGCGCTTGCCTTAATCAAAATGGGATAACCAATTTCTTTGGAAATTTTCTTTGCTTCTGCAATATCTGTGATAGCACTTGGCGTGCCTGGCACCATTGGGACGTTGTTTTTCTTTGCTGATTCTTTTGCCGCCAGTTTGCTACCCATTACCTCAATGGTTTGAGGAGAAGGACCTACAAAAATAAGCCCCGCATCTGCCACTTGTTGTGCAAAAACGGCATTTTCAGACAAAAACCCGTAACCAGGGTGAATGGCATCTACGTTTAGTTGTTTAGCAACTTCAATGATTTTATCACCTCGCAAGTAAGACTGTGAAGAGGCTGCCTCACCTATGCAAACGGCTTCATCTGCATACCTTACGTGCAGGGCGTTGCGGTCTGCGGTACTGAAAACAGCAACGGTTTTGATGCCCATTTCACGTGCAGAGCGCATAATACGCAAAGCAATCTCGCCACGGTTGGCAATAAGGATTTTATTTATTTTTCTGATAATTGGCATTGATATGATTTTTTATTGTCTTTTTCTACGTAAAACGTGGATTTATAATTGTTAAACACTTTTAGGCTTTTGTTGGCAAAAGTTTTTTTTGTAATTGAAAATCAGATGCGTATTCCCATTAAAAGCACGTCATCTCGTTGTGCGGTGCTTTTTTGAAAGCTAAAAAGCTCATCTAACAAAAATTTCTTTTGCAGGTGCATAGGTTCTTTGGCGTAGGTGAGGAGCAAAGTTTTTAGTCTATCACTAGAAAATTTTTCTCTCTTTGGGTTAGGAGAATCTACCAAACCATCACTAGAAAGGTAAATACAATCCCCTTTTTGTACTGTCATCACTTGGTTATGATAAGAACTTTCTGTTTGATGTGATAATTGCGTGCCTCCTACGTGCATACGGTCGCCTCTTATTTCTATTATTTGGTTATTCTGATAAATATAAAGAGGGCGTTTTGCACCTGCAAAAGTAAGTTGAAAAGTTTTATTTTGTTGGTTTTCTGTGTCCGCAATGTCGTTGTTATCTACATCAATTCTGACGAGGCAAACGTCCATACCGTCTGTATTTCCTGTTTCTGTTTGGCGCAAATCTTTCACCACACCCTCGTGTAGAAGCGTGAGGATACGCTCTGGGCTAAAAACTCGTGCTTCTTTTACAATTTCATTGAGCAAAGTATTTCCTATCATACTCATAAAAGCACCTGGCACGCCGTGTCCTGTGCAATCTACGGCAGCAAAAAACAACTGATTATCCACTTTTGCATACCAATAAAAATCACCAGAAACGACATTTTTTGGCAAATAGATATTAAAATAATCTGTTGCGTGTTTGAGTATTTCTACAGAGCTGGGCAAAAGCGCACGCTGAATAGTGCTGGCATATTGTATGCTTTGCCCTACTTGGTCGTTTACTTCCATAAGTTCTTTATTTTTGGTTTCAATAAACTCTCTTTGCGCTAAAATTTCTTCCTGATTTTGTTGCAATTCTTCATTTTGCGACATAATCTCTTCTTGTTTTTGTTGTAGTTCTTGTGTTCTTTCTAGCACTTTTGATTCTAAGTTTTGGTTTTGTTCTAAGATAATTCTTTCATTTTCTTTAACAGAAGCCACCACTTGCAGTTGTGCTTTTTCCTTCTCCACTCTAAAAATACGGATTTTGTCGGCAAGTGCAATAGACAAGAAAATCACTTCCAAAAATGAGCCAATAGCACTACTAAACTTCAAAAGTCCTTCACTTGGCAAGATATTTCTGGCTACAAAAACCTGAATGACAACACCCACAAAAAAACAACTCCAAGCAATTGTAAAAAACAAGGCGGCTCTATTTCCTGCACGATAGGCACTTACGCCAGAGTACATTAAAAGCACACAAAGTACCAGCAAACCCATTGTACCAAAACTTATAGCCAAACTATACGGAATAAAGAAACACGCAACTGTACCAATGCTACATACAACAATATAGCCCCAGAGCAATTTATGCGCCAAAGGTGCAAATTTTTTGGTATAAAGGAAGTTTAGCGTAAAGAGCATAGAAAAAACCATTGAGGCAAAAATAGCAATAACCGTTACTTCACTCGTCCACCAAATAGAATTACTCCAAAGATATTGGAAAGCGTGTCCTTGTAATGATGCCTGAACACCAATAGAATAAATAGCAATAAAAATACAATAATAAAGATAACTAATATCTCTCAAAGTAAAATAAATAAATATATTATACAAAAACATCACCAAAAAGCCTCCATACCAAATTCCTATCAAGATTTCGGAAAGGGCAATGTGTGCGCTTAGTTTTTCAGAACTATAAAGCGTAGGCGTAAACTGCAAAGAACTTTCAGTAGTTATTTTGATGTAATAAGTTTGTGCTTCTGCATTTTTGTGTTGAATAGGGATTAAATAAGTTTTATAAAGCACAGAACGCTCCCCAAATGGGCGAAAATCACCAAAAGAGCGGCTTTTCCAAGCACCCGTATCATCTTTATAAAAGAATTCTATTTTGTCTAATGTTGGATAATCTAGTTCCAAAAAATACTGTTTATGAAGCGTGGTATTATCTTTTATCTGAAATTTGAACCAGTAAGCAGATGGCGTAAAGCCAAAGGTAAAATCTTTTTTGTTAGAAGGCAAAAAAGAGCTTGCGTTAGCGGGTTTTTCTATGTTATCAATAGTTAGTTCACTTTTTTTGTCTTCTTGATAGACAAAAAGTCGTCCCAATGATATTGCTTCTGTGTTGTCATCTATAATGGCAGCTTTTTGTTGTGCGTTAGCGTTGAGAAAACTAAGCAAGAGAAAAGCGAAGCAAAGTAAAGGAAAAGCAGTATTATAAGTTTTATGGCTGTCTTTGATTATATTATTGTTCATATTATTGTTGATATTTTTTATTTATTTTGATAAGTTTTTGTACGCTACTAATTTTAAAACCTAAATATAAATGTTTTTTACGAAAAAGTACAATTTTTTCTTAGATAAATGTAAGTTTTTTTGGAATAGATTTTGCACTTGCCTAAAATATAAAAAGATAAGTTGTATCTTTGCCAAACATAAAAACATAATTATTTAATTTTCAATGAAATTACGAGCAGAACACTTAATAAAAAAATATGGCAAGCGTACTGTTGTCAATGATGTATCAGTAGAAGTAGAACAAGGGCAAATAGTGGGTTTGCTTGGGCATAATGGCGCAGGCAAAACAACCACTTTTTATATGGCAACTGGGCTTGTAAAGCCTGATGAAGGCAAAATTTTCCTTGATGACAAAGATATTACAGCACTTCCAATGTACAAACGAGCCAAATTAGGCTTAGGGTATTTGGCACAAGAAGCAAGTGTTTTTAGGGATTTGACTGTTGAAGACAACATTAAGGCGGTTTTGGAAATGATGGATATTTCTAAAAGTGAGCAAAAAGAACGCACAGAGCAGCTTTTAGAGGAGTTTAGCCTTACACACGTAAGAAAAAATTATGGGAAAGTATTGTCTGGTGGTGAGCGCAGACGTACAGAAATAGCACGTGCATTAGCGGTAAAACCTAAATTTATCTTGCTAGATGAACCTTTTGCAGGCGTTGACCCGCTTGCGGTAGAAGAAATACAACATATTATTTATAAATTGAAATTCAAAAATTTAGGAATTTTGATTACTGACCATAATGCTGATGAAACTTTGTCTATCACAGACCACGTATATGTAATGTCAGGCGGAAAGGTATTTAAAGAAGGTGCGCCAGCAGATGTTGCCACAGACCCAGAAGTGAAAAAACACTATTTGGGTGAGTTATATGAGTTTAAAAAGAAGATTTTTAACATAAATTGATAAATATTTTTCCTGAAATGAAAATATAATGCAAAAAAGCACGTTATTTGTTGTAGATAATTGTGGATTTTTAATTGTGAATTGTGAATGAATACAGAATGTTCATAATCAGTTAATTACATATCATTTTGACATTACCAAAACATACACTAATTATAGAAAGTTACTCATAAAATCAAATCAAATGAAAAAATTATTTCCTTTTTTGCTATTCTCAGCAGTTTTGAGCATATTTGGTGCTTGTACTAAAAAAGATACTGTGCAAATCAAAACGCAAAAAGAACTCATTACTGCCCACGTATGGGTGGGAGATAGTATCACACCTAATGTTACAACTACTTTTCCGCTAGTTCCTCCACAACTTGCGGCAGGACTTGCAGCAGCAAGCACGCCAAGAAGTAACAAAGCAGCAGCTTTGGAGTTTAAAACTACTAATGATGCCGTTGTTTATGCTCGTGATAGCACTAGTGGTGTACTTTCTAATCCGCAAACAACGCCTTACACCATTGACGAAGCTACCAAAAAAGTAACTTTTACGAGTGTTGATGCCTTTATTCCTGCGGAACTTGCAGTTTTGTTGACTACTGCTAATGTTTCTCTACCAAAAATTTGGGACATACAAACGCTAGATGACATAAGGCTACGTCTATATGCAGAACTAACTACTAATATACCCATTACTACACCACTAGGACCTGTAAATGCACCTATTACACTCAAAATCAAACTTTCATTTAAAAAATAACTTATGATGTGTGATATGTGATGTGTGATGTAAATACATTGTTTAAGATAAAAAATACATCACATCACACATCATACATCATATATGCCTAATACTACTAATAAAATCCCCTTAAAATTTGTTTTATGGGGATTTTTGCGTCTTGTGCGTGCGGGGAATTTGCTTATTATGGTCATTACGCAATATTTTGCCAAGATAATGCTTTTAAACTATACCAAAGAGGCTTTTAGTGTTGATTTTGATTTTATTTTGTTGATGTTTTCTACTGTTTGCGTTGGGGCAGCAGGTTATATCATCAATGATTATTATGATATGAAAATAGACATTATCAATAAACCTAAAAAAATGGTGATTGGGCGTATTTTGCGCAGAAGGACGGCTATTATTTGGAATATTTCTTTTAATTTTCTAGGGCTTTTATCCGCATTTTTCTTAGGAAAAACTATCTTTTTATTTGTATTTTTTACAATATTTTTTCTTTGGTTATATTCTAATAAACTCAAAAGAACTGCATTTGTAGGCAATTTCGTGGTGGCTATTTTGTCTGCAAGCGGGCTTTTGATTGTAGGTGTTTTTGAGAAAATTTATAGTTTAGAAATATGGTTTTATGTGGTTTTTGCATTTTTGGTTTCTTTGGTGCGAGAAATCATTAAAGATATTGAAGATATGAAAGGAGATAAAAATGTGGGGGCAAATACCTTGCCTATTGCGCTTGGAATACCCAAAACTCGTACTTTTTTGTATATAATTATTTTTCTTTTTGTGGTAGGAATTGTGTTTGGTTTTTTCTTTTTTTCTAAGTGGCGGATAATTTTCTTACTTGTTGTTAATTTGCCTCTTTTGGTTTGGCTTATTGCAAATTTGAGACGTGCTGATAAGAAAAAAGATTTTTCACAAATGAGCCTAATTTGCAAGATAATGATGATTTTTGGTATTTTCAGTATGCTATTCTAAAAAATTTAAGTTTATTTTAGGATTTTGTGCAAAAGAATCTTACATTTGGCACGCTATTTGAAAACAATAGTTTAGTATTTTAATCATTTTTCAACCAAAAAACAAATTTCAATTCTATGAAACGTAACGTACTTTTTATCCTCACTTTGCTTTTTTCTTTTGCTATGGGGCTTAGCTCTTGTAAAAAAACAGAGCCAACACCACAACCAGTAGTTACTACTGTGGCAACAGGCAAGGCAAACGCCAGCAACGAATTCGTCTGGACAGGTACTATGACCTCCTCATCTCCGCTTGCAAAAGTAACGCTTACCACAGTGGGAGAAGCAACACCATTTTATTTAGATGATTCTACTGCCAAAAACAAAACTTCTTATACGTTTTCGTATTTGATTACAGGCATCACAACAGATAGAACTATTAGAATGGACGCTTATGCGCAAAACGGAACAGTAACAAGTCTTACTATTTTCGTCAGCAAATTCTAATAATTTGCTTGGCAAAATTAAGAGAAAAACAAAAATCCTTTACAATTATTTTGTAAAGGATTTTTTTGTTGTAATTGGTAGTCTAATTTTTCTTAGAGTATTCCAAAAAATGGAATACACTTATATAACGACATTGTTAATTTGTGAGTTTTTACGTAGGCGTTTGATTTATCAAAACGCTGTTTTGGGACAAAACAAATGGTAGAGAACAAAATACGTTGTAAAGTATTTTTTTTGATAAATAAATTCTGCACAGTTGTTCTACATAATTGTTCTACCTCATTTGTTTTGTGCCAAAACACCACTTGATAAATTAAGTGGCTACGAAGTTCAGAATACAATTTATCAATGCCGTTACCTCACTGTTGTTTGTGAGGACACAAACAACGGCATTAGAATTAGATTAGTGAATTTGTTGTATTCTATTTTTTCTACGTGCCTATGCGGTTGAAAAATAACATTAAAAAACCTATTCAACTTGCAGTACAAGCCCTTTTAGGTATTCTCCTTCTGGGTGATAAATATTTATTGGGTGGTCTGCGGGCTGCGAGAGTTGGTGCAAAATGCGTACTTGCCTATGTGCATCAGCGGCTGCGCCAAATACTACTTTTCTGAATAAATCCCTATCTACGTTGCCAGAACAAGAAAAAGTGAAAATAAGTCCGCCAGGCGCAATTTTCTTAAATGCTGTTAAGTTAAGTTCTTTGTAGCCTCGTGTAGCATTATGAACAGATTTTGCATTTTTGGCAAAGGCAGGCGGGTCTAGGACAATAATATCATATATTTCCTCTGTTTTCTTCAAAAAATCAAAACAATCTGCTGAAACAGAGGTATGAGGTGCATTTTTGCCAAAATTCATAGTAACGGCTTGCTCACAAACGGCAATAGCATCTTTGGAAATATCAACGGAATGAACACTTTTTGCACCTCCTGCAAGCGCATACACACTAAATCCGCCTGTGTAACTAAACGCATTGAGTACGTTTTTGCCTTTAGAATAATATTGCAAAAGTAATCTGTTTTCTCTTTGGTCTAAGAAAAACCCTGTTTTTTGCCCTTTCACCACATCAACAGGAAATTTCAGGTTGTTTTCAATGATATTGAGTGGTTTTTCAAAAACGTCAGTAAGCCAACCTTTTGGTAGTTGCGTAGGTACTTGTGCAGGCAATACTGTTTGTGGTGGGGTATCTTCTGAAACCTTAGTGTTTTCTTTTGTTTTGAGATAAATATATTCTAATCCCAGTTGCTGCAAACCGCCCAAAATAGCAGAAAAAACCCTCTCAATACCTTTAATAAGCACTTGTACCACTGCCACTTTGTTATAAACATCAACAATAATACCGGGTAAAAAATCTCCTTCTGCGTGCAAAAGTCTATACGCATTTGTAGCAAGATTTAGGACGTATTTTTTACGGAGTTCATAAGCACTTTTGATTTTTTTGTGCCAATACGCTTCATCAATGCGTATATTTTGGGCATTAAACTCAAAAAGACGTACTGTTATCTGGCTTTTTGTATCAAAAAACCCATAACCTAAAATATTTTTTTTGCTGTCTTGTACCTGCACAATATCTCCATTTTCAGCAGTTGGAAGGTCTTTTACTGCACCAGAAAATACCCAAGGATGCCTGTTTAGAAGAGAACGCTCACGCCCAGCTTTGAGTACAAGTATAGGATAATTTTCTTGTGTTTGAGGCTGTTGTTTTGCCAAATATTCTTTTAAAATATCATTCATTGATATATTTTTGTTTAATTGTTTTAAAATATTGATAATCAATATTTTGTATTTAATTATATTTCATACTTTCACTTAATTCTTAATTTTTTTCTCAATTTCTTTTAATGCTTCTTCTTCTAGTGCATCTCTAAAGAGTTTGTCAATATTTCCATACGTATTGATGCCTACTCTATCCAAAAAAAGCAGGCTAAAACCCTCCATACTTGTTTCTTCTGTGTCTATACCAGCCTTACTAAGCAAAGAAAATACGGCAGGTTTGTAGAGATTAAATTGAGTGATAGTATCTTCATAATTTTTATTTATTTCAATGTAAGTTTTTTTAAAATTTTTATCTTTTAAAAGTTTCTCATAAAATTCTGGTTGTGCATTTTCTGCATATTCTAAGTATTTGAGAATGAAGTATTTAAACTCCAAATGAGCCATTTGATACTCATAATAATTAGCAAAAAAATCTTCCCACAAAGTAATATCTGTATAGCCTTCACGTTCATAATAGCGTTTTACGTTAAAAGCGACCTTTGTGGCGTGCTGATAGGCATTCCACTCTTGCAATAAACCATAAATACCATATTTTTGTGTAGAAACTTCAGAATTAGTGTTTTTTAAGAACCTGTAATAATTTTCTGTATGTAATTTTTTAGGGATAATATTTGCTATTTGACTAGAAGGAAATGCCCTAATTTGCTTCATTGTGTATTCTGTTTGCTGATTGATATAGTAACAAATATAGTTATCTCCAGCATTATAAGTGATTTTATTTTTCTCCAAATACGCATACGAGCCTCTATTGGCATAATCATTGGCTATTTCATAGACCATTTGGGGCAACTCATTCAGAATAATTGTTTTGTTGATGGTATCTGTAATATAAAACATATAATCAATATGCTTTCCTACATTAAAAGTGGTGTTTGGAAGATGTACTGACGTGGGCGTTTTGTTATATTTGTCTATCAAATCATTGTGCATAGGTGAGTAAAGGTAAAGCACTTGACCAATAAACTTACGTGCATTGAATTTTCCTTGTGCGGGCGCATTATGTACGCCTACGCAAGTAAGAAAAAACAATAATATAAATTTTAGATTTTTCAAACTTTAAATAATTTTAAATAATTTTTTAGGTGTTTTTTATGGTATTGTATGGTGTTTTATGATGTTTTTCTCTTAATTTTGCTACAATTTATAACAAAACTCCGCCAAAATAACCATTCTTTGGAATATATACAAACAAATGAACAAAAATAATCCTGATGCTGCTAAGAGTGATGTTGGTAATAATTTTGAGAATAATTTTATTTTTGTACTTGCTTCCGTACTCAAACAAGCAAAAGATGTGCGAATGTACGAAAAAATAGGCAAAAGTTTAATAAAAAAATATAAAAATGCTACTTTCCATTTTGTAGGACAAGCCAGCAATAATGATACTGAAAACATACAAAAACTAGAAAATATACATTTTCACGAGCTTTTTAACTTCAATAGAATAGCCTTAAAACGGTTTTATACATTTTTTACATTCTTGTTTTTCCTACTAAAAATAAAGCCAAATATCTTGGTTATTGGTACTTTTGAATTGCTTTTACCTAGTGCTTTTTATAAAATTTTTAGTTTTATTTTTTTGAGAAAAAAAGTAAAAATTATTTATGATGTGCAAGAAAATTATGTGGCTAATATCAGTTATACGAAAGTTTTTTTGCCTGTGTTGCGTGAAATGATAGCTATTTATGTGTATTTGGTACAAAAAGTCACCAGTTTTTTTGTAGATTTTTTCTTTTTGGCTGAATATTGCTATGAACAAGAACTTAGTTTTATTGGAAAAAATAAAAAAAAATATGTTATTTTGCCTAACTTTATTTTGAGAGAAGATTTTACAGGAAAATTGGAAAATAATATAATAGAAAATCAAAAAACAACAGGAAAAACAACTCATTTACTATTTCTAGGTACTATTTCACAAGAATATGGATTGCAAAAAATGCTGACTTATTTTGAGTATATCACAAAAAAACAACAAGAAAAACAACCAAAAAATATAATAAAACTCACTATTTTAGGGCATTGTCCGCTAGAAACAGATTTTTTGGCAATAAAAAAACTTAGCAAAACAAATCATTTGATTGATGCACAAATCAACCAAAAACCTATTCCTTATGCTCAAATCAAAGAAAAAATGAAGGCTGCAACGCAAACAAATATTTTAGAAAATACTTTCGTTGTGATGCCTTACATTATCAACAAAAGTTATGAAAAACGTATTCCTACCAAGTTTTATGAGTGTTTAGCTTATGATTTGCCTATGATTATCCAAAAAAATACGTATTGGGAAGATTTTTTTAAGCAAATGCAAAAACTCATTCCAGCACACAAAATCAATGTTTTTTTTATTGATTTTGATGATAAAGAAACACCATTTGATTATAAAATTTTAAGTAAAAAAGATAATCAAAACACTCAAAATAGTCATTTAATTGCAGATTTACCTATTTTTTGGGATATTTGTGAAGAGAAATTGAATAACATTGATTTTTAATTCATACGCAGGGTATAAAACCCTGCGTATCTTTATCCATAACATTAAATAAAAATATTCAACAGAAAAACAACTTAAAAAATTGTGTTTTTCAAATAATTTCTTAGTTTTGTAGTCTATGTTTCTGATTTCTACTAAATTTTCTGCAATTTAATGGCTCTAAATACTGCTAATCCAGCAAGTGCTGCAACTTCGTCTAACTGGCGTACACGCCTACAAGCACTCGGAAAAGAACAATTTATCATTGATGAAATGATACGTTCGGGCTTTTCTGACATCACGCCCACGCAACAAGAGCATTTTAAGAAAATTTCTGACGAACTTGCCAATATCAATACGGAACTTTACAAACTCCAGAAGGAACTAAACGGCATAGAAGACGTTACGCCACTTCTCAAACAAATCCGCCAAAACCGCATAGAACGTGTGCGTGCCAAGCGTATTGTGTCAAGAATTGAGAAAGAAGCCAACGCAAAACTTCATAAAGAAACTATCGTAGCTCGTGAAAAAGCTACTCCTAGCCATTTGGGAGATGATATTTCTGCTGGACTTGTCTATACAAATACAGATTTGGAAAAGCTAAAAGCAAATAATTTGCCTTTGGTGGAAAACCTTACCCAACTTGCGGAGTTTTCTAAATTAGAAGAAAAAAATTGGAAATGGCTGTCTTATCATAGAAGAGTTGCCAAAATAGACCATTATACTCGTTTTGAAATCCCTAAAAAAAAAGGTGGCACTCGTCAGATTGCTGCACCAAAAAAGACACTTAGAAAAGCCCAAACGTGGATTTTGGAAAATATTTTAGAGAAAATCCCTGCTCACGAAGCTGCTTTTGCTTTTTTGCCAAAAATGAATACCAAACTCAATGCAGACCATCATCTTAATAAAAACATTGTTGTACGCATTGATTTAAAGGATTTTTTTCCTTCTATCAAGTTTCCACGCATAAAAGGGCTTTTCTGCTCTTTTGGGTATAGTGAGGCAATGGCAACCATTTTTGCGCTTGTATGTACTGATGCGCTACGTGTGGAGGCGGTTTTAGACCAAAAAAGTAATTTTGTAGCACTTGGAGCAAGATTTTTGCCACAAGGGGCTTGCACTTCTCCTATGATTACGAACCTTATTTGCAGGAAATTAGACAACCGTTTGCAGAATTTGGCTCAAAAACTAACAGAAAAAGCAGAAGATAATTCAGCGCAAAAACATAACTTTTCTTACACTCGCTACGCTGATGATTTGGTTTTTTCTACGGAGAGCAAAGACCCTGCGCTGATGAAACAGCTACTTCATTTTGTCAATAAAATTGTGGCAGATGAAAAGTTGGAAATCAACAGAGAAAAAACAATGATAATGCGCAAAAGTCAGCGACAAACCGTTACGGGTGTGCTTGTGAACAATAATGAAACCAAAATTTCTCGTACTGATATACGAAAATTTAGGGCGTTTTTGCATCAATTTAAGGTTATTGGAGAAGTAGAAATGTCTAAAAAAATAGGAAAAGATGCCAAACATTATGGAAAAGGTTATTTTTCTTATTTAAAGATGATTTCACCCGCACAAGCCAGCAAAATAGCAGAAACAAACGCTTGGTTGTTGGAAAAGTAAAAAGTTCGTAAAAAAAGTTCGTAAAAAAATCTTATAAAACTTGTTTTTATAGAAAATAATACCGTTATTTCAGAAAAATTAACCAATTCTTATCTTTAAATATTACTAAAAAATGAAAAAAGCCCTAATTCTTGCTAGTTTGTGTGCAGTAGTTGTATTCTCTTCTTGCGGTTCTAAAAAAGGAAAATGGAACGACAAAGACAAAAAAGCGTTCTCCGAAAAATGTGTCGCAGATGCAAAAACAAAAGGTAAAATGGATGATGCAAAAGCAAAAGCCTTCTGTGATTGCGCACTCCCAAAAGCTGAAGCAGTTTCAGACAATGCAAAAGCATTTGATGGTGATGCTGCTGCACAACAGCCAATTATGGAAGGTTGCGTAACTGCTAAATAGTCTTTAAAAAATAATTTTTTGTTGTTTATTTCTTCACAAACAACATACAGAAAACGCTTAATAAATGTTTATACAAACATTTATTAAGCGTTTGTTTATTGTTCAAATACTTGCCTATTTTGCTTCTAAATGTACAAAAGATTTGAATATATTTGTATTGCTCCCCTTTGCGGCTGGGGGCTATTTTTCTTGTTTTATTATTGATTTTATCCTACTTTATCTAAGAAAAAGTATGTTTTGAAAAAAACAGCCAAATTTTTTAACAATATTTACGTATTTTGGGTTACATTGGTGTTATCTTTGGGATAAACAAGAAAAGTAACTATACTTCAATGTTACGAAAATACGAAGTAAACAAATAAAACTATGTTAGAAAATACAAATAATCAGGAGCAAATCAGGGAAAATATCACGGAAAAAGATTTTTTGGCGCATTTCAACAACCAAGAGTTTGAATTATTGTCAAAATGGTTGGTAAAAACTGCCCTAGAAGACATCAGCAAAACAAATATTCACCCGTATTTGCGTGTGCAAGCGGAGCAAGCCTGCGAAAGTATTTTGATGAGCGACAAACACAAAAACCGTTCTTATCAAGACTTTTTGCGTGGCGCAAAACTCGCTACCAAAGTAATAGCACTTGCTATTCCCAATTCAATAGATGCGTATTATCATTCTATTACGGAATCAACTAAGAATTAAGTTCAATTAAAAATTAAAAATTACGAATTACGGTCAAATACAAAAAAGACAAATACATTAAGCGTATTTGTCTTTTTATATTTGCTCCCTCTGGGATGGGGCGTTGTGGCTACTATCTTGCAGGCGAAATTTTGCCTACACATTCTCCAAAACCAATTCTTACGCCATCTTTTTCAGAGTAAGCACGCATAATGACAGTATCTCCATCGTGCAAAAACTTTCTTTCAGAGCCGTCATGTAGCAAAATAGGTTTTGTTCCTTTCCAAGAAAGCTCTAGCATTGAGCCATAAGAAGAAGGTTCTTTGCCACTGATAGTGCCAGAGGCATACAAATCTCCCACATTTATTGGGCAACCATTGATAGTATGATGCGCTAATTGTTGGGAAATATTCCAATAAAGATATTTAAAATTACTTTTGCAAAGTAGCATTTCTTTATCAGAATTGACTGGTTTTAGTGCTACTTCTAGTTTTATATCAAAAGTGCGCTTTCCTGTGGTTTTCAGGTAATCAAAAATTTCTACATCTTGTACAGGTGAACTTGTACGGTAGTTTTCTATTGCTTCTATTGTTACGACCCACGCAGACATAGTGGAGGCAAAATTTTTGCCCAAAAATGGTCCTAGTGGTACGTATTCCCAGCTTTGTATATCACGAGCAGACCAATCATTGAATATAACAAAACCAAAAATATAATCTTCTGCATTCATTGCTGCCACACTGTCGCCCATTTCTGTATTTTTGCCAACAATAAAGCCCATTTCTAGTTCAAAATCAAGCAAACGAGTAGCACCAAAAGAAGGGTTTTCGTGTCCTTCTGGTTTAAATTGCCCTTTTGGTCTTATAATATCCGTTCCAGATACAACAATGGAAGATGTTCTGCCGTGATAGCCCACAGGCAAATGTTTCCAGTTGGGTAAAAGTGCATTTGCAGGGTCTCTAAACATTGTGCCAACATTTGTGGCGTGTTCTATGCTAGAATAAAAATCAGTATAATCTCCTATTTGGACTGGTAAGTGCATTTTTACCTTAGAAATATGCTTAACGACCTCGTTGCGGTCATCTGGATAATCTCTTAATTTTGAATTACCTTCTTTAAGTAAGTCCATCACACGTTGGCGCACGCCCAAAGTAGTGGATTTGCCTAGTGCAATAAAGTCATTAAGCGTTTTTTGGTGAAAAACGGTAGATTCTGGGATAACCAAACCATCAAAGTAGCCAAGTTCCATTAGCATACTTAGGTCTATGACGTGGTCGCCTATGCGTACACCCACACAAGGTGCATCACCACTTACAGAAAAGATACCAAACGGTAAGTTTTGCAAAGGAAAATCACTATTTGCAGGCACTTCAATCCAAGAATTTATCATTTTATTTTAGCTATTTTTATTGTGTTTTGACTAATTAGTATCAGTTTTTTTAAGTGTATCTTTTTGAAGACTATCTTTTTTTATTTTGAGAGAATCTTTTTCTGATTTTTCTAAGTCTTCTTCCAAATCTTCTTTATAAGTAGTTGTATCTTTGTTAAAAGTAGGGATTTTTTTCTCTTTTTTTGTTTTATCTTCTTTATTTTTTTCTGATTGTTTGGAAAACAACGAAATATCTGTGCCTATTCCTACCAAAATAGCCACAAATGCAAAAATACTAAGCAAACGTGCAAACGCCTTATTATTTTTTTTGAATAAGAAAATAGAAATAACAAAAAAAGCAGGTACAACCACCACTACGGCACTTATTGTACCAATAGGAACGAAACCATCAAACATAAAATGGTGAGAAAAATAATTTTCCGAAAAATACAGTTTTTTTTTGAAAATATAGCTTTATTGAATAAAATAATTTGTTTTTTTGTTACTATAAAAAGACTGGCGTTATTTCGTAATGGTTGTTTTTTATAAATTCATACAAAAATTAAAGTATTTGTAATAAAAACCCAATGTCAAAAAAAACAAAAACAAACATTGATAATCAAGAAGATAATCAAGAAGATAATCAAGAAGATAACCTACAAGAAGCAAAAAAAAGTGTCAATGCTTATGCTAAATATGCGGGGCTTGCAGGGCAACTTTTTGCGACCATTGGATTGGGCGTTTGGGGGGGCATTTTGCTAGACAAGTATTTTAGTTTGAACTTTCCTATATTTACAGTTGTTTTGTCCTTAACTGCTTGTATTGGAGCTATGGTTTTGGTCATTAAATCTGTGCCAAAAGCCTAAAACAATACTAAACAGCATAAAGTGTTAAAATAAAAAATTCAAATAATCAGCAACCCTTAATAAATATTTGGTACATTTTTTGGTGTATTCAATATTACTATAGTTAATGATAATAAAAAATTTGGTTATCTATGGAAATAGCTTTACAAAAAATTTCTACAGCTTGGGGAGAATTTGAATTTTCTGCTCAAAATCATTTTGAAGAGCAAATTATCTCTGATAAAGATTTTCAACAAGGATTTTTCTTTGGCAAACCACGTAGAGGACACCCAGAAGGGCACGTCATTAAGCACATTGATGAGGTTTTGAGCAATGTTGAAAAAATGTATCCTTATGTAAGTTCACAGGATTATGCCCGCCTGCGCCTTATCACGCTTATACACGACACTTTCAAGTATAAAGTTGATGCCCCACTTCCTTATATGAAAGCAAATAATACTTATACCAAATTCAGCGACCACGGTTGGCTGGCACGTATTTTTGCAAGTAAATATCTTTCTGATGAAGGAGTTTTGCTGGTTACAGAATTTCACGACGAGGCATATTTTGCTTGGCGTGAGGGTGGCTGGCATCAAAATTGGGAAAAAGCAGACGAAAGACTTTCAAAATTAGTCCAAAAAATGCAAAATCATTTACAATTATATTATCTCTTTTTCAAATGTGATACTTCCACAGGCGACAAAGACCCAAATCCTGTGCTTTGGTTTGAAGAAAAACTTAAAGACAAGATTAATATTGTTTCAATTACGAATTAACAGTTACGAATTACCGCTTTTTTGATATGATTTTGTTACAAGGTGCAATTTTTATAGGAATGACAATAGAAGACATAATCAAATTTCTGTTATTTATTCTTGTTCCTTTAATTATTATTATAAGAACAATTAAACACGTTTATCAAGCATCAGATACAAAATTAGAAATAAAAGACTTTTTTTTGATTTTCTTGAAAAATGTACTCTATGCCATAGTAGTTATAATTATAGGTTTCAATCTCTTTGTTTTAACGAGTGTTTTTATGTAAAAAATTGACTAAGTTGTAAAAGTAAGAATAAAATAGCTTAATTCTCAAATTTTTATATTTACTTCATACCCAATGGGCAACATATTTTCAATGTTAGGAATATTTGCATTTTTGATATTCATTACTATACCCGCAATCACTATTATAAGAATAAGAAAACATATCAAAAGCATACCAGAAAAAATAACAACTACACATTTTATTCTTATTTTACTAAAAAACTTGTTGTTTGCTGTAACAGTTGTAACAATAATAGGTTTTTCTCTTTTTGTTTTGTTAGATGTTTTGTAACCAGCCTTCCTTAAACGTAAAAACTTCAATAACAGTTAGATAACAACATTGTTAACTGGTTTTTTAAATACATTATTACCAAGTTCCGTAAGTACGACTTACGGCTATGAATATTAAATCCCTTCAGGATTTTAATACAAATGAAGGAGTTTACTAAGTACAGTTTATCAATGTTGTTATCTAAGTATTTACTTCATACCTCACACCTAATATCTCACATCTCACACCTCATTATGATGTACTACAATACCAAAGACGTGAACGCACTTTTGCGCAATAGGCGTTCTTCTTATCCTTCACAATTTGACCCTATTGTGCGCACTATTCCTAGAAAAATAGTAGAAGAAATACTTATAAATGCTACTCACGCACCCAATCACGGCAAAACAGAGCCTTGGCATTTTGTTGTTTTTGGCGGAGATGGACGAAGAAAACTAGGAGAATTTCAGGCAAAACTTTATAAAGAACTTTCAGAAAAAGAAGGCAATTTTGATGAAAACAAATTTATCAAATTGTTAGAAACGCCCTTAAAAGCCTCTCACGTCATTGCTATTGGTATGAAAAGGCAAGAATCTGGCAAAATCCCTGAAATAGAAGAAATTTCTGCGGTGGCTTGTGCCGTTCAAAATATTTATCTTTCTGCTACTGCCTACGGTTTGGGCGGATATTGGGGAAGTGGTGGCATCACGTATGCGCCAGAAGCAAAAAGTTTTTTTGGTTTGGGCGAAAATGACCAACTAATGGGCTTTTTTTACCTTGCTTTTGTCGTAAAAGCATCACCAGAATACATCAGAAAGCCACTTTCTGAAAAAGTAACTTGGGTAGAGTAAGTAATTATGAATTTTTAATTGTGAATTATGAATGAATACAAAATTTTGATAATCAAGCTATTAAATTAAAATTTAATTATCAGTATTTTGTATTCATTGGGTGTAGGACAAGTTGTATTTTGTAGGGTGCGACCCTTGTGGTCGCCCTGTTTGAATAGGTTTGAAATCTGACTTTATGCTTTATTATGCGTGCTTTT
>JAYVGJ010000003.1:0-5298 GCA_043772375.1 Raineyaceae bacterium | reverse complement strand
TTTTTTTTTATTTTTGATGTGAAAACTACACAAATATAGCACTTTTTTCTTAACTTAATGGCGTTGGGGTCGCACCCTACACTTTTTTGCAACGGAACTTTTACAGTAACGAATATTTTGGACAAAAGAAATATAACATTCAAAGTGGTTAAAAGATAAAGAACTACTTTCAGCAGGAATTATTGGTAATAATCAAAAAACTTTCACAGATTTTTAGTAAATTTGTGAAAATTTTTTGTTGATTAGACACCAGTTTAAAATAGTAAAAATGGTAAAAAAACAGTTAGAAATTGATGGCATTACTATTGATATTGAAAAGAAAAAAGTCAAAAATATGCGCTTAGTTGTTTATCCTGCAACTGCAAACACAGTCGCTAGAGTACGTGTATCTGCGCCTATTGCCACAAGTCAGGAAAATATAAGAATTTTTATAACTTCAAAAATTGACTGGATAAAAAAACATCAACAGCGTTTTTCAGAGAAAACAATACAACCAAAACAAGTATTTTCAAATGATGAAGTCCATTATTTTCAAGGAGTTGGCTATATTTTAAGAATAATAGAACATAACAAAGCACCAAAAATAATACTCACAACAGAAAATATCAATATCAATACAGAAAGTACAGAAAATACAGAAAATACAGAAAATATACAAATTGATACAAAAAAATATCTTAATTTGTATGTAAAGCCCAATACAAGTGCAGAAATATGCCAACTTATCATCAATAAATGGTACAGAATCCAATTAGAAAAAATAATAAAACCACTTATAGAGAAATGGGAAGCAATAATTGGTGTAAAATCTAACGAATTTAGGATAAAGCAAATGAAAACTCGTTGGGGAACGTGTAATATACAAGCTAAACGCATTTGGTTGAGCCTTGAACTCGCCAAAAAGTCGCTTAATTGTGTGGAATACATTATTGTTCACGAGTTGGTGCATCTTTTGGAAAGGCTACACAATGCCCGTTTTGTAGGTTTTATGAATAAATTTATGCCCAACTGGAAAACTTACAAAAAAGAACTCAATGAATTATAAAGGGTTTACCTTTCTATTTCAATATTTTCCAATTAAACACGCCTAATTTCGTTAGAAAATACAAAAAAGACACATTCAAAACGCCAAAGCCATATTTTACACTTCTTGAGAAATTAATAGAAGAGGCTTCATCAAAATATTTGGTAGGGCAAGTTATTTCCGCTATTTCATAGCCTTTATAAAAGATTTGAGCAAGCATTTGATTGTCAAAAACAAAATCATCAGAGTTTTTTTCAAAGGCAATATTTTCTAAAACTTCCTTAGAAAAAGCCCTATAACCTGTGTGATATTCAGAAAGTTTTTGGTTCATTAGCATATTTTGCAGAAAGGTCAAAATACGGTTGGCAACATATTTATAAAGTGGCATACCGCCTTTACGTGCGCCCACGCCCAATATACGTGAACCAAGCACGACAGGATAAACCTCATTTCCAATAATACTCACCATTGCCATAATCAGTTTTGGGGTATATTGATAATCTGGGTGCAACATTATCACAATATCTGCCCCTAATTCAAGGGCTTTTCTGTAACAAGTTTTTTGGTTTCCGCCATAGCCTTTATTTTTTTCGTGGCACAAAACATGTTTAATACCTAGTTTTTCAGCAATTTTTATGGTGTCGTCTGGGCTGGCATCATCTACCAAAACCACCTCATCAACTATATCAAAAGGGATTTCTGCATACGTTTGAGATAAAGTTTTCGCAGCATTATAAGCAGGCAAAACAACAACAATTTTTTTATTTTGATACATTTTATTTTGAATATGATTTTTTAAAGTAAGTAATACATTGTAAATAAGTTTCTAACTTTGTATTTCTTAGTGCCTACTTTTGCTACCGTACACAATTTATTATTAGCAAAACCTCCTTGGTTTGGTGTCCCCAGAAACCAACAATTACGACAGAAAAAATTTCCTATCATAAGAAATGGGTGGTTGTGCTACCTCACTCTGGTTTGTGGGGACACAAACCAGGGCAGTTTTAAACTGCGTACGGTAGCGAAGTGCCTACTTAGTGTGTATTTCTTAATGCTCTTAGTGGTAAGAAAAAAACAAATTAGGATGTTATTTACAACCTATTACTAACTTCAAAAATCTTAAAGCTACTTTAAAAAATCTGAATAACTTACATAAAAATGCTCACGAGAAGCACCACAATTCCTATAACTGTACCCAAAGCAGCAAGCATTGGCAAGACTTTCTTTTTAGAACTTGCACCCACTGCAGAAAAAAGAATAGAAATTTGCAAAATCATTTCGGCAAAATCATTGATATTTTTCTTTTTTTCTAGGCGTTTAAAAACCTCTTCTGTCTTTTTGTAGCTCTCTTCTTCTATTTTTACTTGTTTGTGCAGGCTATCTCTGCGGTGTTCATAGAATTTAATTGTTTTGATAGCATCAAGAGAATCATTGGCATTTTCTGAGGTTTCTGCCGCAATATCAAGTTCCTCTAGCTTTTCCATACAATCTTGGTCATCATCTCCAATGTCTTTGAAGTTTTGTTGTGCTATTTCAGAGTCATTTTGCGCTCTTTCTTCTAGCATTTCCGCATCACTACCAATAATAGTGGCAATACTCAAACAAATAGCAATAACTGTGGTGCTATGTTCATTGATAAGGCTCATAAAGCCTTTTTTTTCTGGATTTTCATTTTCAGACATAGCAGTAAAAATATAATTTAAAATTGATTAGATTTTTTGTCAAACTTTCCAAAAGTTTGAAACCAAGGCTGTGAGGAACTTTAAAATCTCCTTGGTTTGTGTTCTCACAAACCAAAATGAGGTAGTAAAATAGCCTTTTTTATTATGGATAAAAATACATTATTTGCCGTAATTGTTGGTTTGTGGGAACACAAACCAAGGAGATTTGACCAAATAATAAATTGTGTACGGTAGCAAAAAATTATATTAACTCACACTTCAGTTAAAGCCATTTCTTTTTCTTGAAAAATAAGATAATTCCAATTCCTATAAGTATCATTGCTCCCCAAACAATCTCGTAGCCATAAGGCATATAAAGCTCTGGCATATTACCTGGAATAGGCTTTCCGCTCTCATCTTCCTTAGAGAAATTCATTCCATAAATCCCTGCAATAAACGTGAGAGGAATAAAAATACTAGAAGTCAAAGTCAAAAACTTCATAATATCATTGGTTTTATTGCCGACATTAGACATATAAACGTCCATCAAACTATAAGCAATTTCTTTTTCAGCCTCCAACAAATCCACAATTTGTATGCTATGGTCTTGTGCATCACGCAGATACATTTCTAATTTTTCATCTTTTTTGATGTAGTCGCTACGCAAAAGTTCGTTTAATTTGTCCCTTTCCGCAAGTGCGGCTTTGCGTATTTGTATGATTTCACGCTTGATATTCATTATTTCATTTACGTGATGGGGCATAGGCTCAAGCATAATGCTTTCTTCTAAGTCTGTCATACGGTGGTTAATGTCGTCTATCATAGGAAAATAATTATCTACAATAGCGTCCATCAAGGCATACGCCAAATAAGCAGCACTTTGAGAACGTATTTGCCCTTTACCTTTCAAAATACGGTTTCTAATAGGGTCAAGACAGTCTTCCAATTCATCTTGAATAGTAATGACTATTTTATCAAAGATAAAAAAAGCAATTTGTTCGTTAATGAGTTTTTTCTCATAAAAATACAACATTCTTGAAATAATAAACCAATGTCCATCATAATAATCCACTTTTGGGCGTTGATTAACAGATACTACATCTTCTAACGCCAAGCTATGCAAACCAAAACGCTCCTGCAATTTTTGCAAAAAAGCCGTATTTCCATAACCCTCTACATTTATCCAATGCGTAAGGTGCTGATTTTGGTCAATATGTGCGTTGAGTTGTTCCATTGAGGCAAAAGCATAACGAGTAGCTTCATTGACATCATAGGAAAAGACTTCAATGGCAGGGTCTTTGCCTGATGCCTCAAAGTTTCCTGGAAATTCTCCTGTATGAAAAACTGTTTGGTTTTCCTCACGCACGCTTTCACGTACATTTCTGCGCTCTGGTTGTGGCGTTTGTGGTTCTTTTTCTATTGACATAGAGATGAATTTGTTAGATTAGTTTGTTGTGTATAACGGTAAGTTTTGTGAAGGCAAGGTATAAAAAATCTGCAATAATGACAAAAAAAAGTGCTTTTTATAAAAATAATGCATTGTTTTTTATAAGAAATTTAATACATTTGCACTTTAATTCATTCAAAAAAATATTTAAACAATGAAAAAAGTTTTTCTAACAATGATTGTGGCGTTGAGTACGTGTTTTTCTGCTAACGCACAAGTAACTATTACGCCTAAAATAGGACTCACTATTTCTAGTGTGGGTTATAGTGAAGATGTCAAAGATGTAAGTGTAAGAACTAGTACACAACTAGGTCTTGCCTTTGATTTGGGTATCAATAGTGGCTTTTCTATCCAACCAGAGCTACTTTATATCCAAAAAGGAGATAAAAGAACTAAAAAAATAGGTACGGTTACTAACACAGAATATCTACATATCAACTATTTAGAAATCCCTGTCTTGGCTAAAATGAAGTTTGGCAACGACAACACAGAATTTTACATTACTGCTGGTCCTTCTTTGGGAATTGGCATGAGTGCAGATATAAGAACAGTTACTTCTTCCTCTCTTATTCCTTCTGCTAGTACCACAGATAAGGTAAAACTGGGAACTGAAAATGATGCATTATTCAAAAGATTTGATTTGGGTTTGCAACTTGGTGTAGGTGTGGTGCTTTATGGTTTTACTTTTGATGTACGCTACGGAAACAGCATTGTAAATATTTTCAATGACCCAGACAATGATTTAGGTGTCAAAGCCTACAATAGAACGCTTGGTATTTCAGTAGGGTATGCTTTTCTAATTAGCAAATAATTAGAGTTTTTGTATCTTGATAATGAATAAGTTATGTTATAAATACTTGAAAACCACCCCTAACCCCTCCTTGCTAAGGAGGGCTGGGGGTAATTTTTGGTGATTATTTATTGCTAAATACTTGATAATCAAATTATAAAAACTCTATTAGTAATTTGTTGATAAACAAATTAATTCCAAACCTAACAAAATAGTTAGGCTTGGAATTATTGGTATTTGCTAAGGTCAGAAGATAACTAGTGGTACGTCTGATAAGTAAGGAATAAGTTGTTAATAATATCTTAGTTTCAAAGTCCACATAGTTATTTTTTAACCGCAAAGACGCAAAGGAAAGGCGCAAAGTACGCAAAGAAAT
>JAYVGJ010000002.1:0-3054 GCA_043772375.1 Raineyaceae bacterium | reverse complement strand
TCACAATTCAAAATTATCTATCTCTTTCATTTCCATTGGCAAAATTAAAAAAAATATACGGATTATTGTTTTTCTTGTTGATTTTTATTAACATAAATTTTTCTTATGCGCAAGAAAAACCAAATAATAAGCCCACAGACAAACCTTTGCAGGTAGGACTTGATACGCTCAAATCCTCTCGTAAAGATACATTACCCAAAAAGCAAGCCAAAGATGGTATTAAGACTACAATTTTTTTCAAAGCAAAAGATTCTATAGTTTCTGTTATTCCAGAGAAGGCTGGCGTGCTTTATGGCAACGCAGAAGTGAAATACGGAGATACAAAGCTAAATTCTGACATTATTAGGCTGAATTGGGGAAGCAAAATTGTCAAAGCTATGGGACGAAAAGACTCCACTGGCAAAATTATTGGAAAACCCGTCATTGTTGATGGTGCAGAAAAGATAGAATCTGACACAATTACCTACAATTTGGACACACAACGAGCTATTATTTATGGCACAGTCACCAAACAAGGAGAAGGTTTTATTACAGGAGAACGTGTCAAAAAGCAAGCTGACGGCACAATGCACCTAAGTAATGGCTTTTATACGACTTGCAACTTAGTTCACCCACATTTTGGCATCAGGGCAAAGAAAATTAAGCTAACCAAAAATCAAAACGTGGTTGCAGGTCCTTTTAATTTGGAGATTATGGGCATTCCTACACCGTTGGGCTTTATTTTTGGTGCTTTTCCTAAGCCAAAACAAAAAACCTCTGGTGTTATTGTGCCAACTTATGGGGAGGCGCAAGGAAGTGGTTTTTATTTACGTGGCGGCGGTTATTATTGGGCTATCAATGAATATATTGATTTGACTTCAACCATTGATTTGTATTCTTATGGCAACTGGGGCGCACAGATTTCTAGTAAATATACAAAAAGGTATAGTTATAGTGGTAATTTTGCACTAAATTATAGTAAAATTTTTACAGAAGTTCCTACACTTGTAGAACGTGACAAACAAACGCTGTTTAGTGTGTCGTGGTCGCACGCTCCTGTAGCACGTGGGACAGGGCGTTTTTCTGCAAGTGTCAATGTTTCTAGCGCAAAGTTTAGTAGTTTGCGTACTTTTGGTATACAAAATCAGCTTACGAACACACAACAATCTACTATTTCCTACTCAAAAACCTTCAAAGGAACGCCTTTTAACCTTTCTTTGAGTGGCAGGCACAACCAAGAGAATAGAACTAATGTCGTTAATATAACTTTGCCAGATTTTAATTTCTCTGTCAATAGACTAACGCCATTTAAAGACCTTACAAAATCAACTTTTTTAGACCAAATAGGCGTTTCTTATACCTTAGGAAGCAGATTAGAAGTTACGAACAGGGTGGCGGGTACAAGTGGTAGCGCAGGCGGGCTGACTTTAGCAAATGTTCGTAAAGACAGTATTTATAAGTTTAACTTTGAAAATTTGCCTGCATTTCTTAAAAATTCTAATGTTACTTTTACACACGCAATCCCTGTTTCTGCACCGTTTAAGGTACTTCGTTATTTCAATGGTTCTGCTAGTTTCAATTTCAGTCAAATCATCAATACCCAAAAATATCAATATACGTACTTAGGAGGACGAAATTACAGGGTTGATACTATGCGTACTGTTGGTTCTACTTATAATTATAATTTTGGTGTGAGTTTAGCAACCAATGTTTATGGTTTTTATAGGATAAAAGCAGGCAAATTACAAGTGATTAGGCATGTAATACAACCAAACGTAAGTTTAAGTTATGCACCTGATTTTTCTAAGGATAAATACGGCTTTTATGCCAAAAATTTTGGTATTTTTACGCAAAATGCTAACGGAACTTTGACAGAAGTAAAATTGCCTTTGTATGCGAACACGCCTGCAGGAGGAGAAAATGGCTCTATCAGTTTCTCTATGCGTAATACTTTTGAGGCAAAGTTGCGCCCTAAGATAGATTCTGCTGGTGCAAAATCAAGAAAATTGATGCTTTTAGATGAAGTATCTTTTTCTGGAAGTTATAATTTGCTGGCGGATATAAAAAAGGGGCAAAGACCACTTTCAGCCATAGGAATTACGGCAAGAACTCGTATTGCGGGACTATTTGATTTGAGTTTTAATGGTTCTCTTGACCCTTATGGATACAAAGATACACTCATTAAGCAAGGTGATAAAACAATTACGCAACCTTTGCGTACTTTTGATTACGCTTGGAAAATTGGGCAAGGAATAGGCACTATCACTAATTATAGCATTGCAGTAAATACAAGCCTAAATCCTGATGTTTTGAAAGGAAAACCTAGACCTGCTGGAGCAGGAAATAACCTTCTTAATAATGCCTTAAATAATCCCCTTTCTAATCCGCTTGCACCTAATGCCACAGTTGGGCGCAGTGTGGCAGCTAATAATGATGTTTATATTGATTTTGATATTCCTTGGAATTTATCTATCAATTATAATATTTCTTATACTCGTTTTTCTACCCAAAAATTCATACAAACATTGTCTTTTTCTGGTGATTTTGCGCTTACCCCAAAATGGAGAACTGGCTTTACTTCTGGTTATGATTTTGTAGGAAAAGGCATCACAACCTCCCAAATAAATTTAGCAAGGGATTTGCATTGCTGGGAAATGCGCTTTGATTGGGTGCCTTTTGGGCTTTACCGTTCTTATAATTTTACTATCAATGTTAAATCAACTTTATTAAGAGATTTAAAAGTGGATAGAAAACGTACTTGGTATGATAGATAATCTTTGAAGTATGAAATATGAATTTTCAAAGTTTATATAGTAACTTTCCAAAAACTCTAAATTATTGGAAAGTTATTTTTTTGACATTTTTCCAAGAAACAGATGTAATATTTGTCAATTTTAAATAATAATAAAAACATAATTTTTCATTTATTTTACCATTTTATTTGGAGAAGTAAAATGCTTTTCTTAATTTTGCACCAGAATTCAAAAAATGAATTTATTTCTTATCAAACAAAACCAAAATAATGATGTTTAATCTCTCAACAAACGCCAAACGCCAAACGCCAAACGCCAAACG
>JAYVGJ010000001.1:0-18643 GCA_043772375.1 Raineyaceae bacterium | reverse complement strand
CTAATTAAGAGAAAAAACTAGAAAAATATCCAAAAAAAAAAGTTTGGCACGCCATTTGAAATATACCAATTAGTTTTAGTAAAGTTTAAAGATAAGATAGGAAAAGCCACTTTTTATGAAAGTGGCTTTTTTGTTTGCAAAATATGTACAAATAACCACAAAAAATTGTATTTAATCTCGTACTTCCCACTTCGTACCTCAAACCTCTAAATATATTTATAACCAAACATTTTAGTAATCTTAGATTTTTTCATTTTTTCTGCTTTTATCTTCATTCTAATGTCTTTTGTTGGTCTGTTTGCGCTGTCGCCTGGTTCATCAGCAACTTTATCAACCACTTCAATACCTTTCAAAACTTCTCCATAAACCGTATAATTCTGGTCTAAAAATGGCGTTCCTCCAAGTGTTTTATAGGTTTCACGCTGTGCTGATGTGTATTTAAAATTTCCTCTAGTTTCTATCTGATTAAGCATATTATCATCAACTTTTTTGCCTTGCACAATATAAAACTGACAACTGCTAGACGCTTTTGCAGGATTTCCATCTCTTGCGGCCGCAATGACTCCTTTTTTATGAAAAAGTGTTGCATCAAATTCAGCATCAACCATATATCCGCCATCACCATTGCCTAAAGCCGCTCCAGCCACAGCAGTACGAGAATTTGGGTCGCCACCTTGTATCATAAAATCTTTGATAACTCTATGAAAAAGCAAATCATCATAAAATTTTTCTTGTGTCAATTTTAAAAAATTAGCTTTGTGTTTAGGGGTTTTGTCGTACAAAATAAACGAAATATCCCCGTACTGTGTCGTCAGCGTAAATAAAAAATCTGTTTTAGATTTTTTTGCTTTTTTTATTTTTGGCGTTTTGCTTACTTTTGCTGTAGAAACTGATGTTTTTTCTTGCGCAAAAACGCCCACAGAAAACATCATTAGTAAAAAAAATAATATTTTTTTCATTGATTTTAAATTTATTTTTAGGTTTTTTTAGAGAAATTTGTAAGAAATTTGTAAGAAATTTTAGAAGCAATTTAGAAAATAATGGTAAGTTTACTTCTGAAAAACAAAAATGCTAAAAATAGTTGGATTTTCCAATTATTTCAAGTGATATTTATCTTAAAACAGTTTGCATTCTACGTCTTCTCTTTGCATATCTGGTAGAAAAACTGAAAAACTGAACAAAAACCAAACAAAAAATAAATGAAAATAAATGATTTTTTTGAAAATATTTCTTTGAGAATCAATGAGTTAGTAGAAGAAGTGGCGGAATTTATTGCTACACAAAACGCACAATTTGACCGTAAAAATATTGAACACAAAGGCTTCAACGACCTTGTTTCTTTTGTGGATAAAGAAGCAGAAAACCGTCTGATAATACGTTTAAAAGAGATTTTTCCAGAAGCGGGCTTCGTAACGGAAGAAGACAAAAATAATCATCTCAAAACAGAAAAAAAGTATCATTGGGTCATTGACCCACTTGATGGCACAACTAATTTTGTACACCAATTACCTATTTTTTCTATTAGTGTGGCACTTTTGGAGCATAATACGCCCGTTGTAGGTGTGGTGTATGAGGTGAATAGAAAAGAATGTTTTTCTGCGTGGAAAGGTGGCGGTGCATACCTCAACGGTAAACGTATTATGGTTTCTCCCTCAAAATTTTTGTCAGAAAGTCTGCTTGCAACGGGTTTTCCTTATTATGATTTTGAGAAAATGCCACAATATTTGGAAATTTTAAAAGATTTTATGCAAAAAACACATGGGCTTAGAAGGCTTGGCTCTGCTGCTGTTGATTTAGCTTATGTCGCTTGTGGACGTTTTGAAGGCTTTTTTGAATATAATTTGAATGCTTGGGACGTGGCAGCAGGTGTGCTACTTGTGCAGGAAGCAGGCGGAAAAACTTCTACTTTTAACGGTGAAGGTGATTGTATTTTTGGAAGAGAAATCATTGCTGCAGGCGAGATTTTTGAGCAAATGAAAGCCGTAATTAGTGCAAAATGGTAGTTTCTTTTCAATTACGAATTACGAAAAATACGTAAAATCAATTAGGAATTAAAAATTACGAATTACGAAAAATACAAATACGTTTTTATACGTAATTGATAATTCGTAATTCGTAATTGAACTTAATTGAACTTAATTAGCGGTTAGCGACATCAACGTAATCACGTTTGGTTGCGCCTGTGTATATCTGGCGTGGACGACCAATAGGCTCATTATTTTCACGCATCTCTTTCCATTGTGCTATCCAACCTGGCAAACGACCTATGGCAAACATCACCGTAAACATATTTGTAGGAATATTCAGGGCTTTGTAGATAATCCCAGAGTAGAAATCTACGTTTGGATACAATTTTCTATCCACAAAATAAGAATCATTTAGCGCAGCTTGCTCCAATTCTCTTGCAATATCAAGCAAAGGGTCTTTTACGCCAAGTGCCTCCAGAACATTGTCTGCAGCAACTTTAATGATTTTTGCTCGTGGGTCAAAATTCTTATAAACCCTATGTCCAAAGCCCATCAGCCTTGCACCACTATTTTTGTCTTTTGCTTTTTCTATGAAAGATTTAGCATTTCCGCCTGCTGCTTGGATTTCTTCCAACATTTCTATTACTTCTTGGTTTGCGCCACCGTGAAGAGGTCCCCAAAGTGCATCAATACCAGCAGAAATAGACGAATATAAACTTGCTTGAGATGAGCCTACAAGCCTCACCGTAGAAGCAGAGCAGTTTTGTTCGTGGTCTGCGTGCAAAATAAGCAATTTGTCTAACGCATCAGCTACCGCAGGATTTGGCTCATAGTCTTCCACAGGCAATGCAAACATCATATGCATAAAATTCTCACAATAGGGAAGTTTATTTTTAGGATAATTTACTGGGTGTCCCTGTGAATTTTTGTAAGACCAAGCCGCAATAGTTGGCAATTTTGCTAGCAAACGAACAATACTCAAATCAAGTAATGCTTTGTCTGTTTTTGGGTTGATAGGTTTTGGATAAAACGCTGAAAGTGAGCAAACAAGCGACGAAAGTACGCCCATTGGATGTGCATTGACAGGAAAACCATCAAAAATTTTGCGCATATCCTCATTAACAAGTGTATGCGTTTTGATTTCAGAAGTAAAATGTGCTAGTTGCTGTGCAGTAGGTAACTCACTATAAATCAGCAAGTAAGCAACTTCTAAAAAAGTTGATTTTGCAGCTAATTGCTCTATTGGATAGCCACGATAGTGCAAAATGCCTTCTTCACCATCTAAGAAAGTAACGGCACTTTTGGTAGCACCTGTATTTTTGTAACCGCTATCCAGCGTAACGTAGCCTGTTTCGTCACGAAGTTTGCCAATATCAATGGCTTTTTCGTTTTCAGTACCTACAATAACAGGGTATTTGTAAGATTTACCCTCTAAAATGATTTCTGCAAATTCAGACATAATGAGTTGTGCGTTTTTAATTGTGAATTGTGAATTGTGAATTATGAATGAATACAAAGTATTGATAATAAAATACTTAGCTCGTAATTCGTAATTTGTAACTCGTAATTGAAACAAATTTTTGCTTAAAATTAAGAGAAAATTTAAGATAAAAAAAACTTTATCAAATATTAACTGATTTTTGTTCAAAATGTTATGCTTTATGCCATTTTGCATAATATCATTGTTGAATTTTAAATAAAAATTGTTGTTTTTATTTAAGATTTTTGTAGCCCTCCGTAAACGAATATACAACAAAGCCACAATTTTTACAAATAACGTGGTTTAAAATTCCAACATGATGGAATTTTTTTATATATTTTATCCAAGATTTATCTGTTGTATCCTGAAATAATGCGCCATGCATAGTTTGAAATGCAATTCCCATTTCAGTTGAGTTGCATTTAGGACAAATTGTTTCCTTTTCCATTGTTTTTGAATTTTAAGATAATTATTACTTTAAAATTAAGATAAAAAACTTTCCTGTGGTGTCAGGTGTTTCCACCTGACACCAAAAATGCGCTTTTAAAGATTGGATTGGGCAAAAATCTCTAAAAATAAACATTCAAAAGCGCATTTGAAGTCAGGTGGAAACACCTGACTTCACAAAAAAATTGTATTCTGAATTACGTAGCCGCTTGATTTATCAAGTGGTGTTTTGGCACAAAACAAATTGCGTAGAACAGTTACGTAGAACAAACTGCGTGGAATTTATTTTTCAAAAAAATATTTTTTACCGCAGTTTGTTCTCTACCATTTGTTTTGTCCCAAAACAGCGTTTTGATAAATCAAACGCCTACGTAAAAATTCACAAATTAACAATGTCGTTATCTAAGTATTAAGCAATAAAGAATTTTTCAGTCAAAGCATCTACATAATTTTTGCCTTGTATAAGGCTGCAATTTGTTTTGTCTATGTACAATTTTACTGCTTCTAACTTCCGTTCTTCTTTGATAAGTATAATTATATCATCTTCAAGGCAAATTTCCATAGCAGTTTCATTTTCTAGTGGCGTTTTTGATTGATCTTTTAGTAAATTTTCTACATAAACCACACTATCTGACAGTTTTGTATCAGTTGTGCGTGCGTAAAGATAAATAGCATTTATTATGCCTGTTACTCGCCAAGTTTTCAATATTTGTTCGTCTAATTCTTTGATATTGATAGTCATAGGGGTATTTAAGTTACTAAAATTCTAAAAATAAACTTAAAAATAAGATAAAAAATCAAGATAAAAAAATTAGAAGTTTTTTATTCAAAAAATTCGTTTATTCCCTATTTTTGACTACTTTTGTCGTCCATAACAACTACATTAGTAAACCCTAAAAAAGCTAAAAAAATCCGTTATGGCAAAATATATTTTCGTGACAGGTGGCGTAACCTCCTCACTAGGCAAAGGAATTGTTGCTTCTTCCCTTGCAAAACTGCTTCAAGCGCGTGGATTTAGTGTTACTATCCAAAAATTTGACCCCTACCTAAACATTGACCCTGGCACGCTCAACCCTTACGAACACGGCGAATGTTATGTTACGGAAGATGGCGCAGAAACTGACCTTGATTTGGGGCATTACGAACGCTTTTTGAATGTTCCTACCTCAAAAGCTAACAATATCACCACAGGGCGCATCTACAACACAGTTATTACCAATGAAAGGCAAGGCGCATATTTGGGTAAAACTGTTCAGGTTGTGCCACACATCACAGACGAAATCAAGAGAAATATCCTTATTTTGGGTGAAACAGGCGAGTTTGATATTATTATTACAGAAATTGGTGGCTGCGTGGGTGATATAGAATCTTTGCCATTTATTGAAGCCGTAAGGCAACTAAAATGGGAATTAAACGCTCACGACACTGTTATTGTGCATCTTACGCTTGTGCCTTACCTAAAATCAGCAGGAGAACTCAAAACAAAACCCACTCAACACTCTGTTAGGCAGCTTTCTGAAGCAGGTTTGCAAACGGATATTCTTGTGTGTCGTTGCGAAAGACCTATTCCAATGGATTTGAGAAAGAAAATAGCCCTTTTTTGCAACGTACACATCAATTCTGTGATTGAAGCACTAGATGCAGACACTATTTATGATGTGCCACTTTTGATGAAAAAAGAGAAATTAGATGAGCGTGTGCTAGCAAAACTCAAACTTTCTTCCAAAAAAGAACCTGATTTGGAGTCGTGGAAGGCTTTTTTGGGAAAACTAAAAAATCCTACAACTGAAATTACTATTGGCGTGGTAGGCAAATATGTAGAACTTCCAGATGCGTATAAGTCTATTACAGAGGCGTTTGTGCATGCAGGCGCATACAACGAATGCAAGGTAAACCTTAAATGGATACAATCAGAAGGGATTTTTGAGGAAAATATTGCAACACTTTTCAAAGATTTGAATGGTATTTTGGTTGCGCCAGGCTTTGGAGAAAGAGGCATTGAAGGTAAGGTTTTGGCAGTAAAGTACGTGAGAGAGAACAAAATACCATTTTTTGGGATTTGTTTGGGTATGCAATGTGCCGTTATTGAGTTTGCAAGGAATGTTTTGGGTAAAACTACTGCTCATTCTACAGAAATGAACAAAGAAACACCTTTCCCTGTGATTACTATGATGGAAGACCAGAAAAAAATTACTGATAAAGGTGGTACAATGCGTTTGGGAGCATATACCTGTGAGTTGCGCAAAGGCTCACGTGGTGCGCACGCCTACGGGAAACTCAAAATAAAAGAACGCCACCGCCACCGCTACGAATTTAATAATGATTTTTTGAAGGAATTTGAAGAAAACGGAATGATTGCCACAGGCAAAAACCCTGATAAAAACCTCGTTGAAATGATGGAAATCCCTGCGCACCCCTGGTTTGTGGGCGTGCAGTTTCACCCAGAGCTAAAAAGTACCGTAATGACTCCTCACCCTCTTTTTATGGGTTTTGTTCGGGCTTGTATGGAGTAAATCAGGTACGAAGTTTGAGGTACGAAAAATTTTGCAAAGACACAAAAAGAATTAAAGTTTCATCTTTAATTCTTTTTGTTCTATCTGTTTTTTAGAATATTATTCTAAAATCTGGTCGTAGTGTTTCACTATGACTTCAAAAGTGTATTGAGTGTCCCGCTCCTGTATTTATTATGCAAACAAGCGGGACGCTTGAATACATTGAAGGGTCGTAGTGGGACACTACAACCAGAAAACTTACGAACTAAAAATTCTCAATTTGTCTTTTGTGATGAGGTCTGTCATAAAATAGCATACAATGTGTTAATATACGCAACTGCGTACTTTTGCCATAAACATAATAAAAGTATTTTTATTATCCAAATAATATAAAAATTTATTTTCTTTTATTGCTTTTTCTTACCCCACTATTTCTGCTAGTCCACGCAAATCCACAGGTACGAGCTTAGACACGCCAGGGTCTTCTGGGTACATTGTAACGCCATACATAATGTCTGTAGATGCCATTGTGCGCTTGTTGTGCGTAACAATAATAAACTGCGACTCCGCAGAAAACTTACGGATAATATTATTGAATTTATCCACGTTGGCATCATCTAAAGGTGCATCAACCTCATCAAAAATACAAAAAGGTGCGGGTTTTATCAAATAAATAGCAAAAAGCAAAGACGTTGCCGTAAGTGTTTTTTCTCCTCCAGAAAGCTGATTAATGCTTAATGGGCGTTTTCCTTTGGGTTTTGCAACAATATCAATGGCAGATTCTAGCGGATTATCAGGGTTTACGAGTATCAAATCACAAGTATCTTCTTCCGTAAAAAGTGAGCGGAAAACCTTCTGAAAATTCTCTCTAATTTGCACAAAAGTAGTCATAAAGTTGCCTTTTGCAATGGTATCAATCTCCAAAATAGTTTCCAAAAGCACGTTTTTAGCCTTCAAAAGGTCATCACGTTGTGCAGTGATAAAGTCGTTGCGTTCTTTGATTTCGTTGTACGCCTCCATTGCCATAGGATTTATTGCGCCAATATTGTCCAAATAGCCTTTTAGCTTTTGCATTTCCAGATTTAGTTCTACTTCTGTTTGTATAATTTTGATGCCACTTGCTGCCTGCATCACGTCTTCCAATTCCACATTAAACTCCACAGAAAGGCGTTCTTTGATAGCTGCAAGGCTCAATTTGGTATCATTAAACTTATTTTGAAGTTCTGACAAAAGGCTGTCAGTAAGTTCTCTGTTGCGTTGAATTTCCTTTGCTTCTTTCTCAAAAATATCAATATCACTACGAGTCTTATAATAGTCCTTTTCCGCCTCATTAACGCCTTTTTCCATATCCGTTTTCTGCTCATACATACTTATAAGCGTGTCGTCTCCCTCGTCAGAGGCGTTGTTAAGTGCCTCAATGTCCTCTTTAATGCGTGTTATTTCCTGCTGATTTTTATCTAAACGTGCCTGAACAGTATCCAAATTAGCTTGTTTAAAGCTAATTTCTTGTTTTATGGCATCTAAACGGCTTTGTTGTTGCAAATAACGCACATTTTGCTGATTAAAAGCACCAGATTTTTGTGCAAGTGCTTCTGTTTCAAAGTCTTGTGTTTCTTTGATAGCATCAATTTCAGTTTTGAGCGTGTCAAGTTCTGTTTTGGCAATTTTTATTTGAGGAGAAAGTTCGTCTATTTCTTCTAATAAGTCTGCTAATTTGCGTTCTAAGTCCTCTTTTTGTGTCTGATTAGTCGTAATAAGGCTTTGCATTTGCTCCTGACGAGTGCGCACAGAAATAAAACGCTCATTTATCTTGGCAAAATCTTGCTGAACTTCTCTTATTTGTTGTTTTTTGGTGTTTTGGCGTAGTTCTTGGAGTTCTATTTGTTTGTTTTGGAGATGGTTGTTTTTCTCTTGAAATGCTTCTTTTAGGCTAATAATTTCTTTCTCCAAAAGTTCCATATTTTTGGCACGACCAATTCTTTTTCCTTCAAAAGCACCCACAGAACCACCAGAAACGCTATATTTGCGCCTGCTGATTTGCCCGTTTTGGGTGATGAAAATATTTTGGTTTTCTTTATTTGTATCTTTTTGATTGTTTTCTGACAAATTTTCTGGAAGACTTTCAACAATAAAAACATCTTCCAAAATATGCGCCATTAAGTTTTGATATTTTGCATCAAAATCTGCTATATCAAGCGCAAAAACAGCATTTTTTGGTATATTCTGGCTATCTTTTTGATTGCTATTTTGATTATTATTTTCTGCTTTTTTTGGTTGAAAATCTTTAAAATCCTCTAAAATAAAAAAGTTAGCTTTTCCTTTTTTGGCATCACTCAAAAGATAAATAGCATTAAGCGCATCTATTTGATTATCAACAACATAATAATTCATCAAAGGCTCAAGATAATTTTCAATAGCAATTCTATACTGCTGCTCACAGCTCAAAATATCAGATAAAAAAGGCGTTTTGACATCAAAACCGCCATTATTTGGGTTATCTTGACCGCTTTTTTTCAAAAACTTGATAGCTTCAGAAAATCCTTCTAAATTATCAACCAAAGATTTGGTAAGATTATATTCATTTTGCTTGGCATCAATGCTTCTATTTAGCACCGTTTGGGCAGTTTTGATGATTTCAATTTCCGCTAAAACCTGCTCTATTTGCTCTTGAATAGCTATTTCTTCACTATTTAGTCTTTCTAGTGCATCTTTCGTGTTTTGCAGTTCTTCTTGTACCTCAAAAAGCTCATCTTCATACTCGCTAAGGTTCATAGCACGCTGCTGGGCGTTGCTGACGGCTTTTTCTAGTTCTTGTTTGGCAGAAGAACTTTGCGTTTGACGGATTTCGTAGGTTTTATTTAGCTCGTAGTTTTCTTGTTGTTTTTTATTGAATTGTGCGGACAAAATACCCGTTTGCGCTTGTATGGAGGCAGTTTTTTGTTGTTGGTCTTCATATTCTTCTTTTCTTTCTGCTAAATCTTTTTTGTATTCCTCTAAAATCTGAATATTAGTAACTACATCATTATCAAGTTTTTGTATCTCTAAAACATTTTCATTTTTGCGCTGATTGTCTTGGTCTATCAAATCTAGCAACGAAACCTGCCTGTCATTGAGGAATTTTAGGCGTTCGTTTTTGATTTTTTTCTCACTTTCATAATTACGAATATGCCCCACGTACTCATTTAGGGCTTTTTGACGTGTTGCCAAAAGTTGTTCTTTAATAATAATTTCTGTTTTTTCTTTTTCTACAATAGCTTCTTTTTCAGTAAGTTGTACATTTAATTGGAGTTTTTTGTCGTTTTCAGCATCAATTTTCTTACCCAAACTTAGGAAAGTATCTCCACGTTCAGAAACACTTTTTTGAGCAAGTAAAATACTTGCTTGTTTGTATTCCTCACGAGTTTTATAGTATCTTTCTGTCTTTTTAGCTTGTTTTTCTAATGCTTTTAAGTTTTTATCAATTTCAAACAACAAATCTTCCACACGAGCCAAATCCTGCGAGGCATCATCTAGTTTTTTAAGGGTTTCTTTCTTTCTAATCTTAAATTTTGAGATGCCAGCGGCTTCTTCAAACAAATTTCTACGAGAATTTTCTTTGTCGTTTAGTATTTCATCAACCATTTTCAGCTCAATAATGGCATAACTATCAGAGCCAATTCCTGTATCCAAAAACAAGTTTGTAATGTCTTTTAGGCGACAACTGACGTTGTTGAGCATATATTCACTCTCGCCTGTGCGGTAGAGGCGGCGTGTAATAGTAACTTCAGAGTATTCTGTGGCAAGTAGATTTTTGGTATTTTTGAAAGTGAGAGAAACTTCCGCCATTTGCAGAGGCTTTCGTTTGCGAGTGCCGTTAAAAATGATGCTTTCCATCTTATCAGAGCGCAAAGCCTTTGTTTTTTGCTCACCAAGCACCCAACGTATGGCATCTACAACATTTGATTTTCCGCAACCATTTTGCCCCACAATTCCCGTTACGCCCTCATCAAAATTGATAGTAACTTTGTCGCCAAAACTCTTAAATCCTTTTATTTCTAGCTTTGTGAGTAGCATTTTTAGTTATTAATTTCCTTTGTTTTTCCTAAATTGGAGTGCAAAAATAAGATTTTTTTGGAGATTTTTTTATTAAAATGGCAAAAAAACACTCCGCAAATATTTTACGGAGTGTTTTTTATAATTCTAAAGTATCAAGAAGTGTAGCTTGTATTTTCTTAAAATCAATATCGTCCAAAATGCCTAGTTTTGTTTCCACTCTTTCCACAGAAACAGTCCTAATTTGATTGCATAAGGCATTGCACTCCTCAGTAAGTCCATTATTTTCAGTTGGAAGTATTTTTGTAACGTAGTAAGGAGTGTTAGATTTTGGCTGTGTTGTCGTAAATGGTACAATAATCAGTAAACCACGTTTACTAAACTCTTTGATTACCACGCAAGGGCGTTTTTTAGCTTGTTCGTGTCCTTTTATCTCTCCTCTTTCCACGCTACCCAAGTTTACAACAACAACCTCTCCATTTATATAATTTTCTATAATCATTTGATATTTAAAGGTTTATCCAATCTTCTAAGCCTAACTCTGCTAATTCTTTCTGTTCTTTGATAAAATCATCATCAAAAACAGCGTCATCAACTTCTATTTTTTTGCTACGTGGCACTAAATAGCCTAGTTGCATAGCAATAGCGGTATATTCTTGTGCTTCATCAATCACCAAACAACATAATTCATTTACTTTCTCGTCAGAAACAACCATTTTATTATCATTGATGATGTCTGTTGCCAAAATCACCCATTCTATATGCAAAGACGCATTCACAAAAGCCATAAATTTTTCAGCAAAAGCACCACCAATATACTCTAATGATGTTTTTAGTTCATTGTAAGTAGTATTTGGGACTTCAAAACCGCTTACATTGATGTTATTTTCTAGTTGATTATTTTTGTGGTTATTGGCTTGTTTATAAACACTTTGCATTGTCATTACGCCTTCTGCAACACGTTTATTGCAACGCAAAGCAAACAAAATATTTTCTGTTAGCGTTTCTAATTGTGGATTTTCGTTAAACTCTTCTATTTGAGGCGTAATATCTTCTATTACTTCCAAAATATTGTTATCAGAATTAAGAAAAAGCCATTTTAGAGCTTTTATTCTAAGATTAAAAACTTGTGCAAGCATTTCATCTGATTGTCTTTCTATTTTTTTATCAGAAAGCAAAAGCGTTTTTATATCATTAGAAAGCAATTCTATGGCATTTTGCAATGGGGTTTCTAGTTGAGAATAAAGGTTATTTCTCAACTGAAACATTAAACCATAATCTTGTACTATTGCGGTCATTGTTTTGGTATTTAATTTTATACAAAGATAAGATTTTTTTGGAGATTTTTTGGAAATAGTTTTAATCTAAGTTGGATAAGAATTAAGCCAATCTCCTTGCTTTAATTTCTGTTCTATTTCATCATAAATGGCATTTCCTATTACTTTTGCAAAAGTTTCTATTTCAGAAGTTGTAGGCAATTGATGATACAACTTTTTGATATTGTGATTTTTATCTTTGAAAGAAATTGTATAAAAATATTCCTCAAAAGAAAAATCTACACGAATATCCACATCAAAAACATTCATTCCTGCTTTTTTGAACCCTTTAAATTGAAATAATAATCTTAAATTACCAATACTATTTTTAGCCAATTCAATTTGTAATCCTTCCATTTCTCCATACTCAAAACAATAACTATTGGCAATACAATCAATGGTAGTTTCAGTAAAAAAATCTTCAAATTTATCAGTTTTTTTCTTTACTTCTTGTAAAAAAGAACTAGCAGAATCATCTAAAATCAACATATTCACGAGCTTTGTTACAATTTCCTTTGTTCTTTTCGTGGTTTCTTCTTGCGTTTGCAGGCTGATTTTGAGCAAAGCTAACTTCTTATCCAAATCATCTTCTTCGTCAATATTTTTGCCTTGAATAGCATTATTTACAAGTTCCAAAGACGCATAAAGCAAATCTAACATAAAGCCAAAATACAAATTTTTATCACCATTATAACATTGAATATCAGCTAAATACTTAAAATAAATATCTCTTTTACCTGTTTTTATTATAACGGGTGGATAGCCAAAAGCTATCAAAATAATATTCATCAAAATACGCCCAGTTCTGCCGTTTCCATCATAAAAAGGGTGAATATTTACATAACGCAAATGAAACTCAAAAGCAAGTAATGCAGGATTTAAGGCTGCTTTTTGATTACTTTTAATTTTGTCTGTTTCTGCATTAAGCCAATTTGTAAGGCTGTGCATAGCTTCTTTTACCTCACTAACAGGCACAAAAGTGAATTTTTCACCTCTATAATTCATAACCTCATTATTTAATATTTTCCATTTTCCTATTTTGTTTTTGTCTTCAAGATTTTCTTCATACATAATGGCTTTATGCAGTTCTAATATCCTTTTTTCAGAGATATTTATCTCGCCTTTTGCCATTTTTTGCACATTTGTTAGCACATCTAAAACCACGTTGTCGTGTCCGCTCATCTCAAAAACATCTTTTAAAGGCTTTCCCTGCACATCTATCACGCCTATCATCACGTTGCGAGTTTCGTCTTTGGTGAGTGTGCCACCTTCCATTTTATTGGAATGATAATTCCATTCTAAACGGAATTTATAGTTAATTTTTTTGAGAATATCAATAGGGATTTTCCCCAAAGTGTCTATTTGCGCTTTCAGAGCATCTATTTTTGTTATTTTGTCTTCTGTTGTCATTGTGTTTTTATTGATTAGTCTAAAATTGATTTTTATTTCAAAAACCCTCTTAAAACTTTTCTATCATCAAAATCATATTTAATTCCATTGATTTCTTGGTAAGTTTCGTGTCCTTTTCCTGCCACGAGAATAATGTCATTTTTTGTAGCTATTTTTGTGGCATGTTGTATAGCATCTTTCCTATTTTCAATCACAATAACCTTTTTTTTATCAATAGGAGAGAGGTTTTCTTGCATATCAGCCAAAATTTGCATTGGGTCTTCATCACGAGGATTATCAGAAGTCAAAATAACCATATTACTCATCTGACAAGCTATTTTAGCCATTTCTGGTCTTTTTGTCTTATCTCTATTGCCACCACAACCCACCACCGTAATAATCAGTTGGTTATCTTCTCTCAAATCTTTGATAGTTTGCAACACGTTTTGAAGCGCATCAGGCGTATGTGCATAGTCCACAATGGCAGTAGGAGCATTATTTTGATAATTTTGGTCAGAATTTCCACTTGGAAAAACCTGCTCAAATCTTCCTTGTGCAGGAAGTAGCTTAGAAAGCACTTCTAACACATTTTCTTCTTCCTCACCCAAAAGCATAGCCACCCCCAACGCAGCAATCAAATTGTACGCATTAAATCTACCAATAAGCCTGCACCAAACCTGTTTTTGGTTGATTTCTAGTTGCATTCCTTGCAAAGTATTATCCATTAGTTTTGCCTTAAAATCCGCCATATTATACAAACCAAAGCTATATTTTTGTGCTTTTGTGTTTTGTAGCATTATTGCACCACGTTTGTCGTCTGCGTTGGTGAGCGCAAAAGCAGTTTTGGGCAAATCATCAAAAAGACGTTTTTTAGCTTTGATATATTCATCAAAAGTCTTATGAAAATCCAAATGGTCGTGGGTAATATTCGTAAAAACTGCCCCAGCAAACGTAATTCCAGCTATTCTGCGTTGTACAATGGCGTGAGAACTTGCCTCCATAAAGCAATGCGTACAACCTGTCGCCACCATTTTAGCAAGCAAAGCATTGAGTTGTGGTGCATCTGGTGTGGTATGTGTCGCAAAAATCACCTCTTCATTGATTTGATTTTGTATGGTAGAAAGTAAGCCCGTACTATACCCAAGTTCTCTAAAAAGGTTGAAAAGTAGTGTTACGGAGGTTGTTTTGCCGTTTGTGCCTGTAACAGCAACAAGTTTTAGTTTTTCAGAAGGATTATCATAAAAATTAGCAGCAGCTACGCCCAATGCTTCTGCACTATCTTGTACTTGTATATATATAATTTGTTGATTATCAGCGTAATTTGTGAGTAAATCAGCTGGTAAATCTTCACAAATAATAGCAGTTGCGCCAAGTGCTATGGCTTTTGAGATGTAGGCGTGTCCGTCTGTTTGTGTGCCACGAGTAGCCACAAAAAGGCTATTTTGCTGCACTTGCCTAGAATCTTGACAAATACTAGAAATATTCATTTCCGTATTTGGGAGTGTATTTTTAGGAGAAATTTTTTGGAGAATTTCTGAAAGAGTCTTCATTAAATAATTGTGAGTTGTGAGTAACTTTGTTGCAATGATAGATGAATATTAGGAAAAATGGGCTTATTAGTGTATTTTTGTTTTCCGCAAAACCACAATACAAATAAAATCACTCAAATAAGCACACAAAGATACATATTTTGAATGAAAGTAAAAATTATGTACTTTTGAATTTTAAAACTTATTTTACTGATGATACTTCAAAAACCAACAGCAATGGGTTTCTGTAAGTCGTACTTACGGTTATGAATGTTAAACCCTTTTAGGGTTTTTAATACATTGTTACGGATTTCCGTAAGCACGGCTTACGGCTATTATTGTTAAACCCTTTCAGGGTTTTTAATACATTATTACGGATTTCCGTAAGCACTTACGGCTATTATTGTTAAACCCTTTCAGGTTTTTTAATACATTGTTACGGATTTCCGTAAGCACGGCTTACGGCTATTATTGTTAAACCCTTTCAGGGTTTTTAATAAAAAAAAAACAAAAAAACAGCAAACAAAACCCTGAAAGGGTTAAATATTCATAGCCGTAAGTCGTACTTACGGAAACTCGTAATAATAACAATCTAATTTTAACCTTTATAATTTCTAACCCAACAAAAAACGAACAAAATGAAAAATATTTTTAAAAATTTCTTTTTTATCTTTGCCTTTCTCGTGTGTATGAGCAACAACACACAAGCGCAAGTGGCAAAGAGCCTAGAAGAAATGACAGACAAAATTGATAGTTTGGATTTGTCACGCCAAGAACTAACAGAAATTCCTAAAGAAGTATTTCAATTCAAAAATCTGAAATATCTAAATCTGGTTGAAAACCAAATCACTACTTTACCAAAAGAAATAACAGAACTTAAAAATCTGACATATTTGAATTTAAGTAACAACAAACTTAAAACTTCATTCAAAGAAATATTGGAACTTAAAAGTTTGACTTATTTGGATTTGAGCGGAAATGAACTCACCACTTTACCCAAAGAAATAGGAAATCTCATAAACCTGACAACTTTGTTTTTGAGCGAAAACGAACTTACTACTTTGCCAAAAGAAATAATAGAACTTAGAAACTTAACAGATTTCTATCTGTACTCTAATAAACTTACTACTCTACCCAAAGAAATAGGAGAACTTAAAAAACTAACATATCTGGATTTAAGATTTAATCAACTTACCTCTTTGCCAAAAGAAATTAAAAATCTAAAAAAAATAATAAATCTAGGATTAACTGAGAATAAACTAGCATCTTTCCCCAAAGAAATATTATCACTTAAAACGCTAACACATTTGAGTTTGAGTGAAAACCAACTCACGACTTTACCCAAAGAAATAGGAGAGTTTAAAAACCTAACAGAATTGAGTTTATCTACAAATCAACTTAAGACTTTACCCAAAGAAATAACAAAATTGAAAAACTTAAAAACATTATATTTAGGTGCTAATGCTATTTCTGCAACTGAAAAAGAGAAAATCAAAAAAATGCTACCTAATTGTAGGATAATTATTTAAAATAAATTGGAGGAGGGTTTTAATACGTTATTACTGCGTTCTGTAACAAAAATCACAAGCAAAAACACCCTTTTTAGCAAACAACCTAATTTTAATTTTTATAATTTCTCAATCCAACAAAAAAATGGAGTTTTCAACAAAGAGATTTACTGAATGGCAAAACCAATGGCATTATCCAGAGAAAATGGATATTTTCAATTATATCAGTTTTAATATACATCCAGAAGATGTTTTGATATTAAGTCCCATTTTCTTTCCTAAACTTATTGAAGTTGAAGGTTGTATTTTTCTAGATTCAAAATATGATTATGAAAACTATTTACTTTGGAAAAAAGAACTAAATAATGATAGAACTGCCATAGAAAAAATGATAAATCATACGCATATTTATGATATATTTGCAAGCTGTGCTGATAAAATAGATGATACTATTTTTGAACAAGTTGGTCAACTATTACAATCTTCTTGGTCTAATTTTTTTTGTAAGCAATTCCCAGAAAAAACAATAGTTGTGGAGTATAGCCATACTGAAAGTGATTATGGTCCTATTTTATATGTTTTTCAAAGATAACGCTTCCAAAAACTTCAACCAAAAAACTCATAACACAACCGCAAACCACCACAAAAATGATACCTTTCACGCACCTACATTGCCACACACAATTTTCTCTGCTAGATGGTGCCGCAAGCATCAAGGGCATTATGGCAAAAGCCAAAAAAGATGGAATGAAAGCTGTTGCACTCACAGACCACGGAAATATGTTTGGAGCGTTTGCCTTTGTGGCAGAAGCTAATAATCAAGGCATTAAGCCTATTGTGGGCTGCGAGTTTTACGTTGTCAAAGACCGTTTTCATAAGACTTTCAAAAAAGGTGAAAAAGATAAACGCTATCATCAGCTACTACTTGCCAAAAATATTGAAGGTTACCAAAATCTCTCAAAACTATGTTCTTTGGGTTTTATTGATGGTTTGTGGTCAAAATTCCCTCGTATTGACAAAGAACTCATTTTAAAGCATCACAAAGGACTTATTGCTACTTCTTGTTGCATTGGGGCGGAAATTCCGCAGGCTATTATGTATGAAGGTGAAGAAAAAGCAGAAGAACTCCTAAAATGGTGGCTTGATGTTTTTGGGGAAGATTTCTATATTGAAATTCAAAGGCATAACTTGCTCAATATCAATGATAACGGAATGTCGCAAGAAGACGTAAATCAGACTTTGATGCGCTTTGCTCAAAAATATAACATCAAAGTTATTGCCACAAACGACTCCCATTATGTAGAAGAAACGGACTCAAACGCTCACGATATTCTGCTTTGCATCAATACGGGCGCAAAACAATCAGAACCAAAAGTAAATTATGAAGAAAGCATAAAAGGGCGTTTTGCGTTCCCAAACAATGAATTTTACTTCAAAACACAACAAGAAATGAACACACTTTTTAAAGATGTGCCATTTTCCATTGATAATACAAACGAAATCTATGACAAAATAGAGAAAATAAACCTCAAAAGGGACGTTTTGATGCCTAATTTTCCCTTGCCTGCAGGTTTTGATACGCAATTTGATTTCCTAAAATACCTTACTTTTGAAGGCGCAAAGAAAAAATACAAAGACATTACCCCAGAAGTAGAGGAAAGATTAAACTTTGAACTCTCCGTAATGGGCAAAATGGGCTTTGAAGGCTACTTTTTGATTGTGCAAGATTTCATCAATGCCTCTCGTAATATGGGCGTTGCCGTTGGTCCTGGGCGTGGAAGTGCCGCAGGAAGTGCCGTAGCGTATTGTATTGGCATCACAAACATTGACCCAATTAAATATAACCTACTTTTTGAGCGTTTCCTTAATCCAGAGAGGGTTTCTATGCCTGATATTGATACTGATTTTGATGACGTGGGCAGACAACGTGTCATTGATTATGTCGTTGAGAAATATACCAGAAATCAAGTTGCTCAAATCATCACTTATGGCACTATGGCGGCAAAATCTGCCATTAAAGACGTGGGACGTGTGCTAGAACTCCCGCTTGATGAAACAACTAAACTCACAAAACTCATCTCCGACAAGCCTGGAACACAACTCAAAAACGAATATGAGAAAGATGAGATAAAAGATATTCTAAAAGGCAAGGATTTGCGGGCTACAGTCCTGCGTGAGGCACTTATTTTGGAAGGCTCTGTACGTAATAGGGGCGTACACGCTGCAGGCATCATTATTGCGCCTGACGACATCACCAATTATATACCTGTTTGCACCTCCTCAGAGTCTAATTTGCTCGTAACGCAGTTTGATGGCAAGGTCGTTGAGTATGCGGGTATGCTCAAAATGGACTTTTTGGGACTAAAAACCCTTACAATCATTGCTGATGCCGTTATTCTTATCAAAAAAAATAAAAATATTGATATTGATGTTGATAATATTCCAGAAAATGACCCAAAAACCTACGAACTTTATCAAAAAGG